>DATLSB010000139.1:0-6563 GCA_035534415.1 Candidatus Dormiibacterota bacterium | reverse complement strand
GGCATCGATAACCCCCTGTATTACATGGATAAGACGTTGATGCTCTTCGGCGACGCGAAGGCGTTCGTAGGCGACCTGGTCCGTGAGCTTTCCGCCGGGCAGCCCGTGGGTGCAGCTTCGTCCGGTTCCCATCAGTAGACTACATTCGTCTAGCCTTCATCGCGACATCCCCACTAGAGCGATACGCGAAGTGACTCTCTACTCGAAACTTGGCAAGTATCCCTTGACAACAAGTAGGGGTGTCTGGTAGACTATCCCCATTATGAGAGTCAAACAGCACATCCCAAAAGAATTGCGCTACAGCATGCGGGATTTCAACAATGAATTTCCGAGTGACGCGGCCTGCCTCGAATACATCAAGGAGCAGCGCTG
Organism: Candidatus Dormiibacterota bacterium; assembly: GCA_035534415.1. GTDB lineage: Bacteria > Acidobacteriota > Terriglobia > Acidiferrales > UBA7541 > Palsa-295. The sequence continues at coordinate 6,191 of DATLSB010000139.1, read as the reverse complement.
GCCTGATGGTATCGCGCACTGCCGCAAGTGCGACGCGCAGCGCAAACATCATCGCGTGGGCAATCGTACTGCCTTCGCGTGCGACCACTGCGGGAACCATATCTATCCGCTCAAGGGAACCATCTTCGAGAAGTCTAGCACTTCGCTCCGCACTTGGTTCTACGCGATGTACCTCATGGGTTCGACCCGCTGCGGAATCTCTGCGAAGCAGATTCAGCGCGAGACTGGTGTCACCTACAAAACCGCATGGCGCATCTTCAAGCAGGTCCGCTCGCTGCTTTCCGACGGCGATCTGCAATTGGAGGGGCCAACGGTCGAGGTAGACGAAACCTACATCGGCGGACGGCGCAAGGGATTTCGCGGTCGTCCGGCTGGCACCGATGAGCAAAAGACTCCCGTGGTCGCAATCGTTCAGCGCGGCGGTAAAGTGATCGCCAAAACCATGCCGAACGTCGCTGGCGCGACCGTTCTCCCGATGATTCGGGACCACGTTGTTCCCGGTAGCGTGATCTATACCGACGAATACGCCATCTACGGCGGCATTCAAACCATGCGGCAAGCGGACGGCTCGCCAATGGGATTCAGGCACGGCACCGTGAACCACGGCTCCGGCGAATATGTCCGGGGCAAGGCGCATACCAATTCGGTCGAGGGATTCTGGATGCTGATTAAGACTGGGATTCGCGGAGTCTACCACTCCGTTTCGACCAAGTACTTGCAGAGCTATTTGGATGAGTACAGCTTCCGCTACAACCGCAGACATGATGGGAACCAGCAGTTCAGGTCGATTTTGGAGAGGGCTTCGAGACGGGTGTCCTGATGGCCCTATTGAGAAGCGCGTGAAACGCATCCCGCGTGTAGGACCGCATTTTCTTGCGGCTCTCATTGCGCGGCCTCATCTTTTTCATTCGCGTCATACGACTCCATTCTACCATCTTCGGGGGTTTGTGATTTTGGATACTTAGCCTGCTCGAACGTAGTTTGGTTTACATATCCAACCGATAGTCCAAGCTTGGCCCCCAAAATCTTCTGAAAAGAACGTCTCATTTGCGGGATATTGTTACGGTATCTAAAACACACCTTAGAACCTTCGTATGCGATCATGTCGGCGGGTTGCAGTAAGGTGCAATCTTGCCAGCGCATCGGGGCAACGGTGACGATGACGCGATTCTGGTCGAATTTTCTGCGAACCAAATTGAAGGCGGCTTGCGCCGTACCGTTGAATCCATCGTCGTGAATAACTGCAACGCGTTCGCTTGGATAGTTTTCTCGCATGATGCTCAACACGTCCCTGAGACACTTTTGAAAGCAGAGATAGTACAAAACCCGTTGCGCAGTTTTCTGCTTGTAGTTCGGAAAGAAAGAACGTAAATCCTCAAACGAGGAAGCCCATGCGACAGCGGTTGGCGCAGAGGAACAAATGATTCCAACCAGTTTCTTAAAGAAGAGTTTTTGACGGTCTACGGGCCATCCGTCAAATTCTCCCCGACGATTTGAACAGTCGGCAGCATGAAATCTAGAGATCGGCGTCTCGCCTCTCTTAATTGAACGTCTTCTCTCATATTCAATCCTATCGCTCCACTTTTTTTCTACGACTTTCCACAGATCATCGTGGTACAGCCAGCCGCCGACACAAAACGTCTTACTGTCGTAGCTTTCGTCTGTGTAATAAGTGAACACGCAAAACACTCTGCACCGAAAAAGGCGGATCAGTTTCCCAAATATATGACTTTCGGGTAGCATTATGGCATGTCTCCCTTATACTTGTCTAGGGGGGATACTTTCCCGAAACTTAAGGAACTAGTGCCGCTCCTCCCTGTCCATTATTGCCTGTGAAATCAGGTGAAGACCTGAGGTGCTTGATCCCGTGAGGACTAGTAATGCTTTGTACACAAAGCAGCGTCAGCTCACGAAGTTTGGCCCGACCGCGGACGAGGGGTTGACGTTTGAGCACTTTGGCCGGGATTTCCTCCTACTTCTCAAGCTGATACATGCAAAGCTTGCACAGAGTTCGAGGCCATTGTAGTCAAGCGATCCGAGGAGATTGCCAAAAGTGCTTGCAATGGAAAGCATAGGTATATGAGCGCTCCTACGGGCAATGGCCCGGTACCAACCAGTAAAAACGCGCTCAGCAATTTCAGAAAAAGCGGCAACGTGGTTTCTCGTGTGGTCGCGAACGAGGCGATCGTAGTACCGATTCGTCGCGGCGCTGCCGATTTGGACTCCATTTTTACGTTTAACGAGGCCGGCACCGCGCTGTGGGCCATCGTGGAAGCAAATGGCAGCAGCTGGCAGATGAGTGAATTTCTCGAGCGCGAATACGGGCTTTCCGCCACACAGGCAGCGGCGGACACGCAAGTTTTTATCGAAAATCTCGCGGCAGCTGGACTAATCGAAACGGTTTAACTCTCGCAGGTAGTTGGTTACCGCGGCTTGGGCAGCCGAGGCTTGGGATGAACGACGAAACCTACGCGGCATTCAGTCGCGCAATTCACGAGCGCTATTTTGGCCAGCGCGCGGCGCTGGAGGTATCTATTGAGGTTACGCGCCGCTGCCCGCTGGAATGCCTCCATTGCTACAACAACCTCCCGATGGGCGACTCCAACGCCCGCAAGCAAGAACTTACGTTCGAAGAACATTGCAGGCTTCTCGATGAACTGGTTGAAGCGGGCTGCCTCTGGATTCTTTACACCGGCGGCGAAGTGTTCGCGCGCCCCGACTTCCTGAATATTTACACCGAAGCGAAAAAACGTGGGTTCCTGGTGACGATTTTCACCAACGGGACGCTGATTACTCCGCGCGTGGCTGACCACCTGGCTGAATGGAGGCCCTTCGCGATTGAGATCACTCTCTACGGCGCAACGCGCGAGACCTACGAAGCGCTGACACAGATCCCTGGCTCGTATGACCGCTGCATGCGCGGAATCCGCCTGCTTTTAGAACGAAATCTCCCGCTGAAGCTGAAAACCGTCCCAACCACCGTTAACCAGCGCGAAGTCTATGCCATGGAACGCATGGCCCAAGAAGAGTTCGGCGTCGAATTCAAATTCGATCCGCTGGTCAATCCGCGAATCGACTGTTCCCAGAGTCCTTTGGCCGTGCGGCTCTCACCCGAAGATGCCGTCGCTCTGGAGTTTTTCGATCCGCGGCGCGAGTCGGAATACCGGCGTCTGGCGGAAATGGATAGCAAACGCGAAGTGAGCGACAAACAGGCAGCGGGCACGGTGTACGCCTGCGGCGGCGGACATCGCGGCTGCGCCATCGATCCGGCGGGGAAAATGACGATCTGTGTGCTGTCGCACAAGGAAAGTTACGACTGGCGCAGCGGAAGTTTTCGCGAAGGATGGGACGGTCCATTACGCGAGATTCGTTCGCGCGAACGCAAAAGGGCCACCATCTGCACGAGTTGTCGCATTCAGTCGCTCTGCAGCATGTGCGCGGCGAATGGTGAGCTGGAAAGTGGCGACGCCGAATCGCCGGTGGACTTTTTGTGCCAGGTGGCACATCTCCGCGCCTACACCCTGGGATATGCGGTGCCGGAACACGGCGATTGCGGCTGTTGCAAGCCGGGAGAAACACATTCGGCGCTGTTAGCTTCGGCTGATCGCATACGCAGCCGCGCTGTGGGTCCGAGCACCTGGAGCGGAAGTCCTGCAGTGGCCCCCGCTCTGCACGTCTTACAGTCTAGCGGTGGATGCGGAAGCGGCGGGTGCGGTTCGTGCGCGGTAAATCACGGATGAGCGACGAGATCAAAAACGGAGAGCTGCGCGGCCCTGAGGAAGCGCCGGACGGGCAGAAGAGTTCGCGACCGTACGAACCTCCAAAAGTGGTTCGCGTAAACCTGCGCCCCGAAGAAGCGGTGCTTGGGCATTGCAAAGTTTCAGGATCGGCAGGACCAGCGAGCGGTTCTTGCACGGTGCCAGGCTGTTTTGTTCCCGGCTCATGAACGAGAAGCGATCGAACGCTAATGACGATATGCCGATGATAGTAGGAATTGGCGGTCTAGACCACGCGCAACCGAAACCGCAGCCAGTCGCGGATCGTATCGCCTTTCGCGTGGCGGGCACATGCTTCGGGATTTTCGGGGGCGACGACACGCCGCTGACTCTCGATGCGGAGTTGCGCGATTTTGCGGCGGATGCCGGCGAGTGTGATGTGCGCATCGATGCGCGCTGGGCTGACCAGATTGCCCGCCCCGCAGGCGAAGCGACATTCGATTCCGGCGGTCTCTGGACGGTATTCCATGAAGGCGCTAATTCGGAGTTTTATTTCGCCACGCCTTACCTGGGAAGCGCTCCCTACAAAGCCTTAACAATCGATCGAGAGTTCCGGCGAGGTGAGCTGCTGCTGAGCCGAGCCTGTCTGGATGCTTCGCGCGCGATGTATCCGCTGGAATATCCACTCGATGAGCTGCTGATGATCCATCGCCTAGGCCGCGGCGAAGGCGTGGAAATGCACGCCATGGGGCTGGTGGACGAAGCCGGGCGCGGGCATCTTTTTTTGGGTCATTCGGGAGCAGGGAAAAGCACCACCGCGCGTCTTTGGCAACGTGAATCGCGCGCGCTGATCCTCAGCGACGATCGAATCATCCTTTGCGAACGAGATGGGCGAATCTGGATGCACGGAACGCCATGGCACGGCGATGCCGGCATCGCTTCGCCGAAGAGCGCGCCGCTTTATCGAGCCTACCTGATCGAGCACGGCAGTAAAACGCAGCTCGCTGGCGTTTCAAAAGGCCGCGCCGCAGCCGAGTTTTTGGCGCGCAGCTTCGTCCCCCATTATTCGGCGGACGCGATGGCGTTCACCCTGGAATTTCTGGACCGTGTGGCCCAGCAGACGCCGTGCTTCGCATTTAAATTTCTCCCAGACCAAAGCGCCGTGGAGGCGATCTGTCGTGCGAGCGATTGAGACTCTAGATTTGGCAGATTCGCACCGATTTGCAGCCGTGTGCGAGGCGGCTCTGGCTTCGGGTGCGAGCGTTCGCTTTTGCGCGTGCGGCAAGAGCATGCAGCCCAATGTGCTCGATGGCGATATTGTGCAGATCGCGCCAGTGGCGGAAGCGAATTTGCGCCGCGGCGATATCGCGCTCACGCGTAGCGGCGGAAGGTTTCTGCTGCACCGCGTGGTAAGACGTGATTCCGCGAGCGGCAGAGTAATCACGCGCGGCGATGCAGGACTGGAACTGGATCAGCCTGCGGAGGCCGTGCTGGGCACGGTCGTGTCGATCGAGCGCGGCGGCAAGGCCGTGGCGATGGGCGGGCGCAGAACGATTTTGGCTCATTCTGCCCGAAGGCACTCCCGCAGATTGGCTGGCGCGATTTACCGGAGAGCGCGGAGATGCCGTCCATTGTTCCTGCCGATTTTGTTTCTTGTGTCCGGAATTTTCCTGCATGCGGGCGTCGCGCGGGGACAGTTTACGATCGGTGATTCGGCGTCGCCGGCGGCGGTAGCGCCAGGCGCAACGATTACCTACACGCAGGTCCTCACGGCCACCGCGAGGTTTACGCCCTCCGCCAGAAACCCAGCGACAACCAGTCAGACGATTCCCGCGAACACCACCTACGTAGGCTACTCCGTCACGGGAAGAGCCAGCGGCAACTGGACCTGCACGCTAACAGCTGGCGTGTTGAATTGTTCGGATCCGTACGGAGCGACGCGATATTTCCCCGGAAATACCACTAACTTCACGATTACCGTGACCGTATCCGCTACTGCAACCAACGGTACGGTGATCACCGACACAGTCAATTCCAGTCCGGGCGGCGGCAGCGCCACCGCAACGGCTACGGTGGAGCTGCCGGATTTATCGATGACCCAGACCGAGGCGCCCAACCCGGTCGCCACAGGCGCGAACATCACCTATACCGAGACCGTGAGTAACCTCAGCGCCGTTACTGCGTCTGGTGCAACCCTCACGCAAAGTACCCCGGCGAACACCGTTTTCGCATCGGCGACGGCGCCCGCAGGCTGGACGTGCGGCACCACTCCCGCTGTGGGAGCAACGGGATCGATTGTTTGCACGGCGACTGGATCCCTAGCTGCCAGCAGCACCAGTGGAAATTTCGCCATCGTTGTCACGGTCATGGCCGCCGCGCCCGTCGGGTCGACAATCACCAACACCGCGACCGTAACTGAAACCGGAACGGACCCGAATCCCGGAAACAACACGACGACCACAACGACCACTGTTA
>DATLSB010000138.1:0-14877 GCA_035534415.1 Candidatus Dormiibacterota bacterium | reverse complement strand
GTGCCGACGATTACGTGCTTTTCACTGTCCATTTTAGAAGAGAGGTCCGGCAGGGAAGCCGCGCCTCTGTAAGTGAGCGTATCCGCGCGTCGAATTTCTTGCAAGCGGGAACGATACGGGAGGAAATTTGAGGTGCTGGTTTTAGTGCTGTCCTTTGGCTGCTAACGTATAGCTTTGTGGCGTGCCGCCACCCGACGAAGTTGAGCGATTCCGAGCGGGCTTTTCTAACTCTTGATCGATCTCGTCTATAACCCGCTGTGCCGCGCTTCGTGGGTCCGATGCTTTTATGATTGGCCGTCCGACAACTAGATAGTCAGCTCCCATGCTGATTGCTTGGGATGGGGTCGTAAAGCGCTTGTGATCGTCACGCGATGCCCATGTAGGCCGGACGCCCGGACTCACAATGTCGATGCCGGGGCCGAACTTATTGCGGCACAGTTTGATCGCGTCGCCGGAAACAATCAGACCGTCGCAGCCAAGGCCGAGCATCGCCTCCCCTCGCTCTAGGATGTACCTGTCAACGTCCTTTGTGCCAAGCGTTTGGTTCAGATCGCTGGAATCCAAGCTAGACAAATAAGGGACCATTAAAAAATGCGGGTACTTAACGTTGGCTGCCTCGCGAGCTGCCAAGCCGGCGTCGATAGTTTGTTGGGTGATCGTGCTATCCCTAGCTTCTATAAGGGTGATGAACTTGACGATTAAGCTATCAATGCACGCCTGCATGAATTCGCTAGTGGTATTGACAATGTCTCCTCCCCACTTGATATCTAGAAACACCTTGCCATCGCGCTCCTCGCGGAGAGTTCGGATCAGGTCGAGAACTTGTCCGGTGAGGAAGAGTTGGAGGCCGATCTTGAAGAAGGAAACATTACCGAGATTCTGTACGAGACGAACTGCTTCATCATGGCTTGGAACGTCCAAAGCCACGATTAGACGGTCCCGTCCTGATAAATGGTCGTTGTTCGCCAGTTGGTTCACACGTACCTCCAATTCAGATTATAGCTTCGCGACGGCGACCGTAGGGACATCTCTAGTATTGAAGGGGTTGGCGATGTCTGGGAAAGCCCATTGTGCATCCGTTCGTAAGTTATACAGATGCGGAAGCATTGTCAACAGCAAGCAGATAACGGCGCGTATGTCAGCTTGAAACACTGGGTGACAGCTCGAGGCCCGCAAGCCTTTGCACCGCCCGCGGGCCTTCAGCCGTAAACAGCTGGCTACCGACTTTTACCAGTCCCGCCGAGCCACGGACGCGCCTCGACAACGCAAGGGCCGGGCCCAGGCGGTCAAAGTCTAGAGCTACGATTAGTTGTGATGATCCGACGATGGGCGTGGCGGCACCTTTAGCAGTTCGACGCGTACCCTGGCCGTCCCGCGCTGCTCGAAGCCCAAGTCCCGGGCTACAGCATAGGAAACGTCCAGTTCGCGCCCCTGCACATAAGGACCGCGATCGTTGATGCGAACCACCTCGCTGCGGTGGTTCTTCGGGTTCACCACTCGGACGATCGATCCGAGCGGGAGCGTGAGATTCGCGGCCGTAGCCGCATACATATCATAAGTTTCGCCGGTTGCGGTTGGCAGTCCGTCGAAATCCTCGCCGTACCAGCTGGAAATGCAGTCCCAGGCGGCCAGCGGCTTTTGCTGACTCTTCGGGCCGAGCTTTTGTTGGTGGGAAACTGACGACTGTACGGCTAGCGTTTTTGAGGGGCTGCTTACCTTGCTCATCGCCGTGGGATTGGCCGAAGGGCTAAGGACAAGCAAACCCAATCCTAAAAATACCGATTCCAGCACTACGAACGCTTTGGTTCTCATTGGCGGTTATCCTCATCTTGAACCAGCAATATTGTACCTGTCGCCGCTGCTCGAAGGCAATCCGTTTAAGACCTGATCGAGCCGCGTAACTTGCTGATTCCAAATAGATTTTCTTTCCTACACCACGCTTCGAGGCTTTCCACTAGGCGTTCCGAGGCCCGTGGGTCCGCGAAGTGAGCGGTTCCAACTTCCACTGCCGAGGCGCCTGCGACCATATATTCAGCCGCGTCGTCCGGGCTCTCTATCCCGCCGAGTCCAATAATCGGAATTTGAATCGCCCGGCTCGCCTCGTAAACCAGCCTCATGGTTATAGGTTTTATCGCTGCGCCCGACAACCCGCCGGTCGTACTCCCCAAGCGGGACTTCCGGGTGTGTGCATCTAGACACAATGAGGGGTATGTATTCGCTATGACAACTGCGTCCGCGCCTGCATCTTCTACTGCCTTCGAAATAACTCCAATCCTGCCAACAGCAGGTGAAAGCTTTACCCAGAGCGGTCTCCTGGCCGCTTTCTTCGCGGCGGAGACAACTTCTGCGGCAAGTACTGGATCGGTTCCATATTCCGCGCCGCCATGCTTCACGTTCGGGCAGGAAACGTTCAGCTCGTAGGCCGCCAGCCCTTCTGCGTCGTTCAGGATTCGGATAACTTCAACGTACTCCTCGACCGTCCTCCCAAAGACATTTGCCAGGACCGCCGTATCGTATTTGCGCAACTCCGGCAGCTTCTCGGCGACGAAGGCCCGCACTCCCACGTTTTGCAGCCCAATGGCGTTGACCACCCCGCCGGTTGTTTCGCACATCCTCGGGCTGGGATTTCCGGCCATTGGCTCGAGCGACAAGCCTTTGACCACAATTCCGCCCAGCGCGTTCAAGTCGACGAGATGGGCGAACTCCAGCCCATAGCCGAACGTGCCGCTCGCGGCAATAACAGGGTTTTTGAGAAGAAGTGTACCGACTGAAACTCGGAGGTCAACCCCCGAGGGCCTGTCGGCGATTCTTGCCGGCTGGGGAGAACTCACTGAATCAAGTCTAGCATGGGGGTCAAGAAACCAGCCCAGTGGGTTCCCAGAACGCTGATTCCCGCGCTTACCTCGCCGCCGCTTATGCTAGGATAAGTCGCTCCCCATGCGCGTTGTCGAAAAGAGACAGCTCCTCTCTGCCGAAGAGATAAGCCGCACGCTCAAGCGGCTGGCCCACGAAATTCTGGAAAAGAGTGGCGGAAGTGCGGATTTGGCGCTCCTTGGTGTGCGCCGACGCGGTGTGCCACTCGCGCAGCGCCTCGCCAAGTACATGCTAGAATCCGCGCAAGCGGACGTTCCCGTCGGCACGCTCGATATCACCCTGTATCGCGACGATCTTTCCACCGTAGGCCCGCAGCCCGTGCTGCAATCCAGCAACATCGATTTCCCGGTCGACGGCCGCGACCTGGTCGTTGTGGACGACGTGCTCTACACGGGCCGGACGATTCGCGCCGCCATGAACGCGCTCTTCGATCTCGGGCGCCCGCGCCGCATCCGTCTCTGCGTGCTCATTGATCGTGGCCATCGTGAGCTTCCAGTTGAGGCCACTTTTGTCGGCCGGCACGTGCAGACCAGCAGCACCGAAATTGTGGAGGTCCGCCTCCAGGAAGTGGACGCCGAAGAGCGCGTCATGCTGGTCGATCGCGTTCCCTGACTCCGCCGATCTTGAGGAGGCAGAAGAAAAAGGAAACCAGTGCTTCAGCGCCTCTCACACTTGCTCGGGATTGAAGGACTTACGCAAGCCGAGATACTTTTTATTCTCGATCAGGCGAAGCCATTTCAGGAATTCCAGCGCGTTCCTCTTAAAAAATTAGCTACCCTGCGCGGCAAATCAGTCGCCTTGGCATTTTTCGAATCGTCCACGCGAACTCGCATCAGCTTCGCTACCGCCGCTGCTCGCCTCGGCGCGGACACCATGGCCCTGCAGGCCGAGTCATCGAGCCTGAAAAAGGGTGAGTCGCTCAGCGATACCATCCGCACGCTCGAAGCCATGCGCCCGGACGGCTTCGTCATCCGCCACAGCTCCTCGGGTGCGGCCGAATTCATTGCCCAGCGCGTGGACGTGCCCGTTCTCAACGCCGGCGATGGCATGCACGAGCATCCCACCCAGGCCCTGCTCGACGCGCTCACCATTCGCGATCGCAAAGGCAAGCTCGAGGACTGGAATGTCACGATTCTCGGCGACATCGTGCACAGCCGCGTGGCCCGTTCCAATATCCACCTGCTCTCAAAATTCGGCGCGCGCATCACGCTTGCTGGCCCTCCCATGTGGATCCCGCGCGAATTTGAAGCTATGGCGCCGAACATTCGCCGAACCGCCTGCATCGAAGAGGCTCTCGATGGTGCCGACGTGGTGATGGTCCTGCGCGTGCAAACCGAACGTCTTCACGAGCCAGCGCTTTCGCCCGAAGATTACATCTTGCGATACCAGCTCACGGCCGAGCGTCTGCGTCTTGCGCGACCCGATGCGCTGGTGCTGCATCCCGGGCCGATGATTCGCGGCCTTGAAATCGATCCAGCAGTAGCCGACGGCCCGCAATCCGCCGTGCTCGAACAAGTGACCAACGGACTCGCCGTGCGCATGGCCCTGCTTTACCATCTCATTGGCCGCGCGCCCGCCGACGCGCCCCATCCCGCAAAGGATCGCTCCAATGCTTCTGATTAAGAATGGCCGCGTCCTCGATCCGGCCAGTGACACCGAAGCTGCGCTCGACGTCCTGCTCGATGGCGACCGCATCTCCAAAATCGGCGCCAATATCTCCGCGCCCGGCGCCGAAATCTTCGACGCGAGCGGACTGATTGTCGCGCCAGGTTTCATCGACCTGCATTGCCACCTGCGCGAGCCGGGCGGCGAGCTTTCCGAGACCATCGAAACCGGGACGAAATCCGCCGCGCGCGGGGGATTCACCGCCGTCTGCTGCATGCCAAATACGCACCCCGTGAACGATCGCGCATCCGTCACTCGCGGAATCATCGAGCGCGCCGCCGCCACCGCCAGCGCGCGCGTCTGGCCCATCGGCGCAGCATCCATCGGTAGCAAGGGCGAAGCGCTCGCGGAAATCGCTGGCATGAAAGATGCCGGCATCGTCGCCGTCAGCGACGACGGCAAGCCCATCGCCTCCGCGCGCCTCATGCGCCAGGTGATGGAATATTGCAATGGCCTCGGCCTGCCGGTGATCGATCATTGCGAGGACGCGTCTTTGTTCGCCGGAGGCGCCATGCGCGAAGGCGCGCAATCGGTCCGGCTCGGCATTCCCGGCATTCCCGGGCAGACGGAATCAATTTGCGTGGGCCGCGATGTGGAAGTCGCCTCCATCACCGGCGCGCGCCTGCACATCGCTCATATGTCCACACGCGCATCTCTCGCCTACGTTCGCTCCGCCCGGAAACTCGGCATGAAAGTCACTTGTGAGGTCACTCCGCATCATTTCACGCTCACCGACGAGGACGTGATCTACGACACGCACTTCAAAATGAATCCGCCGCTGGCTTCGCGCTCCGATCGTGACGCGCTGATCGAAGGCCTCGCCGATGGCAGTGTGGACGCCATCGCCACCGACCACGCTCCGCATCATCCCGCGAGCAAAGATGTGGAATTCGACCGCGCCCCATTCGGCATCGTCGGCTTCGAAACAGCCCTGGCGCTCGGCCTCGACCAACTCGTGCACACCGGCGCGCTTCCGCTGATGCGCCTCGTCGAGCTTTTCACCACCGGTCCGGCCCGCGTTCTCGGCATCGAACGCAAAATCGCCGCGGGCCAGCCCGCCGATCTCACCATGTTCTCAACCGATCATTCGTGGGTTTTCCGCGCCGCCGATTCGCCCAGCAAATCGCGCAATTCGCCCTTCGACGGCCGCACCTTCCGCGGCGCGCCCATGGCCACAATCGTCGCCGGTAAAATCGCTTTCCGCCGCTAGCGGTCAAGGGTTCGAAAGGAAACTGCCGCATGATGGATTCCGCTTCGGTCGAGACGTTTCATCTCGGCGATCACTTGGCCGCCGAGCGCACGTTCCTCGCCTGGATTCGCACCGGCCTGGCGCTGATGGGCTTCGGCTTCGTGGTGGCGCGCTTCGGACTTTTCTTGCAGGAGCTGCAATCGATCCGTCCCGGCGGCACAAGCCACTCCTACGGTCCGTCGCTATGGTTCGGAACCGCGCTGATCTGCGCCGGCGTGGTGGTGGATGTCTATTCGTCTCTGCGCTATTCCCGCCTGATCGGGCACATGAACGCGTCCGGCTCGATCACCCAAAAGCGCTCCGTCACTGCGGTCGGGATCGCGCTGTTTCTCGCCGTCGTGGGAATCGCAATGGCTATTTACTTGATTTTGGTATGATCGCCGCCGCCGCGGTTTGCCGAGGAGTTGGCCATGCCTCCACTTTCCAGCAAGGGCATCATCCGCAAGCAAAGCAATCACTCCGTAGATGATTCGGTCGCGAAAATTCAGCAAATTCTTCAGTCGAAGGGCATCGCGCTTTTTGCCCTAGTGGATCACAGCGGGGAAGCGGCAAAAGCCGGCCTGCAAATGCCGCCGACCAAGCTGCTAATCTTCGGCAATCCCAAAGCCGGCACGCCGCTGATGCTCGCATCGCCGGGAGTCGCTATCGATCTGCCGCTGAAAATTCTAGTCGCGCAGGACGCCGAAGGAAAAGTCTGGCTCTCCTACAACGATCCGGCCTATTTGTTGAATCGCCACAGCCTGCCCGCGGAATTCCTGCCCGTGTTTGGCGGAGTGGAAATGCTCGCCACCAAATCCGCCGAGTAGCACGTGAGAGTTCGCGGGCAAAGCCGCGTTTTAAGCCGCCGCGTTGCGCGCTACTTCGTTCGCGAGAAGAGCCGGTCGAGCGAAAACGCGTTGTACCTATGAAACGCGATCAACAGCGCGTATGCCACCGCGTAAATCAACTGCAAGCCGGCAACATTCCAATCCTGGTGCAAGTTCGTCCCGAACGTCAGCACCAGGATGAGCAGCGCTCCCAAAATCAGCGCAACGCGTGTCGCCACGCCAAACAGAATCAACAAGCCGATGGCCGCTTCGGCCCAAGGCAACGCGTGTGCGAAAGCGGCCACGGCGATATGCGGCAAAGGCGTGGCTGCGAACTGCTTCTCAAGTCCCGCGGCAAATCCTCCAACGCCCGCAAATATCCGGCTGAATCCGTGCATCGCGATGTTCATTCCCAGCGTGGCCCGAAGCAGCGCGTACGCCACCGAATAATCGCGACCGGCCGAACTTGCCGCCGGCGGCCAGTTTTCTTTCGTTGCAAGCGTCTGCGCCGCAGCTTGCTCTGTCTCGTTCATACTTTTTCCCCCGCGATTCTTTTCAATGCGCTTATACTCTCGCATGGCTCAGGACGAATCGTATAATCCGCTTTCACGTCCGCTGCGCGAATGATTCCTTCCTGATCGATCACGTATCGCGCCGGCATCGGCAACCGGTATTCCGCCTCGTCGTTGAATCGGTCAAGCGTGCTCCCAAACGATTTGTAAAGCTCGCGCAAGTAATCCGGCAGCGTGAATACCAGCCCAAACTGTTCCGCCACCTTCAGATGAAGATCCGTAAGGACGTCGAACGTCAAATTCAGCTTTTTATGCATCGCGCGCGTGTACCGTTCGATTTCAGGCGTGAGCACCACGATGCGTGCTCCCTGTCTTTTAACCTCAGGGTCGATTTCTTGTAGAGCTTCCAGCTCCATGTTGCAGTAGGGTCACGAGTGCCCGCGGAAAAAGCTAAGCACCAGCGGGCCTTGCTGAAGCAGTTCCGCCGAGCTAACTTCCACGTGGTCCTGATTGAAAAGTGTAAAGCTGGGAGCGTGGTCGCCGACCTTCAGTGCGCGCTCTTCCGCGCCCGACGCCTTCAGTTCCGCGGTGGCGCGATGCAGCAATTCGATTTTCTCGCGCGGCGCGTTATACGGCGGCCCGCCCGACTCAAAATTCCGTTTGAACTCGTCGAGACGATCTTGAAGAGTCGGCATTGTCTGACCCGCCTCTAATTCGTTCCTGTGGCTGAAGCACAATTAGATTCCAAGGATGAGGTCCGGGACGCAAGTCACCGAAGAAAAGCGAAGTGGTATCCCTGCAAATCCTCGACTTAGCGGGCTGGCTGCGATTGGTCCGCGTTTAGTGCGCGGCGGGCTCGGCGGCGGGATGCATGCCGTGTTGCGGCACTTCGTGGACGCCGCGGGGCGGCGGCTCTTGATGGAAGCGGAAAAGCTGATTCAGCGGCCCGGCGCCCTTGCCGGTCGCGTAGGATTTTTCGATTGCTTTGGTCACATATGCTTTCGCCAGGATCAGCGCGTCGCGCAGTTGCTGCCCGCCGGCCAGCTGCGCTGCGATCGCCGACGAGAACGTGCATCCCGAGCCATGCGTATTCGGATTGCGCACGTGATCGCTTCCGAACGTCTCGACCTGATCGCCCTGGCAAAGCACGTCGGTCGGCTTTTCCAAATGCCCACCGGTAACGATCACCGCCCGCGCTCCCATTTCCAGAAGCTTTTGGCCCGCGGCTTTCATGCCGTGCACGTCTTTCACTTCCAGGCCCGTCAGCTGTTCCGCTTCGGCTATGTTGGGCGTGATCACGCTCGCGCGCTTCAGCAATTCCTCCCGCAGGAATTTTACCCCGGCGGACTCGAGCAACTCCGTCTCTCCAGTTGTCGGATGCGTGATCGGATCGAGCACCACGTGCGCGAAATTGTTTTTATCTAGAAACTCCGCCACTGCCGCTGCATTCGCGCGGCTCGCCAGCATGCCGATCTTCACCGCGGCAATCGCGGAATCTTCCGCCAGCGCGTCGAGCTGCGCGCGCAGCGTTGGCGAAGGAGTGGCATGCACGGTGCGCACGCCCAGCGTGGACTGAACCGTGAGCGCCGTCACCGCAGCGATGCCGTAGCAATTGTGCGCCGCGAATGTCTTCAGATCGGCGGCCACACCCGCTCCGCAAGAAGGATCGAATCCCGCAATGGTCAACAGAATGAGGGGAGCCACATTTACGTGGCCGGTGTGGTTAGCGTGACTGCTCAATGCCGCGTGCCCTCCGCGCTAGGCACGAATCTCTTCGGCGCGGTGTTTCGAAAGCGCGCCATCTGAGCACAATGTACGCGCGATGCCGCGCGCGGCGCAATACTATTTTTCCCTGATTTGCCGATTTTAACTGTCGGTCGCGGAAAAACTGTCGGCGCTGGCGAAATCGTCCGCTTGCTAGCGCAAAGTTACGGGAAAAGCCCGCGCACCAGCGCCGCATCGGCTACGCGACCGACGGCCAGCACGTAAGCGCCGGTGCGCATCTGCGTGCGGTGCTTGCGCATCGATTCGAACACTTCCAGAAACGCGCGCCGCATCACCGACTCAAGCTTGGCATTCACTTCCGCCACCGGCCAGAAGAAGCTCTGCAAATCCTGCACCCACTCGAAATAGCTGACCGTCACGCCGCCGGCATTCGCCAGAATATCGGGGATCAGCAGGATGCCGCGCCGCGCCAGCACTTCGTCCGCGTGCGGAGTAGTCGGACCGTTCGCGGCTTCGGCCACAATCTTCGCTTTGATCTGCTCCACGTTATTCAGCGTGATCACGCTTTCGAGCGCCGCCGGCACCAGAATGTCGCATTTCAGCATCAACAAATCGTCGTTCGAAATTCGCGACGTGCCCGGCATGCCGACCACGGTCCCCGCGCGCTCCTTGTAACGCATGGCCTTCAGCGGATCGATGCCGCGCGAATTGAACACGCCTCCGCGCGAATCGCTGATCGCCACCACGCGCGCCTTTTTCTCCACGAAGAGCTTCGCCACCAGCGATCCCACGTTGCCGAATCCCTGAATCGCCACGCTCGCGCCGCGGAAAGGCATCTTTTTCACCTTGCACGCTTCTTCCACCGTCACCAGCACTCCGCGCGCAGTCGCTTCTTTGCGTCCTTCCGATCCGCCGATCGAGAGTGGCTTGCCCGTCACCACTCCAAGCGCGGAATAGCCTTTGGTCATCGAGTACGTGTCCATGATCCACGCCATCGTCTGCGCATCCGTGTAAACATCCGGCGCGGGAATATCCTGTTCCGGCCCGATCATCGGCAGAATTTCGGACGCATACCGCCGCGTCATGCGCTCCAGCTCCGGCTTGCTCATGCGCTTCGGGTCGCAAATCACGCCGCCCTTGGCGCCGCCGTAGGGAATATTCACCGTGGCGGTTTTCCACGTCATCCACATCGCTAGCGCTTTCAATTCGTCCAGCGTGACGTTGGGGTGATACCGGATTCCCCCCTTCGACGGCCCGCGCACCACGTTGTGCTGCACCCGGTAGCCGGAAAAAACCTTCACCTGCCCGTTGTCCATCTTTGTGGGGATAGACACTTCCAGCACGCGCTTGGGCGCGCGCAAAATCTGCCGTAGGCCCTGGTCGAGCTTCAGGTATTCCGCCGCCATGTCGAACTGGATTTGCGCGATGCGCAGAGGATTCAAATCCTCGCGCGGCGCAATGCGGGGGATCGGTTGCGGGGCCGGTTTAGCGCTTGCCATCGTGCTCCCTCCTCGGGGTGGGAGAACTCGCGAGTCCTACCAGCGGCTAAATCAACGGCCGCTCCGCTTAGCTTGTTTGTAGCGAATTTCAGCTGCGCAAGTCTTAAGAGAACCGAAGTTTAGCCAAGCTGCCGGGGATGTCAATCAAAACCAATGGAGTTGACCTAAATTGTCACGTTCCTTAAATTAGCTCTTTCGCGCAAACCGCTCGTTGCCTGACACCCCGCAACTTCCTGCAAATTAGCAAGTTGTGGCTTCCGGCGTGAACCCTCTACCTTCAGCCCACGGCCCCTGCGATTGCCCGTATAGTTAACGCCGTTCTCATGCGGCACCCATCAATTAGACCGGACAACCAGCCGGCAGCTTGCCCGCAATGCTCAGCATCACTTGTGACGCTTGTCACCAGCGCCCGATTGGGATATAAGTGGGGGCGTACAGATCCAGGACGCAAGGATCCGCGGCACAAAGGGTCAGGCACAAGACCAAAGAAGCAGCCCGGCACCGCAACCATCCACGCTTTCAACTTTCCCGCGCAGAGCGGGTGAATCCCACGAGCTGTCGACGCCAAGGCGTCGGGCGGCCCGCTAATCGAATCAGGAGGAAGTTATGAAGAGAGCTATCAGCACGTTGGGCCTGCTCGCTATGCTCGCCCTCGCGTTTGGCATGGCCTCGAACGCCGCGGCCAAGACCATGACGCTGACCGGCTGGATCAGCGACAGCCACTGCGGCGCGAAGGGCATGAGCGCCGATCACAAAGCCTGCGCCGAAACCTGCGTCAAGACCAAGGGCGCGAGTTGGGTATTCGTGAACGAGAAGACCAAGCACGTATTCATGATCGCCAATCAGGACTCCATTCATCCTGATGACGCGCTCGGCCACGAAGTGAAGGTCACCGGCTCGTTTTCCAAGGGCGTGCTCACCGTCGACAAACTAGAACCTGTCAGCTGAACTTCCATCCGCGCGTTCCGGGCGCCGGCTTCCTGCTGGCGCCTTTTTTTTTCTGCGCAAACTTCTCACTTCGTCGGGATGCGGTCGATGCCCATGTACGGACGCAGCACTTCCGGAATCACGATCGATCCATCCGCCTGCTGGTAGTTTTCCACGATAGCGATCCATGTCCGCCCCACCGCCAGCCCCGATCCATTCAGCGTATGGACAAACTCCGATTTCCCGCCGCCCTTCTGCTTGAAGCGGATCCCCGAGCGCCGCGCCTGAAACGCCTCGGTATTCGAGCAGGACGAAATCTCCATGAACTCGCCGCTCGATGGCAGCCACACTTCTATGTCGTAAGTCTTCGACGACGCGAAGCCCATATCTCCCGTGCACAGCAGCACGGTGCGATGGTGCAGCCCCAGCTTTTGCAGCACGGCTTCGGCGTTGCCCACCAGCGACTCCAGTTCGCTGTAGCTCTGCTCCGGCCGCGTGAATTTGAACATCTCCACTTTCTGAAACTGGTGCTGGCGCTTGATGCCACGCGTGTCCTTGCCCGCCGCGCCGGCTTCCGAGCGGAAGCAGGCCGTCCACGCGCAAACTTTCTCGGGCAGCGTGTCGGCGTCCAGCGTTTCGTCGCGATGGAGGCTGGTCAGCTCCACTTCCGCCGTGGGCGTGAGCCACAAGTCGGTGCCCTCCAGATGGAACATATCCGCCGCGAATTTCGGCAATTGGCCCACGCCGGTCAGCGAAGCGGTGTTGACGATGAACGGCGGCAGAATTTCCGTGTAGCCGTGCCCTGCGGGTTCGGGAGCCGTGTGCACGTCCAGGAAAAAATTGGCGATAGCGCGTTCCAGCCGCGCGCCCCAGCTTTTGTACACCGCGAAGCGCGACGCGGCGATCTTCACCGCCACCTGCAAATCGAGAATCCCGCAGGCTTCTCCGATTTCCCAGTGCGGCTTGGGCGTAAAATCGAATTTTGGAGGCGCGCCCCAGCGGCGCACTTCGCGATTGCCCTCCGGGCCATGCCCCACCGGGACGCTCGCGTGCGGCATGTTGGGAATCACCAGCAGGAATTGCTTCAGCCGCTCGTCCAGCTCAGCGATACGCTCGTCGTTGCGCTTAATTTCTTCGGAGACTTCCTTCATGCGCGCCAGAATCGCGGAGGCGTCCTGCTTCGCTTTCTTCAGCGACACAATTTCGTCGCTGGCCTTGTTGCGCTCGGCCTTCCTCTGTTCAGTGGAGTAGATCAGCTTGCGGCGCTCTTCGTCGATTTCGCGAAAGGGCCCCAGATCGAGCGCGTTGCCGCGGTTCTGCAACATCTTCTCGATGTCGTCCAGGTGCTGCCTTACATATCCAAGGTCTAACATAGGCGCACTAGAATAACGGAAACCGAAGGCGAGTGCACGATGGAGAGTAGTCTCTCACGACCGCGCCGGGATCAGAATTGCTCCGGCGCCCTAGCGACCCTCAGCTAACGCTCGATTTGGGCCGGTCGGGAGCGGCGGGCGGGTTGATGAGCTTGAATAACTCATCTCTGATGTTGCGGTATTTTTCATAGCAGGCGACTTCGGCAGTTCGTCGTCTAAGCAGATCGTGATAAGAGGTCCAGCTAAACGGGTCTCGGTGCGCCGCCAACAGCTCGCTCAGTTTTTCAGCTTCACGGCAGTAGATGCTGAAAGCATCGTCCATCCGCGTGAGTAACGTCCTGCGATCGCTTGGCATCTGATCTTTTTCCAAAGGCATCATTGGCGCAAGCTCGCTATGGCACGCGATTGTTCCGGTCGCTTTCGCGAAAGTGCCATATCCTCGCCCGCAATTCCGACACGTCGGCGGATGGATACGCTATTCGTCTGCGGCTCCTGACGAACTTTGCCTTGGCCAAGAAACATGCTTTCCTGGATTTGCCGCCACTGAGCGGACACCGTTACGTAGCGAACCAGCGGGAAGCGTTCCGAGCCCACCGAGGCTACGTGCGTGATCTCCAGGGAATTAAAACCATCGGATTTCCCCTTGGCCAGAAGTCGCTCGACCGCTCTGCGCAGCATTCCTTCTTTGTCGATGCCGAAGACAGTCGTTTTTACTTCCCCGGCCAGGCAGAAGAAAGTCCATCCCGTCTTCTGCAGGGCGTGATCCAATCCGAATCCATCGAGATCCGTGATCATTCTCCAGCCAGCCGCGTAAGGCTCGCTTTCAAGCCGCAAATCGTCGGGGAGCACTGCGTCGTTCTTGACGAGAACCGTTCCTGTTCCGATCTTACCTGCCATTGCGACTCCTTAATCTCCGTCCTTGGGTCCTAAACCTGCAGCTGCTCATGGCTTGAAAGCAGGGCGCCTGACACACACGACATCCAGCCATCGAATCATCCTGTGAGTTTGCGCCACCGGCGCGATCGGGTCGTACGACCATGAGCAACGACGCAGTGGAAATCCACTTGTGATTTTCGTAGCCATTGAAGAGCCCACTTCCGGAGGAAATCTCAAAAAGAAACTCCATCCGACTCGCTGCCAAAACTTTGCAGCTGACCTAATCCGTTGCGCCGTATTCGCGTCTTTCGCCCATGTATCGCGCCAGCATGGTCAGCACTACAGCGCCCATAATCGCTGCCAGCATCGTGTAAACCATCTTGCCTTCCACGAGTAAGCGCATGGTGCTAAAGAGAAAACTTCCCCCAATCGCTCCTGCGACACCCATCACGAGGTCCATTACGTGGTCGCGCCCCTCACCTGACATCAGCTTCCCCATTAGCCAACCTGCAGCCGCACCGCCAACGACCCAGTAAAGTAGCGACAACATGCTCGTCTCCTTTTCGCTGAATACCCCGGCGGAAGGGCCGGTATTTGAGTGGCAGAGAGTCCTGCCCGCGCTGTTGATCTCGCGGCCAGTTGGGAGGCGGCGCTTTCCCGCCCCCCAGCGTGCGCCCGCTTGTCTAGACGGCTACAGCGGCGGCAATTTTGTGGAAGGTGGAGTTGGCAACGTTGTAGTTTTCCACCTGGGGTGGTCCTTCGATCACGTTCCCGAGAAGCTTGGCCACTTCGGCGTAACTTCCGCGGCCGTAGGCCTCCGCGCTTTCGGAGCGGTCCCACAAACTGATGGCGAAGGCTTCCGATCCGGATGTGGATACGAAAGTGATCTCGTCCTGGAATCCCTTCTGCTTTCGAAGCGTGGGGATTACGTCCTTTTCCAGCTTGTGCGTGAATTCGTTGATGCTATTCGGTTTTAGATGCATATACACTCTGCGTGCAAACATGTTGGTCTCCTTGGTTTCAAAGGCCAAGGGTCAGGTAACTTCTAGTGGTTACAACAGCTGAATAATCCCTCAGTCCGTTAACCATAATGAGTTAATTAACTTCACAAGTCAATCGAATTCTGAGAATATATTAATTGATTCACTTACAATAGTTAAGTGCGGGGAGGCTCTCTGTGGACGTTTGCATCCTGGTCAAGCAGCGCTTGGAAGAATTGGGGCTGGAGCAGAAGAAGTTGGCGGCCGCAGCAGGCGTCACCGACTCCTATATTTCCCAGCTGCTCACCCGCAAGAAATTGCCCCCGGCGCCCGATCGCACGGACATCTATCTCAAGATGGGGAAATTCTTGAAGCTCCCGGCGGGCAAGCT
>DATLSB010000137.1:0-32368 GCA_035534415.1 Candidatus Dormiibacterota bacterium | reverse complement strand
GCGCCCACCACGGAGGCGATGGTTAACTTTGTGACCAACGTGGTCGGCTGGAAAACCGATGCACCCTATCACACGCTTTCCGACGACGTGAACAACGCGTGGAAAATGGATGACGCGCTACGAAGCGGTTCGGTGACGCAGCTACGCCAAGCCGTCGCCGCCGACCCTGGCCTGAAGGTGTTCATCGGTCACGGATGGAACGATCTGTCGTGCCCGTTCATGGGGTCGGTGCTGAGCGTGAACCAAATGCCCGATGCGTTGCGCGAGCGCATCAGCATCCATGAGTTCCCTGGCGGGCATATGTTCTACAGCCGCAAAGACAGCCGCATCGCCTTTCGCAAGGCGGTGAAGGCGGGGCTCTTCAGCACCCGGTAGAACACTCCACTGGGCGCGTTATTGGCGTCGGCTGCGAACGACCCCACGCTCGCAGGGCTCGCTTGGGGCGCCCTCAGTACATTCTCCAGGGTGAGAGCCGCCGTATCCTAAAAATCAAAGCAGATCCCTCGTCGGCCAAAAATCGGCCTCTGTCGGGATGACAAACGTTGCGTGTGGGTGTGGATGAGTGGAAGCCGCACGCGATGCAAAAGCGCCGAACTGAGTTTCGGCGCTTTCGGCAAACCCGCGGAGTTACGAGAGTGCTCGTGCTGATGGCGCGCTGGGCGTTCGCATGCCGCCCGTGAAGGGCGGCTCTACACAACCACCGAGCAACGCGCGCGGCAGAGACGCGAGTCTGCAGGGAAACGATGCTAAGCTCGGCGGCACTTTCGCGGTCGCGTTTGCTCGGGAGAAGCCTTGGACTTCGTGCGTTCAATTGGGCGCTGGGCGCTGGCCGGGCTGGTGATCAATTGCATTATCGGCAGCGGAATTTTTGGCATTCCGGCGGAGCTGACGCGGCGGCTGGGACGCGCGAGCCCGCTGGCAATGATCGCGGCGGGCCTGGCGATGGCGACGATCATGGTTTCGTACGCGGAAGTCGCGTCGCAATTTACCGAGCCGGGCGGATCATACCTTTATGTGCGGACGGCTTTCGGACGTTTCGCAGGGCTGCAGATCGGGTGGTTCTGGCTGCTTTCGGTATTGGGCGGCGGGACATGGCTGGGCGCGCGCGGCGATTTTAACGGCGCTGATCGCGATTCCCGTGGCGGCGAATTACCGCGGTGTGCGCGCGGGCGCAAACGTGAGCAGCGCGCTGACCGTGGCGAAGCTGGCGCCGCTCGCCGCGCTGATCGCTCTGGGCGTGTGGCGCTTCGGGCATGCGGCGCAAATGATTCATCCGGCGGAAATCACCGGGCCGGGATGGACAGAGTGGGCGGAGGCGCTGCTGCTGGTCAGCTTCGCGTATGAAGGTTTCGAGGACGCGGTAGTCCCGGCGGGCGAGGTGAAAAATCCGCGGCGCAGCGTGCCGTTCGCGATTTTTACCGGGCTGATCGTGTGCGTGGCGGTTTACACGCTGCTGCAGTTTGTGGTTGTGGCGACCATTGGTTTGCAGACAACGGATCGTCCGCTGGGCGCGGTGGCGGCGGTGTTGCTAGGGCCGGGCGGCGAGACGTTTTTAGCCATCGCCGTGATGCTTTCCGCGTATGGCTACATTTCCGCGTCGATTCTGAATGCGCCGCGGCTGGCGAGCGCGTTCGCGGAAAACGGCGACGGGCCAGCGCCGCTCGGCAAGCTGCACCCGCGATTCAGAACGCCTGGCCGGGCGATCTTGCTCTACGCGATTCTGTTGTGGCTGCTGGCGCTCACCGGAACATTTTTGTGGGCGCTGGCGATCGCGGTGGGCGCGTCGACGATTTATTACGCGGGCGTGTGCGCTTCGCTGATTCGGCTGCGGCGGAAGCGTCCGAAGGCAGATGCGCTGCGCATACCATGGGGCCCGGTGTGGGCGGTCGCCGGAATTGCATTTTCGCTACTCCTGCTCACGCAAATGGATGCGCGCGAAGCGCTGCTGATGCTGGTGACCGCGTCCTTCGCAGCCGCGAATTGGTGGTGGGCGAAGCGGCGCGTCAGCAGCACAGAACCGTCTGTCCGGGCGCACGCGCCACGTGGCAGTGAGAACTAGCGCGACTTAGATCGACCGCTACATACGCGAGAGCGGGACGGGCGATAGGGCGGCAAAGTTGCCGTTGGCGGCTTTGGCGGAGAGGTCGCCGAGCGCGTTGGGCGTGTGCGGCATCATGATGGTGTTGCTGCGATTGGTGCCGGCCACGCCAGTGGCTTCGCGCTCGCGAGCGGCGGCGTGCTACAGCTCGAAGGGCCCGACGGAAATCCGCAGGAGAAGCTGGGCTAGTGCCTCACCCAATCCTCCCAGACGAGGCCCTTCACTCGACTAAATTCCCTTCGGTTGGCAGTCACTAAGGTCCAGTTCCTGCGTACCGCCTGGCCCGCCATCAGAAGGTCGAACGGACCGATGGGCCGACCCGCTTTCTCCAAGACGCTACGAATCGCGCCAGCCGCTTCGGCATCCTCGCGATCAAACGGCAAAACGCTTATGGGGCCGGCGAGAAATCGCTCAACACGTTCGGCATTCTCGTTGGGCCGAGCGCTCTTGCCAATGCCGTAGGAAAGTTCAAAAACCGCGACCGCCGACACCACGAGCTCAGCGCCCGCTGCCAGTGCCAAGGCCAAGCGAGTACGCGCGGCGGGCGGACGGCCATCAATCAGAGCAATGCACACGTTGGTGTCGAGAAGATAAATCACCGGAAGATTTTTCGGCGAGGAGTCTTCGGCTGTCTACGACCTCCCGGCATGACGGGCCCGGAATCGAGGCGGTCAAGCTCCGCAAACCATCTGGCCACGTCGGGAATGAGCGGCTCAAGTAATACGCCGTCGCCGACCCTGCGAATGCGGACGGCGTCACTGTCAAATCGAAATTCTTGCGGCAGGCGCACGGCCTGGCTGCGCCCGTTGCGGAATAATTTCGCCACGCTCTGCTTCGCCATACCTCACCTCTCTTACTGATATATACCATGGATATATACCCAGAACAAGCGGTTCCGAAGCAGGTTTCCTCAAAGGACGGATCGCGCTAGAGGTCGAAGGGGCCGAGGGGGACGCGTTGGGAGGCGATGTGCAGCGAGCCGCGGTAGGCGAAATCGGAGGCGCGCGCGGCAAGCGCCTGTTCGGCGGAAAGGCGGGCGATATCGGGATGATTATTTTCCTCGGAGAGATGGGCGAGCACGATGTGTTGCGGGCGGCCGTCAAACACTTCGGAATCGGCAAAGAAGTCGCTGACGACGTTGTTGGAAAGATGCCCGGTGCGGCTCATCACGCGCTGCTTGATGTGCCAGGGATACGGGCCGACCTTGAGCATTTCGAGGTCGTGATTCGATTCCAGCATCAGGAAATCGGCTTCGCGCAGATGCTGCTTCACGTGTTCGGGCATATAGCCGAGGTCGGTGGTAATGGCGACTTTCGTGCCGTTGGAACGGAAGGCGAAGCCAATCGGATCGGCGGCATCATGCGGAATGCGGAAAGGATTAATTTCCACGTCGCCGATTTCAAAGCGCTCGCCGGCCTGCACGTACTCGATACGCTCGAAGGTGGCTTTGCTGCCGAGTTTGTCGGCGCTCTCCGAGTACATTTTGACGATTTCGCGATGGGTTGGCTCGGTGAAATACGCGGGACAATGCCAGTGTCGAGCCAGTTGCGCGACGGCATAGGAATGGTCGCTGTGCTCGTGGGTAACCAGGATCGCGTCGACGCGCTCGGGAAGTTCGCGGCCCAGCGCGGTAAAGCGCCGCAAAAGTTCTTTTTTGCCGAGGCCTGCGTCGATGAGGAGAGTGGTGCGCCCGGTCTCAAGCAACGTGGAATTTCCGCTGCTGCCCGACGCCAAAATGGAAACGCGAATCGAGATGCCGTTGAACCTCGGCGAAGATCATGGCAAAGGTGAGCTGGCTGCGTCAAAGGAAAAAGGAGGGATGCGCGGCAAAGCTTTCGATGCAATGTTCGCGAGTGGAACGGTTTTTCGGCAGTTGGAGACCGTGTGGAGGACAAATAGCTGGTGGCGTCCCGCTTCACCGCCGCTACACGAGGATCAGATTCCCAGCGGCAGAGGGGTCTGCTCGGCTCCGGCGGCCCAGCAGCGCGATTCGCGCACCGGCGCGTAGGAAAAGCGGTGCAGCGGAGTGGGACCGAAGCGGCGCAAGGCTTCGAGATGATCGGGCGTGCTGTAGCCTTTGTGTTGCGCCAGTCCGTATTGCGGGTAGAGCAGGTCGAATTCTTCCATGCGGCGGTCGCGTTCCACTTTGGCCAGAATCGATGCCGCAGCGATGGAAATTGAACGCGCATCGCCGTGAATCAGGGACTTCTGCTCGATGGGAAGATCCACTTCGATGGCGTCGAGAAGCAAGTAATCGGGAATCGGGCGGAGCCGCGAAATGGCCGCGACCATGGCCTGGCGGCTGGCCTGATAGATATTCCAGGCGTCGATGCGGCTGGCATCGATTTCCGCAACGGCCCATGCCAGCGCATGCTGCTGGATACGTTCGGCGAGTTCTTCGCGGCGGTCGGCGGTCAGTTTTTTGGAATCGTCCAGGCCGACGATGCGCCGGCGCGGATTCAAAATTACCGCGCTGGCCACTACGGGACCGAAAAGAGAGCCGCGGCCCGCTTCGTCCACTCCAGCGATGCGCATCCAGCCGTGCTGCCGCGCATCGCGTTCGTATCGTGCCGAGCAAAGGCGCCCCATGGCGCGGGATTTTAACACAAGCACTGCGCGCATGTACCTCGACATTCGACGCAAAAAAAAGCCCGCGCCGATTTCTGGGAGCGGGCTGAAGATTGCGAAAATCTGGTGGGATTATTCCGCGGATTCGGTCGTTGATGTCGCTGCTGCTGCGGCAGCCTGTTCGGGGCGTTCGGCGCGCTTGATACGAGCGGCCTTGCCTTTGCGGGCGCGCAGATAGTTCAGCTTGGCGCGGCGCACACGGCCCGCGCGAACAACTTCCACCGTGCTGATCATCGGCGAGTGGACCGGGAAAATGCGTTCGACGCCGATGCCGAAACTCACGCGGCGGACAGTGAAGGTTTCGCCCAGGAGCTCGCCGCGACGGCTCATCACCACGCCCTCGAAGGCCTGAATGCGTTCTTTTTCCTTTTCGCCTTCGCCTTCTTTTAGCCGCACATTGACGCGCACCGTGTCGCCCGGCCGGAAAACGGGATGATCCTTGCGCAGTTGGGACTCTTGCACTTTTGCGATGATAGGTTTCATGGTTCTTTTTCCCTGCAGACCCGCTTAGGTGGGGCCAGCGTACAACGGACAATCGACAATTATAATGGAGTTCCAGCACCCTGCCTAACAAAAAATGGGCGCGTTTCGGGGGCTTATGCGCTCTCGCGGATGTCCTTCAGCAGATCGTCGTCTTCGGGACGCAGCGGCGCGCCGGCAGTCAGATCCGGGCGGTTGCGCAGTGTCTTGGCCAGCGCCTGCTTGCGGCGCCAGCGGCGAATCTCTTCGTGGTTGCCGCCGACGAGCACTTCCGGAACTTCCCAGCCGCGAAAATTCTGCGGGCGCGTGTAATGCGGGTAGTCGAGAATGCCGCGACGCGTGGCGAACAGGCCGAGCGTCGCGCTCGGGGCGCCGCCGCCCGGGCCTTCACTCACGGGAGCTGCGTCGGGCAAATGCGCATCGGTGCCGAGCACTTCGGCGGGCTCGCTGAAGGATTCCTCGACGGCGGAATCTTCGTTGCCGAGCGCGCCGGGAATCAGCCGCGTAACTACGTCGAGGATTGTGCCCGCAGGCAATTCGCCGCCGGACAGCACGAAATCGCCGATAGAAAGCTCTTCGGTGGCCAGATGCTCGGCGACGCGCTCGTCCACGCCTTCGTAGCGCCCGCAGAGCAGGACGATCCGATCGAGCGTTGCAAAGCGGCGCGCTGTTTCCTGGCGAAAGAGTTTACCCGCGGCCGAAAGCAGCACCACCGCGGTGCCCGGAGCGCTAACGCCGTATTCGCCGACCAGCGATTCCACCGCTTCGAAAAGCGGCTCGGGCTTGAGCACCATCCCGGCGCCGCCGCCGAAGGGCCGGTCGT
This sequence comes from Candidatus Dormiibacterota bacterium, assembly GCA_035534415.1. GTDB lineage: Bacteria > Acidobacteriota > Terriglobia > Acidiferrales > UBA7541 > Palsa-295. The sequence continues at coordinate 26,339 of DATLSB010000137.1, read as the reverse complement.
CGACGGTGCGATGATGATCGTGGGTGAAGTTGCGGAGGTCGTGGACGTGCGCCTCGATCAGCCGCGATTCGCGGGCACGGCGCACGATGCCGTAATCGAGCGGGCCAGCGAAGAAGTTGGGGAAGATGGTGACGATATCGAACCGCATTCGCTCATTCTATCGCGGGACAGCGGGAAGGCTCTAGCGGTTGAGCTGGCGGAGGCCTTCGGGAAGGTTTACTTCGATGACGCGGGCGGCCACGTCCACGCGGACGCAAATTTCCTGGGCTAAGGGAACCAACAATTCGCCTTCTGGTGCATCGATCACCAGCAGCGGCGTGCCAGCGGTATTTTCGCCGGTAGATTGCACGTCGCGCACGCGCCCGATCGCGCGGCCTTCCACGTCGTGCACGGCGCAACCGACCAAATCATTCACGTAGTAGCTGCCGACGGGAAGCTGGGCGCGCTCGGAAAAGGGAATCTGCACTTCCAGGCCGACGAGGTTTTCGGCGTCAGAAATGGAATCCGAGCCTTCGAAATGGAAGATGGCTTGACCGCCGCGGCTCTGGCTGATCCAGCAGGCGCGGACGCTGACCTGGCGCGGAGAAAGTTGCGCGCCGCTGAGGTAGACGGAGGCTAACTTGGTGAGGCGCTCGGGAAAATCGGTGAGGATCTCCGCAGCCACTTCTCCGCGTCGACCTTGAGGGCGCAGAAGGCGAGCTATGGTGACGTACTGCGGGCTGGAATCGTCGTTTGCTGGCACGCTACTCGAGGATTTCGAGAGTAAAGCGCTTCTTCACTTTCATTCCGGCCGCGCCCAGCAGCGTCCGGATCGACTTTGCCGTGCGCCCTTGGCGTCCAATCACCTTGCCCAAGTCGTCAGGGGCAACTCGCAATTCCAAAACGGTAACCTGCTCCCCCTCGACCGACTTCACTTGCACCTGCTCGGGATGATCTACGAGTGCTTTAGCAATGGCCTCCACTAGTTCCCTCATCGTGCTTCCTCCGCAGCTTGCAGTGCTCAGGGGTATGAATCGCTCGCGCGTGAACCGGAGCTGTGCACATGAGCTAGCTACGAGGTAGGACGCCTCAAGCAGGTTTGCGGTTGCGCAGGAAGCTACGGACGGTATCGCTCGGCTGAGCCCCTTTGCCAATCCAGTAGTCGACGCGAGCATTATCGAGCTCGATGGCAGCGGGCTTCTTCAGCGGATCATATGTCCCGACGATTTCGACAAATCGACCATTGCGCGGACGCGTCTTTTCCGTGACCACCACGCGATAAAACGGGCGCTTCTTCTTGCCAATCCGTGCAAGGCGAATCGTTAACACTCGCAATTCCTCCTGGTTACTTCCACTGCTGCAATTCCAGACTCATTATAGCGGAGGGGTGCGGATTGCACCAATCGCTAATTTCCTAAGGAATCAGGCTATTATGCTGGAGAGAAAAGCGGGTATGCCACCGATTGCCATCCGGCCAGGGGTGCGCGCGGACGTGCCGCGCCTGACCGAAATCTACAACTACTACGTTGTGAATACGCCCGCTACGTTCGATATCGAGCCGTATACCGTCGAGAAGCGTTTGACATGGTTCGAGCAGTTTGGCGCGTCCGGGCGCTATCGAATTCTGGTGGCCGAAGAGAGCGGCGTGGTGCTTGGCTATGCCTGCACGATGCGGTTTCGTCCTAAGGCCGCATATGAGACGACCGTGGAGACGTCGATTTACTTCGCGGCGGACACGACCGGCAAAGGCCTCGGCTCGCGACTCTATGGCGCGCTTTTTGAGGCGTTGCGCGATGAGGATATCAACCGCTACGTGGCTGGATACACGCTGCCGAATCCGGCGAGCGCCGCTCTGCACGAGCGCTTTGGATTTAAGCGCGTGGGAGTGTTTAGCGAGGTGGGGCGCAAGTTCGGGAAATATTGGGACGTTGCATGGAACGAGCGGCCCGGCCGGATCGAGTGATCGCTACTGTCGCGGGAACTTCAACGAATCAGCCAAAGAGGAAGCGCAGCCCCCGCGCATTGCTCGATCATCTTAAGATCCGCGTCGGTAAATGCATCGGCGCACTCGCTTTCCACATCGACGGTGCCCATCACGCGGGCGCCTCCCGGCGCGAGAACCGGCACGATCATTTCCGAAAGCGTGCTGCTAAAGGCAGTGACGTATCGCGGGTCGTTGCGCACGTCGCCGACGTTCACAGCTTTCTTTTCGCGAATGGCCGCGCCGGTAAGGCCGTCGGCGATCGGAAAAGTGGGATGCGCGGGCTCGCCGGGGCCGCTCCAGCCGATAATCGAGACGTCCTGCTCGTCCACGTCGTAGACGCCCACCCAGCGATATTCGCCGAGTTTGCGGATCATCTCCGCCAGGCGCTGGGCGCGGATGGCGCGATCTCCGCCGCTGGCCGCCGTCATGCGGATCTGGCCAAGCACGTTGTTCATTACGATGGGCATGATTTAATCCTATGGCGAAGTAACGCTGTCGGAATAGTCCGGCTTCGATGATAGGCGAATCGGAACGCGCGCTTGAATGACTTCGTTAATCACCTCCGTTGCAATTGGAGGAGGCTCTTTCTTTCCGCCCTCACGGTAGTACCAAACTACGCCGTGTTCTTTGGCGAGTCCACGCAGTGATTGTCGGAGCGCCTGAATCGAGGACGGCTCGCCATCAACGCTTAACCGGCCGTCAACGAACACCGCGATCTTAAGAACCGGCCTGTCTTTGTCCATTTCGAAATGGTTACGCACTTGGCTCCTGCCGCAGCCGACGAGAGCGAGCGCAACAAGAAACACTAAAAATGACCGCATGGGGTTATTTCATTCCGGCGAATTTGCCCAGGCCGCGCATTTTCATTTTGGCCATGCTGCCGTACTGCTTCATCATGCGGCGCATGTCCGCGTACGACTTGAGCACCTGATTCACTTCCTGCACGGACGTTCCGCTGCCCATGGCGATGCGCTTGCGACGCTTGCCGTTGATCAGACCATCGTCGGCGCGTTCTGAGGCGGTCATGGAATTGATGATGGCTTCGGTCTGGCGAAGCTGCTTTTCGTCGATCTGCGCGTCCTTGGGAATTTTGGCGAACGGGCCGACCTTGGGCAGCATGCCCATCAACTGCTCAATCGAGCCCATCTTTCGAATCTGCTGCAACTGATCGCGAAAATCCTCGAGCGTGAAATCGTTCTGGCGGAGTTTGCGCTCCAGTTCGCGCGCTTTTTTCTCGTCGACGGTCTTTTGCGCGCGCTCGATCAGGCCGAGCATATCGCCCATGCCGAGAATGCGGCCGACGATGCGGTCGGGCTGGAACGGCTCCAGCGCGTCGTACTTTTCGCCCACGCCGACAAACTTCACCGGAGCGCCGGTGACTTTGCGGATCGAAAGCGCCGCGCCGCCGCGTGCGTCGCCGTCCATTTTAGTGAGGACTACGCCGGTGACGCCGAGGCGCTTGTGAAATTCGCCCGCGGAGCGGACCGCGTCCTGGCCGGTCATGGCGTCAGCGACGAACAGAATTTCCGCGGGATTCAGCTCGCGCTTGAGCATCGAAAGCTCGTTCATCAATTCGTCGTCGATGTGCAGGCGGCCAGCGGTATCGACGAGGATCACATCGCACGCGGAAAGCTTGGCTTCGCGCACCGCGCCGCGAACGATATCGAGCGGCTTGTCGCTGCCCGCGCCGGGCCAGCACGGCGTGCCGGTTGCTTTGGCCACTTGCGCGAGCTGCTCGCGGGCGGCGGGGCGGTAGACGTCCGTGGAAACCACGATCGGGCGATGGCCGTGTTCAGCCAGCCATTTGCCGAGTTTTCCGGTGCTGGTGGTTTTGCCGGAGCCTTGCAATCCCACGATCAGCCATACCGACGGCGGGCGCGACGCGAATTGCGGGCGCGCTTCGCGCCCGAGCAGCTCGGCGAGCTCGTCACGAACGATTTTGACGATCTGCTGCTCGGGCGAAAGTTGCAGCAGAACTTCGGAGCCGAGCGCCTTTTCGCGGACATGCGCGATGAATTCGTCGACCACTTGCAGGTTGACGTCGCCATCAAGGAGCGCTTCACGAATCTCGGCAAGTCCAGCGTCGAGATGCTCTTCGTTGAGCTTGCCCTGGCCGCGCAGATTTTTGAATGCACGCTGAAGTTTATCTGTGAGTGTTTCAAACATAATTTCTATGCCAGTCCTATCGATTTCTTCTCTTCCATCATAAAGGAATCCAGCTCTTTTCGCGGTAGCGCTCGATCGATGTATGCAAATGTGCCGGTCTGCAGCACTTCGCGCGCGGCCGCTAGAAACGAGCCGTATGCAAACCGCGCGAGCGATCCGCCGATGCTGATGCGCCGTACGCCCGCGGCGGCTAGTTCCGTAGCCGGGAACGCGAGACCCTTCATACCTGCGAGAACGTTCACTGGACGCGGACCTACCGCGGCGCAGACGGCGCGGATCGCGTCAAGATTCGGCAAGCCGGGGGCGAAAAGGACTTCTGCGCCAGCGTCGGCAAAAGCGCACAGGCGGCGAATCGTGTCGTCCAGATCAGGGCGGCCGTGCAAGAAATTTTCGGAGCGGGCCGTCAGCGTGAACGGAATCGGCAGGCTACGCGCGGCGTCCGCGGCGGCGGCAACGCGTTCGACGGCAAATGTAAAATCGTAGATCGGATTCTGGTCATCACCAGTGAAATCCTCCACCGAGCCGCCTACGAGCCCGGCGGCCGACGCGAGACGAATGGTCTCGGCAACGGTCTTGGGATCATCGCCAAAACAATTTTCGAGATCGGCGGCAACGGGCAAGTCCGTGACTGCGATGATTGAACGCACGTGGGCCAGAAGCTCGTCGCGCGTGATTGAGCCGTCGAGGAGGCCGAGCGACATGGCATAGCCGGAGCTGGTGGTGGTGAGCGCTTCGAAACCGAGACCGGCAAGAATGCGTGCGCTGCCGGGGTCCCAAGGATTGGCGATGATGAACGCGCCGGGCGGCGCAGGCTCGATCGGCGCGCCCACTTCGAGCGGCAATCGGTGCAGGGCGCGGAACTTTTTCGCTTTGTCGAGTTGCGTGGCGCTCATGGGGCCTCGTGGGGTATCACCTTCTTCCACGCTATCACACTGGGCAAGCCTCCGCAGGGCAATACATCGGCGCGGAAGGCGTTTGCTTTTCGGGCAAGCGGCGTTGTAGGCTGACGGCCTAAAATAGAGGCTTCCATGCGAACACTTCGTTTCTTGCTCTCCGTTTCACTTGCCGCTACTTTTCTGGCTTTCTGCATTGCGGCGCGTGGTAAGGAAGCCGCCGCGCCTACAGTGCGAATTGACTCCGGCAAAATCGCCGGCGCATATTCGAGCGACTTGGAAATCTTCAAAGGCATACCGTACGCCGCGGCGCCGGTGGGAAAGCTTCGCTGGCGGCCACCGCAAAGGGTGAAACCGTGGAAGGGAGTTCGCGACGCGATGCAGTTCGGGCACGACTGCATGCAGCTGCCTTTCCCGAATGACGCCGCGCCGCTGCGCACCACGCCGAGCGAGGATTGTCTTTACCTGAACGTGTGGGCGCCGCGAAAACGCGGCTCGAAATTGCTGCCTGTGATGTTCTGGATCTACGGCGGAGGATTCGTCAATGGCGGCAGTTCGCCCGCGCCCTACGACGGGTCGCATTTCGCGGAAAAGGGAATCGTGTTCGTTAGCTTCAATTACCGGCTGGGGCGCTTCGGCTTTTTCGCTTTTCCCGCGCTGCTGAAAGAAGGCGGGCCGGTGGGCAATTACGCGCTGATGGACCAGATCGCCGCGCTGACATGGGTGCATCGCAATATTGCCGCGTTCGGCGGCGATCCGAAGCAAGTGACCGTCTTCGGCGAATCGGCGGGGGGCCGGTCGGCGAACATATTGCTGACCTCGCCGGCGGCCAAAGGGCTTTTCGTCCGCGCCATGATCGAATCGGGCGGCGGGCGCGATAACTTGCTGCCTGGCGATCCGCTGAATCGTCCGGCGCCGAATGGAAGACCCTCGGCGGTGCAAATGGGAATTAATTTTGCGCGCGGGATGGGCATCGACGGCACCGGCGCGAAGGCGCTGACTGAATTGCGTGCGCTGCCGGCGGAGCAAATCGTGAACGGCATCAACATGGCCAGCATGGGGCGGCAAGCGGACACGTACTCCGGCGTGATTCTGGATGGCACGATCGTCCCCGGCCCAGCGGAAGCAGCGTACAAGGACTGCAAAGTGAATTCCGCGGCGGTCGTGGTGGGCGCCAACAGCGGCGATCTTGGATCGGCTTCCGGCAAAACGATGGACGAGATTCTCGCTCCGTTTGGTGCGGATGCGGCCGAAGCGCGACGCGCGTTGGACATCAAACCCGCCGAAACCGTCAGAGAAGCGGCAGCACAAGTGGGCCGGGTGAAAATGATGATCGAGCCGGCGCGGTTCGTGGCGCAGCGGGTCGAAGCGTGCGGCCAGAGTTCCTACGAATACCGCTTTTCGTATGTGGCCACGCCGCTGCGCGGGAAACTTCCGGCCGCGTTTCATTCATCGGAAATACCGTACGCGTTTGATACGATTCGCGAGTCGAGCTGGGGAAACATGGGCAAGGGCTTGACCGCCGAGGATTTGAAAATCGCCGCGCAGATGAATTCGTATTGGGCGAATTTCGCCAAGAGCGGCGATCCGAACGGACCGGGACTGCCGCATTGGCCCAAGTTCACTTCCAGGGGCGATGAGCTGATGAATTTCACCGAGGATGGCCCAAAGGGCGAAGTCGATCCGTGGGCCGCGCAGCTGAACGTAGTCGAGAAGATCCAAAAGTAGCGGCGGCACAAAAGTCGCGCGCTCGGTAGGGGCGGACCACTTGGCAATGATCTGGCGGACCAGATGGCATACGTTGCGATCGACACACCTCGCTGTTGCGTTTGCAATGGTGTGCGCAATTGCGTCGGGTGTTCGAGCGCAATCACGCGCAATCACCATTACCTTGGCCGGGCAATCGATCATCCGGTCGGACTTAAGGAAGACTGATCCGGCCGAAATTCCCGTAATTCAAAAGCTGCTGAAGGGCGACGTGCGTTTTACTAACTTCGAGTCCACCATCGCCGAAAAGGGCCAGACCACGCACGAAGGGTTGGGATTTCTCAGTCCGCCAGGAGCGCTGGGCGCCCTGACGACTTTCGGTTTCAACCTGCTGGCGCTTTCGAGCAATCACTCGTTCGATCTGAAAGCGACGGGCGTGGAAAACACGCTGCGCGAAGTGGCACGGCGACGAGTCGTTCACGCGGGACTCGGAAACAATTTGACCGAAGCGGCTGCTCCCGCTTATCTGCACACGCCGGAGGGAACAATCGCGCTGATTTCGAGCGCTTCGGGAGCGATCGATTCCGGCGGGCGCGCCACCGCCTCCCGCCCCGGAGTAAACGAGCTGCGCATCGAAGCGGACGGCAAGCGCAACGAGGCGATGGAGGACTTCCCCGACGGGACAACGAACACTCCCAATGCGGAAGACGCACAGCGAATCCTGCAAAGCATTCGCGAGGCGCGCAGGCGCGCCGAGATGGTGATCGTCTATCAACACAACCACGTCTTCGGCAACTACTCCTTCAAGACAATTTTCACCGAAGGCATGCCGGAACGGCTGGCTCCGAACGAATGGCTGGTGAAATGGACTCACGCAGAGATCGACGCAGGCGCGGACATCGTGGTGATGCATGGCGCTCCGTTGCTGCACGGCGTGGAGATTTACAAAGGGCGGCCGATCTTCTACGATTTGGGAAATTTTATCTACAACGTGCCGCCGGCGGCGACGTTTATCGACGAGCCGATGAGCTGGGAAAGCGTGGTGGCGTACGTTGGATTCCAAGGAAGGAAGCTTACGTCGATTTCGTTCCGGCCGATCGTATTGAACAACATTGGAAAAGGCCAGCCCGACGTTCACAACGAATTCACCAACAACGAGTTTCTCGATACGCGCGGGTTGCCGGCGCCGGCTACTGGTTCGAGGGCGCGCTATATCCTCGAGCGCCTGGCCAGCTTATCGAAGCCCTTCGGCACGACCTTTGACATAACGGGCGACACCGCGCAAATCGATCTGAAAAACGTGAATTGATCCGGATGCAGCGACTTTTCGGCGCGCACAAGGCATAATCAAATCATGGGAACAACCAAGGGAAACGAAGCGCAGGGCCATTTCCCTGGCGCTGAAAGGGCGGAGCCGCACCACACCGGCATTTTGCCATCGCAGGAAATTCGCGAACTGATCGCCAATCGCAAAATTTTGCCGACGCTGCCGATCGACGACTCGCAGATTCAACCGGCGTCGATGGATTTGCGGCTCGGAAACGTCGCGTATCGCGTGCAAGCCAGTTTTTTGCCCAGCCGAACGTCCACAATAAAATCCAGAATTGACGATCTGAAGCTGGCGGAAATCGATTTGACGCGCCCCGCGCTTCTGGAACGCGGAGCGGTATTCGTGATTCCTGTCGTAGAAACCCTCGCTCTGCCCTACGACATCGGCGGCGCAGCAAATCCCAAAAGCACTACCGGACGGCTGGACATTTTCACTCGCGTGGTCACCGAGGGCGGCTTTGACTTCGAGCAGCACGATTACCAGTTCGAGCAGGTGCCCAAGGGATATAGAGGGAGCCTGTACGTGGAAGTGGTCTCGCGCACGTTTCCGATCATCCTGAGCGCCGGCGCCAAGCTGACGCAGCTGCGATTTGTGCGCGGCAATCCTCCGGCGGCCACGGACAATGCTCTCGAACGATTCGAACAAACCGAGGGCTTGGTTTATTTCGAGAATGGCGACGCGCCCGCCAAAGCCGTGCTGAGCGGCGGGCTGCGTATGTCCATCGACCTACAGGGCAGAGGCGGATCGAGCGTGGTGGCATACAAGGCCAAGCGCAATTGCCCTGCGGTGGATTTGAGCAAAGCGGGGGCGCACGACGCGGAGAAATTTTGGGACGCCATTAGCGCGCCTGCTTCGAAGCAACTGGTGCTCGACCCCAGTGACTTTTACATATTGGCATCGAAAGAACGGATCAGCGTGCCTTCCAATTGGGCCGCGGAGATGACGCAGTTCGATCCTTCCATCGGTGAGTTCAGCGTGCATTACGCGGGATTTTTCGATCCGGGATTCGGCTACGGCACTGGCGGCGAAATCAAAGGCACCAAAGCGGTGCTGGAAGTTCGCGCGCACGAAGTGCCGATTCTGCTGGAAGACAGCCAGGTAGTTGGCCGCTTGATGTACCACAAAATGGCCAGCATTCCGGACAAGCTCTACGGACAGGCGATTGGCTCTTCATATCAGCAGCAGGGGCTGGCGCTCAGCAAGCAGTTCCGCGTGGCAAACACCGCGCGCGAATCGACTGCAACGAAGCGATAGGTAAGATCCACGGACAGAACCGGATCGAGAGTTTTTCGCGCGCGTCGCTTACAGCAACGGTTCGCCTGCGCCGCGGGCGATGATTTCGCGCGTCTCGTCGCGCAGGCGAACGATTTCGTGCCAGTCGTCGCCTGCCGCGCGATTGGGCACCACGAGCGGACCGTACGTGATGGTGATTCGCCCCGGCCGCGGCAAAATCGTTTTGTCGCGCAGCACCTGCCGCGCGCCACGAATGGCCACCGGACAAACCGGCCGCTGCGTGTCCACGGCCGCCTTGAAGGCGCCGAGCTGAAACGGGCGGATGCCGGTAATCGCCGTAAACGTTCCCTCCGGATAAATCACCACGGGATCGCCACTTTCGAGCGCTGCACTCAATTGCTCGGCCTGACGAATGCGCGCCTCCGGATCGCTGCGGTTGAAAGCGAAATGTCCGGCGCGCCGCAGCATGGTTCCCAAGAGCGGCATCGATAGCGCTTCTCCCTTGGACACGAAATGGGCATTGGCCGGCAGATGCCCGAGCGTCACCAAAATATCGATGTAGCTGGAATGATTGGGCGCGAAAATCCAGCCGTCCGCGCCGTTCATTCGCGACAAGATTTCGCGGCCCGCTTCGCTGACCGGAATGCCGGCAAGTTTCAGGGTGAGATTCGATGCGGTTTTGACGCGCGCAGCGGCGCGTTTGCGGTCGCTTGTTAAAACCACCGACACCCAGCAGGCGCCGATGCCGAGGCCAATCATCGACAACGCGTACGCGCCGTAGACGATCTCCGCTCCCCGACGAGCTATGCGTTTCACTGCCGCCCACGCGCGCGGCGCCGCGCTGCGCACAGCCAGTTTCCCCACCTGCGCCCATGCGGGAGCCACTTTTTTGCCAAGTTTTCCTTCGAGGTAGAGCCTGCGCGTCTCACTGCGCCGCAGCTTTCCGCTGGACGTTTTGGGAATCGATTGCGGCGGCAGCAGCTCCACCAAATCCGGCGGGGCGCCCATCGCGTCATTTACCACGCGGGTGATTTCCGCCACGATTTTCTGCGCACCGGCGCTTTCGCCGCGCCGCACTTCGGCCGCGACGACGAGCCGCTCGGTTCCGCTGCGCGCGTCCGGCGCGCCAAAAGCAACGACGCAGCCAGTGCGCACACCGGCTACGCGCCCGGACACGTCTTCAATCTCATGGGGATAAAGTTTGCGGCCGCCCTTGATGATGATGTCTTTCACGCGACCCGTGATGAAAATCTCGCCGTCGGCGACGTACGCCAGGTCGCCCGAATCGAGCCAACCGTCACCGCGCATGACCTGCTGCGTTGCTTCAGGATTTCGATAGTAGCCACGCATCGCTCCCGCGCTGCGGAACCACAGCTGGCCCTCTTCGCGCTCGCCCGCGTCGCGTTCACCGTTTGCGACGATTCGGACTTCCACGTCTCTCAGTGGCTTGCCGGCGCCGACGAATTCCAGCGCGGGCCGGTCGTTCGCAGTGGGCGCAGTGGGCGGCACGAGAACAGCGCGCCCTTGTGATTCGAACGTGTCGCGCTCGATGCGGTCCACGCGATATCCGCGGCCGCACTTGGGAATCGCAATTGCGAGCGTTCCTTCAGCAAGCCCGTACACCGGCATCAGGGCTTCGCGACGGAACCCGTGCCCGGCGAAGCGCGTCGCGAATTTTTCGAGCGTCTCCGCGCGAACGGGCTCGGCGCCGTTCAGCGCTGCGCGCCAGCAGCTCAAGTCGACGCCCTCAAGCTCCGGCTCGGTGATTTTCCGCACGGACAACTCGTATGCGAAATTCGGCGCGGGGCTAAGAGTGGCGCGATGCCGGTGGATGGCTTGCAGCCAGCGTGCAGGCCGACTGAGGAACGCGAGTGGCGACATGACCGCCACCGGCATGCCACAACACAGCGGCGCCATCCACGCGCCGATCAGTCCCATGTCGTGATAGAGCGGCAGCCACGTGAGCATCAAATCGCCCGGCCCCGCCTCCACTGCCGCGATCATCGACCAGATATTCGCCAGCAGGTTCGAATGCGTCAGCGTGACGCCTTTCGGGGCGCCAGTCGATCCCGAGGTGTATTGCAGGAAGGCGATATCGTTGCCGCTGGCGTGGTGCGCCAGGTTTTCGACCGCGCGCCATTCGGTGGGCGGCACATCGGCGGACGGTGGTGTGCCCTCACTTAGTTTTTCCGCGTTCAGAACCTCCCGCAGCGAAGAAACGCGCGGCTTCAGCAGATTCGCGAGTCCTTCGGCTTGGCGGAAGGTCACCAGAAAGCGGCACTCCGCGTTGGAAAGAATATTCGCCTGGCGCGTGGCGTATTCGGCGATGCGATCGGCGCGAAACGGCGGATAGATCGGAACCGGAATTCCGCCGCCGAGCAGAATGCCCGCGAACGTGTAATAAAATTCCGCGCAGGTCGGCAGCATGATGGCGACCGTCTGCCCCGGCTGCAGTCCGCGCCGCCGCAGATCTCCTGCGACGTTCGAGCCGCGCTCGTAGAGTTCGCCGCACGTGATGGTGTGAATCTGGTGCTGATCGTCGTAGAGGTGAATGTGCGCGCGGCCCGGCTCGCCGAGTCCGCGCAGCCGGATCACTTCCGTGAGGCTTTCGGCGCGGCGCACGCGTTGCTCGAATTCGGGACTTTTCGATGCGGGCGTTTCGCCCGCGACTGCGCCGTGCGGCACATCTGCTTTTGGCTCGGAGATTTCCAGCGTTCGTGTTCGCGGCGACTTTTGCCGGGCGGTTTCTTCGCGCCGCACTGCTTCGATCACGTCCTCGACGGTGTTCGCCTCCACCATCGCGTGTTCGGGAAGCTGCACGCCGCAGGCTTCGTTGAGCCGCAGCATCAGCTCGACGCGCTCCAGGCTGCCCAGGCCGAGATCGCGCTCCAGATGCGATTTCGTTCCGCGCGCTGCTAATTCGTCGAGGCCGCGCGTGCCGCCAAGTTCGTGCAGCAGTTGGCGCACCGTCGCCAACGCCTGAGCTTCAACGGATTCGGCGCGGCCGGTTTGTGTGCCTGCTGCATTCATGGGCCACTTGCGTTCAGGAAAACGCCGCGCCGTCGCGGGGCCGGATGCGGCGCAACGCCCGCATCGGGGATTGGCGGCGCAATGTTGTTACTGACGCCAGACTAACACCGGGGAGCGCGGTCTTCAAATCTCCGGCGAGTTCATTACGAGATTGCCGCAGGCGGCGCGCCGCGTGAACGATTTGCGGCTACGCAGCACCCCACCCAGCAGCGCTACTCGATACCGCGATCTTTCAGCATCGGGCCGATTTGCGGAGCGCTGCCGTAAAAATTCCGGAACATGGTCTCGTAATCCTCGCTGTGGCCGCGCGAGAGAATCATGTCGCGCAGGCGCTGACCGTTGGCGCGCGTCATGCCGCCGTGATCCAGGAACCACTGGTAGGTGTCGTCGTCCAGCATTTCCGTCCAGAGATACGCGTAATAGCCCGCCGCGTAGCCGTTGTACCAAATGTGCAGAAAATAGCTGGAGCGGTACCGCGGCGGCACGTCGTGGAGATCGAGATGCGTTCTCGTGAACGCCTCGGTTTCAAACGCGTCTACATTCTGCTTCGGCGCGCTGGCCGGAAGAGTGTGCCACTGCATATCCAGCTGCGCCGCAGCCAGCAATTCCGTAAGCGCGTAGCCCTGATTAAATTGCTGCGATTTTTTTAGCTCGTCGACGAGCTCCCGCGGCATCGGCTCGCCGGTTTTGTAGTTGAGCGCGTAATGCTCCAGCACCCCCGGATAAAGCGCCCAGTGCTCGTTGAATTGCGAAGGTAATTCGACGAAATCGCGCGCTACGTTGACTCCGGATAACGTGGGATATTCCTCGTCGGCGAAAAGCTCGTGCAGTCCATGTCCGAACTCGTGGAACATGGTGGTCACGTCGTCGAAGGAAAGCAGCGCGGGCTGCCCGGGCGCCGGCTTGGTGAAGTTGGCCACGTTGTAAACTACCGGCTTGGTGCCCAGCAGCTTCGATTGGCCAACGAAGAAGCTCATCCACGCGCCGCCGGATTTGTTGTCGCGCTTGAAATAATCGAAATAGATCAGGCCGAGAGTGGATCCGTCGTGGTCGTAAACCTCGAAGACTTGCACATCCGGTTGATAAACCGGCAAATCCTTGCGCTCCTTGAACGTGATCCCGTACAGCTGATGGGCCGCGTAGAACAAGCCCTTTTCCAGCACGTTGTTCAGTTCGAAGTACGGACGGATTTCGCTATCGTCCAGGTTGTACTCGGCTTTGCGCTCCCGTTCGGCGTAAAACCTCCAGTCCCACGGCTGGAGCTCGAAGTGTTGGCCGTCCTTGTAAACCAATTTTTGCAGGTTGCTGGCTTCGACTTTCGCCTTGGCCGTCGCCGCCGGCACCAGTTTGCTCAGGAACGCTTCCACGGTGGCGGGATTTTTGGCCATCTGATCTTGCAATGTGTACGCGGCAAAGTTGGGGTAGCCGAGTAGAGCGGCTTTTTCCGCGCGCAGTTTGGCGATGGTGGAGATCGCCTCGCGCGTATCATTGGCGTCGCCCTTTTCGGCGCGCGTCCAGGAACGCTCGAAAAGTTGTTGCCGTATGGTGCGGTCTTTCAGGAACGTAAGCGACGGCTGCTGCGTGGTGTTCTGCAGGGGAATCAGCCACTTGCCTTTCAGTCCACGCCCATCCGCGGCCTGTGCAGCGGCGTCCAGAGCGCTGGCGCTCATGCCGTCGAGTTTGGACTTGTCGTCGACCACCAGCGCCGCGGCTTTCGATCCTGCCATCAGCTTGGTGTTGAACTCGGACATCAACGACGAAAGCTGCTTGTTGATTTCGCGCAGCCTGGCTTGCTTGGCCTCGGAGAGATTCGCGCCCGCCTCAATGAACTGTAGATGATAGACCTTCACCAGCATTAGCGCTTCGGGGCTGAGGTGCAGCATGTCGCGGTCGTTGTAAATCGCCTCGACGCGCCGGAAAAGTTTGGGGTTCATGTAAATCGCGTCCTGATGCGCGGCCAGGCGCGGTGCCTCCGTTTGGTCGATTTTTTGCAGCGTGTCGTTGGTATCGGCGCCGTTCAGCGCCTGGAACACCTGCTCGACGCGATTGAGCATCTGGCCGGTTTTTTCCATGGCGACGATCGTGTTTTCAAACGTGGGCGGCGCGGGATTATTGGCGATCTGCTCGATTTCCGCCATTTGCCGCTTCATGCCTTCGTCGATGGCGGGCTCGAAATCGCTGTCTTTGATCAGATTAAACTGGAGCGCCTGGAAGGGTAGCGGACTCGGCTCGAAAAACGGATTGCCGGCTGTCTGCGCCGCGGGCTGCGGCCGTGGATCGGTCGGCGTTCGTTCAAGAGTCATTTCGCGCGCGCCATTGGTCGCCGTTGGCGAATCGGTGCTCATTTCTCGATCGCTTGCAGTCATCTCCGGTTTTCCCTTCGCGAGGCTCCCATTCGCTGCAACGAACAACAACAATGCAGCAGCCAAGACAAATTTGCTTCGATTCATGAGGCTCAGCACTCATTTCCGCAGAACAAGCGCGGTGCAACAAATCTGGTGTCTTGCCCAAGTTTACAGTTCACCATTCGGTTGCGACCGCGACGAACCTGCCTGTCGGCGGATAACCACGCAATCTGGTCCCAAACGGAATCTCGCGCGTTTATTTTAGCGGGTTTTGTCGCGCCGGCGCAGCACCGGTTCGACTGCGAATCGCCGCGCCAGACTTCTCGCCGGCCCGGAATTTCATCTTTACCGGTGCTCTGGGTCCGCGCTAGCATTTCGTGATTGTGCGCAGCCATCGCGCGTGCGACGCTTGTGCGGAGCGGGGCTACGCTGGCGGCTCCTCCGGGCCGCCTTGCGCGTCTAATGCCATGGACGTGTTAGCCGCTCCCTCTCGCATGAGGCTTTCTTGACCAATCCCGAAACCTCTTCCCGCCGATGGATGGGAACCATCCTCTCGTATGGGATCGTTGCGTTGATCGCGTATCTGGCGTTCCAGATTTTTGAGCCCTTTTTTGTGGCGCTCGCCTGGGCCGCCGTGCTGGTGGTCATCTCCTATGGCGCTTACGAACGGCTGGCGCGCCGGATGCACCGCTCCACTGCGGCGCTTCTGAGCACCTTTGGCGTGACGGTCATTCTGATCGCCCCCGCTGTGTTGATCCTGGTGGTGTTCCTAAAGCAAGGCGCGGCAGCTCTTCAATCTCTCCATTTGACCACGGCGTCCGGCCGTCTATTTTGGCTCAACAGGATATGGATGCATCTGGACCGTCGCTTTCCCGAACTGAACTCCGCTGCGGTCACCGCGGAGCTACAGCGGTACGGCGAAGCAGCCGCACAATTTTTAGCCGCGCGCTTGGGCAGCGCCGTCCGCCACACCGCGGAATTCCTGTTTGATTTGGTAATTACCATCTTCGCGATGTACTACCTGTTTCGCGACGGACGTTCGCTGGTCACCGAACTCCGCCGCCTATTGCCGCTGCAGTCCTTCGAGCGCGAACGCATTCTCGACGACACGCGCGACATTATCCACGCCACCATTCTTGCAAGCTTTCTGGCCGCCGCCGCGCATGGATCGCTGCTGGGCCTGGCGTTTTTTGCCGTCGGCATCCACGCGGCTCTTTTCTGGGGCGTGCTGATGGGCTTTTTCTCACTGATTCCGGTGGTCGGTTCGGCTTTGATCTGGCTTCCCGCTGCGGTTGGCCTGGCGATCAGCGGCCATGCGATTAAGGGAGTCGCACTGGCGCTGATGGCCACCGCCATCGTGTTCCTGGTCGATTACGTGCTGCGTCCCTGGTTCATCAGCGGACGCGCGCAAGTGGGAGAGTTGCTGGTCTTCATCGGCGTGCTCGGAGGAATCAGCGTGTTCGGGGCGCTGGGAATCGTGCTCGGGCCAATCGTGGTTGCTCTCGCCGCAGATCTGCTGGATTTGTATACGCCCCGGCATGGACGCCCTGGGCACAGTCCTCCGCCACCGGGTGCGAATCCCACGGGCGCCGTGCTAGAGTAACCCCTTTCGGAAACTACATTTGAATGGCTACTCACTCCAATTCGCGCAATGGCGGCCTGCCGCCGGGAAAACTTCGCTGGATCTGCGATCCTGCTTCGATTCCTTTTGATACCACTGCGGCCGTCGAACCGATCTCGCATGATTTGGGCCAGGCGCGCGCATTGCGCGCGCTGCGCATGGGCGTCGAGCTCAATGCGTCCGGATACAATCTCTTCGTCTGCGGACTTTCGGGCACTAGCCGCGGCGGGATGATCGTCCGCATGATTGAGGAGTTGCAACCGAAGGCGGAGCTGGCGCCCGATCGCTGCTACGTCAATAATTTCAAGAACACCGATTGCCCACGGCTGCTGACGCTGCCGC
Organism: Candidatus Dormiibacterota bacterium; assembly: GCA_035534415.1. Classification (GTDB taxonomy): domain Bacteria; phylum Acidobacteriota; class Terriglobia; order Acidiferrales; family UBA7541; genus Palsa-295. Next base: position 9,709 of record DATLSB010000137.1, on the reverse strand, counting down.
GCGGCCAGGCAAACGCTTTCAAAAAAGAAGTCGACTCCGGCATCGACTTTCTACGCCGCCGCATTCCGCAGGTCTTCGAGGGCGAACCATTCCAGCGCCAGAAGGCTCGCATTGTGGAGCGCTTCACGGTGCGCGAAAAAGAATTGATGGACGACTTCACCCGCCGCATCGCTCGCGAACAGTTTGCGCTCGGCCGCATGCAGGTGGGCGCTGTGGCGCTGCCGGAAATCTTCCCGGTGATCGAGGGCCAAATGGTGCCCATCGAGGAAATCCCGAAAATGGTGCAGGACGGCAAGATCGAAAATACCGCCGCCGAGGAACTGGAACGCAAATACGATCAGTTCCGCCAGGAATTTACGGTCGTCTATCGACGCACTCTTTCGCTTTCGCGGGAGTTGGCCAGTGAGATGAGTTATTTGGAACAGGAAGCGGCCTCGGTCCTAGTTGACGGCGTGATCGAAGAGCTGAAGGAAAAGTATCCGAACGCGCAGATCGCCGAATATTTGGAGGAAGTGCGCCACCACGTCCTCGATAATCTCGACCCGTTCAAGGAGCGGGCAGGGGAAGAGGCCGAGCCTTCACCCGATGGCGCGGGTGCACCGCGGCCGGAACGATCGGAGCGCGATCCTTTCCGTGTGTACGGCGTCAATGTGATCCTCGCACACAACGAGAACGAGAGATCGCCTGTTATTTTCGAAACGATTCCGACCTACGCAAATGTCTTTGGCACTGTCCACCGCAGCTACGATTCACGCGGCGGCTGGAATTCCGACTTCATGGACCTGCGCGGCGGCTCTCTGCTGCGCGCCGATGGCGGGTTTCTGGTGATGTACGCGCTCGATGCGCTTACCGAGAACGGCGTGTGGCGCACGCTGAAGCGCACGCTGAATCATGGCAAGCTCGAGATTCAGCCCGTGGACATGTTTTTCCCGTTCAGCGCCGCGTCCATGAAGCCCGAGCCGATCGACATCCACGTGAAAATCGTTTTGATCGGCGACCGCGATCTCTACGAACTGCTCTACGACCACGAGGACGATTTCCGAAAAATTTTCAAAGTCCGCGTGGAATTTGACGAGGAAATGAAGTGGAACGAGGAGATCGTTCACTACTACGCCGGGCGCCTGCGGAAGCTGGCCGACGATGAAAAGCTGCTGCCTTTCGACCGCACCGCAGTGGCCTCCATTCTCGAAGAGGGCGTTCGCCAAGCCGGCCGCCGCGGGAAAATCACCACCCGCTTTTTCGATCTCGCCGACCTGGCGCGCGAATCCTCCTACGAGGCTCGGCTGGACGACGTCGAAACGGTCACTTCCTGCCACGTGCGCCGCGCGCTCGAAGCCAAGATTGAGCGCCATAACCTGACCGAAACCAAGATCCGCGAAATGGTCGAGCAGAACTTGATCTTTATCGACACCACCGGTGAACGCATCGGCCAGATCAACGGGTTGAGCGTGCTGGAAATCGGCGGCTATGCATTCGGCAAGCCGGTGCGTATCACTTCATCCGTCGCTATGGGCAAAGCAGGAATTATCAACGTCGAACGCGAATCGAATCTCAGCGGGCGCTTTCATGACAAAGGCGTGCAAATCATCAGCGGTTATTTGCGGCGCATCTTTGCGCAGGATAAGCCGCTCTCACTGTCCGCCAGCGTCTGCTTCGAGCAGTCCTATGCGGGCGTCGACGGGGATAGCGCCAGTTCCACCGAAATCTATTCGCTGCTATCGGCGCTGGCTGAAATTCCCATTGGGCAGGAGTTCGCCGTCACCGGCTCGGTGAACCAGCAGGGCGATATTCAACCCATCGGCGGCGTGAACCAAAAGATCGAAGGCTTTTATTACGTGTGCAAGCTGAAGGGCCTCACCGGGAAGCAGGCGGTGTTAATTCCCGCTGAGAATGTGGAAGACTTGATGCTGCGCGATGACGTGATCGAAGCCGTGGCCAACGGCCTGTTTCACATTTATCCGGTTTCGACCATCGAGCAGGGAATCGAAATCCTCACCGGCATCCCCGCCGGGAAACGAGACGCCAGCGGCAATTTCACGCCGCAATCCGTATTCGCTCGCGCCGACGCGCGCCTGAAAAAAATGGCCGCCACCATGCGCGACTATGAACCGAGCCTGTAAAATGGTCGCGAACGCGGATCGTGCGGCAGCCCTATAACAACCGACGCAGCTGCAGCGCTGTATGAAAGGTTTTCCCGTTTCGCGTAACCACTAAGTCGTAGGGCGGACCGAGCTGGCGGAATAGCTTTCGCAGATCCATCAGCGATAGGTCGGCCGCCGCGTCGCCATTCACACCTTCGATTATATCTCCCTGTCGCAATCCGGCGGCGGCGCCCGGCGTGTTTGGCTGCACGCTGGTGATTTGAAATTTCCTAAGATTCGGGCCGGCGGCGGAAATCGTCAGGCCGCTCATGTCCTCGAAATCCTCGCTGCGAAAATCGCTGTTCGGATCAAAATGGATTTCCCCGTGCGCATAGTCGAAAACCACATCGAAACGCCGCAGCATCTCCGCGCCGATCTCACCTGCAAATTTCGAATCATGATTCACCGGCGGATCTTTTTTTGAAAAAACCACCAGGCTGGATTCCACCTGATAGGGACCGATTTGAAAGCGGTCCAGGCGTCCGATGGCGTCCTTGTCGGCACCTTCCAGGGGCATGCTCGCCGCAGAGATCGATTTCCGCAGCGAAAGCCGGTGCGCCTCTGCGTATTTGTCGAAAATCAGGACTGGCGCGTCCAGCGCCGTATTCACGGCGAACTCCGCTTCGATCGAGCGCCCTTCCACATTGACTTTCGCCTTAACCACGGGGATTCCGTCGACGAACGTCACGTGAACCGCCTTACCGTGGCCGGAATATTTGTAGACCGCGGGATCGTAAAGCCGCATGGTTTCCCGCGCGTAGTCAATATCCGCAACCACGCTCGCCAGAAAATCATTGCCGAGCGTTCCGCGATACTCGCGCCCATATCGTTCGGCGAAATCGGGCATCGCCGTTTCGGCGAATTCGGAAAACGATGCATCCACGCCGCTGAGATTCAGCACTGGCGTGGACACTCTTCCAAGGCCCAGCTCCTTTGCGCGCGCAGGGTCGATGGAAGATCTAGGCGCCGTGGTGTTCAATTCGAAAAGGGAAGGCTCGCCCTGATCCACGCGCGCCGGGACGAATACCAGGTGATTGATGAAGTCCGCCGGAATCACCGCTGCGTTTCCGCCGTACGCGAATTTCGCCGTGCATGTGGCCGGCGGCGGCTCGGACGAGCGCGATTGCGCGAGCGCAGCGGGACTTCCGGCCCAGACTGAGCACAAAACCAGCAGCGGCAGAATGTAAGCTCCCAGTCGTTTCAAAATTGGACTTCGCTCGTTCACGTGTTTTGAAGTTCAGCGTCTGCGATTATACGGGCGGAGACGCTCGCCGAAAAACTCATTCTCTACCTAGGAAATCGGCGACGGCTAGTTGCCGGGCGCGATGTATCCTTCGCGCGCAAAAACTCTGTAGCGGAATTTCTTCGGAGGTTCGTTTGAATCCACGGCGCTGCCAGGAAACACTTCGACCTTGAGAGAGTGGAATTTCCCATCGTGAGCTGGCGCGATTCCCAAAACGTATTGGTGGCGCAGGGTTGCGGCGATCTCGCGATAGATGGGGACAAACTCTTTGTCGGACTGCGGAAAGTAAGCTCGCCCGCCGGTGATCTGTGCGAGCAAGCGCAACGCCCGGTCGGCGCGCGCGAATCCTTCCAGGTGATCGAGCGAGTTCGCCGCTTCAGGCTGTATCGTCGCATTCGCTTGATATTTCACATCGCGCTTCTTTCGTTTCGATTTCGGGCTTTCGTCTCCGCGCAAGTCGCCGCCGAGCGCGACTGAAAAAATCACCAGTTCCGTTCCGCGCAGCTTTCGCACCAGCGGCTGCCAGCGCGAAACCGGCGACGAATCGAGACCGGTGGTCAGCAGCACCACGGCGGTTTTTCCCGGCGCTGCCCCTAGCGCATCCACCACGGAAGAGAGCCCGTCATAAAAATTCAGCTGGCCCATTCCGATGTTGTAATGCAGGGAGTTCAGCGCTTGCAGCAGCTCGTTTTTATTGCTGGTAAATCCCAGGACCTCGCGGGGCCGGTCGCTATAGGTCACTAGCGCCACTTCGTCCACGGGATCGAGCCCTTGCAACAAGGCCATCGCCGCGGCCAAATGCTGATCGTGAATCAGGTACACGGCGGGGCTCGTTTCAAGCATCACCAGGACGCGGGCCGGAGCTTCGATAGGAGCGAAATACGCCACGGGCTGCGGCACGCCGTCGGCCAGCACGCGAAAATTGTCGCGAGTAAGTCCGGCTGCGAATTTCCCGTGCTTATCAAGCACGCTTACATCTACGCGCACCAAGTCCGTGCGAGCGGCCAGCGCCTGCGGTTCCATCGGCGCGCGAACGGCCTGCCCAGACTGCGCACGGCATTTCGGCGCCGCACCCGCAAGCGCGGCCCAAGCCGCCAGAATCACGAACAACACAAAGATTTCCCCGCGTGGTCTATTGAATGTACGAATCAAAATACACGCCGTTGGTATCTTTCCACCATCCGCTGACCATCATATGCAGATGCCGCGGAATCACGTTGGGATCTACAAGCCCAAGCCAGCTGAAATCCGGCGGATGGACGCTCTGGCCGTTCTTCGAGGCATGCGCTGCTTGCTGCGCAGCGGCCTGCGCCGATTGCTGCGCACTGCTCGCGAACTTCGCCAAAACCGGGCCCCAGGGAATTTCGGACATGTCGACATAGCCCAGCCCGGAAAGGGTTGCGGGCATCAGCGCGCGCAATTGCACGTACTGCGGATCGGCAAACACGCCTTTCGGAGCGCTAGCCAAAGCGCCCGCAGCAGACATTTGCGACAGCAGTTCGCGCAACAGCACCTTGCGCGGAGCGACCACCAGCATCTGCGGCGTCACCGCCACGTAATACATTTTCCGCCGCTGCAGACCCGTTGCGGGGTCGCGGTATGGAGCCGCGACATCGAGCGTGGTCGCGTCGCCGTAGGTGTCCTCCGCCAGCGTCATCGGTCCCAGCACCGCGCGCAGGATGTGCAGCACCGACTCCGGCTTCTGAATCGTCGCCGCGAATACCTGCTCCTCCGCGCCGTCGGTTGAAAATGACGAAGCCGACGCCATCTCGCCGGTGAACAGATCAAGCGCGTCCGGGATCGACATACCCAAAAATCCTTGCGCCATCCCTTCCACGGCGGAGACGCTCGAAGCCTGCTGTGGCGGCAAGTTGGGAACGATCGCTGCGTAGAACAAACGGTAGACCGCCGCCAGGTTGACGCGCGTGGCGCTGAACTCCGGCGCTCCGCCCGCGATCGCCTGTGTGCGAAACGTGGCACTGCTGGCTCCGGCAATGTCAAACGGCCCTGTCGGCTGCGTATTGCCCAATATCGCGCCGCGAACGTGCATTTCTGGACCCGCGAAGCTCACCGAACCGCCCGCCGCGCTTATTTTGTCCAAATGGATGCTCTTTAGGAATCTCTGGCCATTCTGATTCTTGGCATTCGACGGAATCATGTCATGCGCATTCGGCATTCGCGCGAAAAATTCGAAAGCGTCCCCGGTTGCGACGAACTTCCGTACCTCGGCATACTCAGGCCTCTGCGTAATGGAATCCGCGGGCACAGCGGCGCTGCTGAATCGCGTGATTAGTTGCTCGATGGTCCGCTTGTGGTCGGACGCGAAAAAATAGCTTCCAGCCAGCGCCGAATAGCTCGCTCCCGTTTTGCTGCTGCGCACTTCCACGGACGTGCCGCCGAAATCGTAATGCGTGATTGTCTGCGGATTGCGTCCGCGCGTATCCGAAGCGGCTTCCAACTTGCCGATCAAATCCGCCTTGCCGGTGGCGTCGTACACCACGAACACAGCCATGCGTTTGGGCGGTTTTCCGCCCGGCGAAACCTCGGCTGCATGGGGAAGCTCGATAATTCCGAATACCGCGGGGTTTTGCAGCAGTGAGACTACTTCAGGCATGGTCAGCGGCGGAGCGGAGGCTTTGCTCTCGCGCTGTTGCTTCTGGAAATTAGCGGCCATGCCCAGCCAAAGCGGGGCCATGGCCGGGTCCGCCATCAACTGCATCACGTGGTTATCTTTCGAGCTGGCCGCCAGCGCGTTCGATCCGCGCCATTCCACATAGCTCACCGTGCTTACAGGCAAACGCGGCACGATTTGCGAACTCTGCGCCCTTGCCGTGGCTGCCGCGCACAACGAGACGCTGATCGCCGCAGCCAGCACGGCCGCACTGATGCGAAAACGAGAATTCCGGGTCGAGTTCACACCGCCTCCTGAGCGGCATCCGGCTGGGTTTAGAGATTCGGACGGGATGCCGGCGCCGGTCCGGACGTCCAAGGCACTTCTGCGCCTCGAAAATTCCGGTCTTCCGTAGCTCTAGCTTGGCATGAGTCGCACGGCCCGACGCTGGAATATGGCTGCGAGTTTCGCTATCCGCCAGCGTTCATCGGACGCCGCAGTTTAGTGCCCCGGAGGGTTCGCGGCCGCCGGAGCGTTGCCCGGAGCATTTCCCGCCGCGCCGGTGGGTGCAGCTTGGTTCGCGGTTTTCGGCGTACTCAGGTAACCCTGTGCTTCGTTCTTGGCAATTTTAAAGACCACGATCTCGTACGGCGCCCGCTCCCCCTGGACATAGAACTGCACCGGTTCGTCCACATCGCGATTTTTCTTTTCGATGTTCTTGTCGTCGGCTAACACATTCATGGTGTAGGTGTAGTGCTTGGTATTCACGCCGCGCAGTCGCAGCTGAATGGGCCCGACGTGTTCCAAATGCTTGCCCTTGTGCAGCGTAAACTCGTAGATGTTCCGCTCGCCCAATTCCCTCAGCGCCTCCACCTCGTCGTGATTCTTGGCGATGAGTCCGCTCTGCACTCCCAGATCGCCGATGGTGCTCTGCAGCTTGCCCTCTTCCGTCTTTAGATCGGCCTGCGTGGTGGAAATGTCATTCTGAGTCTTGGTGATCTTCGTATTCACCTGCCCGAATTGGTTTTGGTTGGTGGCTTGAGCCTCGCCCAAGGCCTTCCGGAAATTTTGATCGCTGGCTTCCTGTTGCTTGCGAACGTTCTGCGCCAAGGAGCGTGCGCGCGCCAACTCGTCCTCGGTGAGCCCCAGCTTCTGCTCGGTCACGTCAAGCTGGCCCTTCTCATCCGCTAACCGCGAATTGGTCTTATCAAGCTCTCCAGCCATCGCTTCCACTTTCTTGTTGGCAGAGTCCTCCGCCTGATGCAGAGCTTGATTGTTGGCATAGGTGGCGTAGAACAGCCATCCCACCAAGCCCAAAATAATCACAAAAAGTACGCCAACCCACCGTGGCGAGCCACTCCGCTCGACCACCACCGGCTCAGGATTGGGTGTGCTTGGAGTCAAACTCATGTACCCTCCTCGGCGGCCCGCGCCGCACCACATTTATTAAGATTATCTCGAACACGGCCTGGGAAGTCTATCTCACGCGGCCTGCGCGCCGCCCGCCTTTGGGCCAATGCGCCTCCACGGTAGTGGTCAATCCGCCGCGCGGCGTGAAGTCTCCCGTCACGCGGCACTGCACCGGACGAATCGTCGCCACGATATCTCTCAGCATTCGATTCACGGCGTTTTCATAGAAGATGCCTAAATCGCGGTAAGCCAGCAGGTACATTTTCAGCGCCTTGAGTTCCAGGCAGCTGCGGTTGGGCTTGTATTGGATGGTGATGGTGCCGTAGTCGGGCAGTCCCGTTTTGGGACACACCGACGTATATTCCGGAAAGCGAATCGTGATCTCGTACCCGGGAAAATGGTTGGGCCACGTTTCGAGCGTCGGCAGTTTTGCGTCGATACCCGCGCGCGCGTGCGCGTCCGTGTACGATGGCATTCGCTCTCCTCGTGAAACATTCTACACCGCCCGGGGCTCTGGCCCACTCGGCAGACTCGGAGAAAAACTCCCTAGCGGGATGTCCGAGCTGTTCCGCCTGCTTGCTATACCAAGCGTCCATTCGATTATCTTGATCCCGCGGTCAGGTTTCGCTATGCTTTCGCGCAATTCGGGTTTGGGGAAAAATGACAGCATGATTTGTCCACAGTGCCGCAGTGCGGATTGTTTCCGCTCGCGCCGCAGCGGCCTGATCGATTCGCTCATTAGCACCTTCGGCTTGCGTCCGTGGCGCTGCCATTCCTGCGACAAGCGTTTCGTCGCCGGACGCGTGGCGTGGCCCTTTCTCCGTTACGTTCACTGCCCGCGCTGTGGGAATTTCGATCTCGAGCACATTCCTCGCAATCGCGTCGAGCAGGGAACGTTCGTGATCATTAAACGTTTCTTGGGTGTACCGGCGTATCGCTGCGATCCATGCCGCCAGCGCTTCTTCAGCGTTCTACCGCCGCGCCTCATCGTGTCGTCCACCATCCCGGAGCACCGCCGCAGCCAGGAGCAGCTGGCTCCAGGAAATTAGGGCCATTGATTTTGGATACGCCCAAGTTTTCCGCTTGAGACTCCGTTCTGGAACATCTGCAACCGCCGCAAGTGCATGGTAGAGGCCCCGCTAATAGCAAAAGTCACTTGCCAATCTTTTCTCGCCAAGGCATTATGTCGACGGTTATGCTCAGCGACATTCTCCTCGACCGTCCTTCCTCTGGATTCACTTGACACCTTTATCTCGAAACGACCGGTGGCCGTCTCACGCAGTTATTCGAATAAGCGGCGCAATCTCAGCCAACCAGCAGCGGCTAGACCATTTGCGTAAAAGTGGGCCAAGCATTGTGGTTCGTCCCGTTAGGCGCGACGCAGGACCCACGAACGCTTAGGAGAAGATGCGAACCGAGCCGCGGGACGGGTACCGAAGTAACGCAGAATTAACATAAGCGTCACAAACGATTGACGCCGATGGCCGGTTTTCAGATTACTTTCAGAAGCCAAAACGCGTGCGAACATCCACGCAACTGGGTAGGGGTAAATCGAGTTTCGGGACAAACGACCGACAACTATACGTGTAGCTTCCCGCGGTCGCAGTCTACTTTTCGGCAGCACAACTTCAAGGAGGAAGGAATGCGAGTATTTGCGGCATCCATGATTGCCCTGGGGCTTTTCGCCATGCCGGCGATGGCAGCAGGCGGGGCAGCAAACAATAATAGTGCGGCGCCAGCCGATCCCACGACCGCTGCAGCACAGCCTGCGGCGAAGGCCACGTTACAGCCAGCGAAACCAGCGGCGGCGGCCTCGAACGCAGCTTCGCCGGCCAAGCCCGCCGAAGAAATGGAAACGGAACTTCAGCAGTTGCGCGATGCGATCGCCATGCAGGCGCAGCAGCTCCAGGATCAGCAGAAGAAAATGCAGCAGCTTGAAGATCAGTTGAAGGCTTCCGGCTCCAACCGCGAGAGCCTCTCGGCTTCTCCGGCGGCGTCCATGCCGTCAGCTTCGGCAGCCCCCACCGCCTCGGCCGCCAATGCGGAAATGGTTCCGGCCGCCACCGCTGCCGTTGCCAGCTCGGCTGGTGCACCGGCCGATTCAGCAAACAGCGCCCAGGGCGGCGACAACGGCCCTGCCTCCTGGCGCTTCAAGGGCGTCACTTTCACCCCGATCGGGTTCTTCGCGGCAGAAACGGTTTGGCGCCAGCGCGGACTCGGTGCCGACGTCAACACTCCGTTTAACTCTCTCCCCATGCCGGGAGCATCGCAGTACAACATATCGGAGTTCAACGCCAGTGGTCG
>DATLSB010000136.1:0-23473 GCA_035534415.1 Candidatus Dormiibacterota bacterium | reverse complement strand
TACGCGTCGAGCCGCAGAACACGCAGACGCGCGGACCTACCGGCGCGCATTCGGGCTTGTTCGCCCGATATCGCGCTGCCCGGTCAGTGACCGTCGCCGTGGATTCGAGCGCACAGTAGGGCGGGCGCGGTCGTCATCCTCGTCACCTTGGCCCTCGTCGTCGTTGTCGTCCTCGATCGGAGCGGCAATATCCGCGATTTTGTCGAGCTGGTCTTGCAGGTCGTCGTTCTCCTCCTCAAGCTCCCGAATGCGGTCCTTGAGGTCTTCCTTGGTCGCCATGATGGGTGTTCTCCCCGGATTTACCATGTGGATTTTTCGCCTTTCGGCGTAGTGCTCAAGGCTCTCGTCCTCGATCTCGTCGGCCCGCTCGGGATCTTCGAGAACGTCGCGCACAAACCGCACGGCTTTTTCCTTGCGGCCTTCGAGTTGCTTGCGAGTGAGAGTCTTAGGCACGGCATGATGCTAGCGGGAGCTGAGAAACCCATTCAAGGCGAAGTAATCGAGCCGAATTTGTTACGCGGAAAAACCTTTGGGCGGTTTCTTCGTGGCGCTGGGTAAACGGCAAACGGAGGACGTCCCAGCCTGAAGCTACTTGCAGCGGGATTCGATGCCGGGAAATAGTTCAGTTTACAAGGGGCGACAACTTACTTGATGTATAGGGATGGCGGCGGGTAGAATCCTCGCCACATGGCTGCCTCGTCTCGCAAGCGTTCTTCGCTGCTCGACACTTGCGTAGTCTATTGCGGGGATAATCTAGACCAGCTCAAGAAACTGCCGGACTCCTGCATAGACTTGATCTATATCGATCCTCCCTTCAATTCGAATCGCAATTACGAGGTTTTTTGGGGCGAGACGAAAGAGAAACGAGCATTCGAGGATCGACACGAATCCACGCAAGCCTATATCGAGTTCATGCGTCCAAGGTGCGTGGAAATGGCGCGCGTCCTTAAGAAAACCGGCAGCTTCTACTATCACTGCGACTGGCACGCCTCGCACTACGTCAAGGTCATGCTCGACCAAGTCTTCGGGGAAAGCCGCTTCATCAACGAGATCGTGTGGAAACGGCAGAGCGCGCACAACGACGCAAAACAAGGGAGCAAGCACCTAGGTCGCGTGCATGACACCATCTTTTTCTATTCAGGGGGCGGGGACTATACGTTTAATCACCAGTACAAGCCTTACGATTCGGCCTATATCGAGAAGTTCTATAAGCACGTCGAACCGGGGACCGGGCGCCGATATTCGCTTGGGGATATTACAGCGCCCGGCGGAGCGGCTGAGGCCAAAGGCAATCCGTTTTACGAGTTTCTAGGCGTGGAGCGGTATTGGCGCTTCAGCAAGACTGAGATGGAGCGCCTGTACAAGTCCGGTGAAATCGTTCAGGCGAAACCGGGCGCTGTCCCGAGACAAAAAAGGTACCTAGATGCTGGCAAGGGCGTGCCCATCGGAACCATGTGGGATGACATTGGCCCGATCCAGTCATCGGCCGAAGAATCGCTCGGATACCCGACGCAAAAGCCTCTTGCGTTGCTAGAACGGATACTCACTCTGAGTAGCAACAGAGGCGATATCGTTTTAGATGCATTCTGTGGTTGCGGCACGGCCCTCGTTGCGGCTCAGAACTTGGGACGCCAGTGGATTGGAATTGACATTTCGCCCACCGCCTGCCGCGTTATGGCGAAGCGGCTGCGCGATGTGTGCCGACTTCCTGAGGATGAGAAACTATGGCTTGCCGGTCGCGGCTTCGTTGTACGAGACCTGCCCTGGTCGGAGAAGCAGCTTCGGGCCATACCGCCGTTCGAGTTTGAGAACTGGGCGGTTATCGCGCTGGGCGGCATCCCCAACAAGGCACAGGTTGGCGACATGGGCATAGATGGGCGCATCTACCCCGTGTCCTCCATGCCCGCCAAGAGTGGCAAAAAAGCCGGAGAACTAGATTTTATGGACGTGTGGTATCCGATTCAGGTCAAACAGAAAGACAAGGCCGGGAGGCCGGACATAGATTCATTCGAGACGGCCATGATGCGCGAGGATCGCGCGAAAGGCTTCTTTGTCTCGTTCGAGTTTTCTTCCGATGCACTGCGGGAAGTTGATGCCTTCTTTCGCCGTGAGCACCGGATCATTGTGCCGCTCACGGTGCGCGAGATACTGGACGAATCTATCGCACGCAAACTCGCCTGATTAACGCTGCTCCACTATTTTCGTTCAAGTGTGCGATACGAGCTTCGGCGACGAGCGCGGACTGCGCTGCGGAGCCGCGACTGAGCAACCTGTCGGGAATCTCCGGCGACCGTGGTTGGAATGCAGGCCACGTAGACCGCCCGCCAGTCTTTTCCTTGCGCGCGCATCTCCGTCGCGCGTGAAACAGTTTCGATGCGCGGGCGGCCGTGCCTCGCGGGAAGAGCCGAGGTCAAAAGACGAAGCACGCGTTCCCTAAACAAGCGCGGATTGTGCTCGATCTCAATCGCGAATCTGCGCCGCAGTAGACGGGCGAATTTTCGGACTAATGTGCTCAAGTTGACGGGCCGTTTTCGCGTTGGGCGATGAGTAGAATTTGGGCGCAACTTGGGCGCAAAATCGGGTTCCATTACCCCTCTTTTTCGCCTTTTTCGGAGAGTGCAGGCCAGTAAGGGCAGCACATTCAACGGGACTTAGCGCTGTGGATTGAGTGGGCGATAAGTTCGATTCCCATCGCCCGCTCCAACAAAAGAGACTGTCTACCCGGGAACGCTGCATGGCTGCGAAACCGGATTCAGACCTCATCAATTGTCTGATAGACGGCTGCTGTCATTCCGTCCGCGCCATCGAGGAACGCTCGTCGCTCCTTAGCCTACTCCGCAAGGTAGTTCTTACTGTTCAACATTGAACAACCCCGTTCATCCCGGAAAGCTTATCCTTGCACTGGTCGTGTTGGTCAGTCTCTTGTAATTCTTGGAGGAGGGAATTCCATGACATCCGTGACTCGAATTAGAAGTAAGGGCACACCGGGCTCGCGATTCGAACCCGCCGCGATGGGTCGTCCTCGCGGTTTCTTTATTGCGGTGCTGCCGCTCATATTGGCAATGGGATTGGTTTGGTGGCCGTTCGGCGGAGGACACAAGGTCGAAATGACCGCGGCGTCATCCGTTCCCAGCGCTCACGGGACCGTGAAAATCGGTCACGACCGCAACAAGAACACGACCGTTGACTTGGAGGTGAAGCATCTCGCGCACCCCAGCGCATTGACGCCGTCCGCAATTGTTTACGTGGTTTGGATCCAAGCGAACGGCCACCCGGCGGAAAATCAGGGTGAACTGACTGTTGACGATAACCTGAATGGTAGATTCAAAGGCTCGACTCCTTATAAACAGTTTTCCATTTTTGTGACTGCGGAGCAAACGCCTCAGGTCCGCAGGCCCACGGGAGAGCAATTGCTGACCGCAGCCGTCACGCGGTAGTACGGGCCACAACGGGGAGCGCGGCATCTCGCACACCGCCGACGCGCCGCGCTCGCATCTCCTGGACATCTTCGGCTTCACGAACCAAACTGATCTGTGCACGCCACGCGCTACTTTTCCTGGGCGCTTGACCTAACTCCTGAGCAACCAACGCTCCGAAAATTCTACAGCGCACCCTGTTCGTTGGCGAACGCGGTCACGTTGAGCGCGGGAGCTACCGCCAATTCGACGGTGACGATTACGACGAATGCCGATGCGGAAAACCGCGCGCCGGCTCCGTGGAAAGGCGGCGGCACGGCAACGTTCTGCGCGCTTTTCCCAGGGCTGCCGTTCGTCATGGCGTTGCCGTTGGTCATGCGGCGCAAGCAGTCCGCAGGGCTGTGGCTAGTCGTAGTAGCAGTCATACTGACGGAATCTTTGGTGGCCTGTGGTGGGGCGGCCAATTCGACGACCACGTCCACGCAGGGCGCGAGAACGTACGTCGTGACCATAGCTCCACAAGTAACCGCGCAGGGCCGCGGCACTGTTACGAATGCCGCTCCAGTAAGCGTGACGGTAACCGTGAAGTAGCGGCAGTTTTCGTTTCGCAGGCGGCGCTGCTCGGAATGTTTCGTAGCGTGAACTTTGTAGTTTTGCGCTGGGTTTGCCACGGACGTGATCGCGCTCCAATTCCAGTTGGCAAGCTTTGGTCTATAGTTTCACTCGCTCGCTTCCCGGCCCATCCGCATTCGTACGGCCCTAGTCAGTTTTGTCAGCAGCTCCGTAGGCGAATTGCCTCGCACGCTTGCGGTGCTGGCGCGGCCGACGAACCCGCCACGAACGCGCCACGACTCCTTCTGTCCATCGCCGAAATACCCAACAGAATGCAGTCGCACGTGGATTGTGCACATTTGCGCTTGACAACAATCGGACCGGATGGTATCGAGGTGCGCATTGCTGGCGGTGCGGGGGGAGTGTTTCGGGGTTTCACCAGTGCCTTCTGGTATGCCGAGGCATACCTTCGATTCGCCCGCGCGCTTACAGCACCGGCCATCTGGTCAAATTGAACGATACCCGTGGAGGGATCATGAAGCGGATCTCGGCCCAGTTGTTGGTAATGTGCTCGCTGTGTTTGCTGTGCAGTGCTGCGATTTTCGCGCAAGCCACATCGCAAATCACCGGAACAGTTACAGACGCCAGCGGCGCAGTGGTAGCCGGCGCCCAAGTGAGCGCCACTCAGACCAACACCGGAATCAAGCGCACTGCTACGACGGATACCGGCGGCGTCTACACGCTGCCGAGCCTGCCGCTTGGCCCTTATCGACTGGAAGTCAAGAAAGAAGGGTTCACCTCATTCGTTCAAACCGGCATCATTTTGCAGGTCGGCGAGGCTGCTACGGTGAATCCGGTGTTGAAAATAGGCGCCGTGAGCCAATCCGTTCAAGTGGAAGCCACAGCGCCGATGATGGATACAACCACTACGGGTGTGGGTCAGGTAGTCAACTCACAATCCGTCGTCGATCTCCCACTCAACGGACGCCAGGTAACCCAGCTCATAACGCTGGCGGGCGCATCGAATACCGTCCAAGCCGGCTTTGGCGGGGCGCCGTCGGTCGGAAACCTGGTTTCCAGCAAAAACTACCCCAACGAGGATCTGGTCAGCGTCGGTGGAGGCATGCTGAACGGAACCACGTACCTGATGGATGGAGGAACGTTTAACGATCCGTTCAACAACCTCAACCTGCCCACGCCATTTCCGGATGCCGTTCAGGAATTTAACGTGCAAACCAGCGCGATACCGGCGCAGTACGGCCAACACACGGGAGGCGTGATCAACATCGCCACCAAATCAGGCACCAATTCGCTTCACGGAGACGCCTTCGAATTCGTTCGCAACTCGGCTTTTAACGCCAAGGATTACTTCAGTGTGAACGCTAAGAATCCGAATGGGCTGAGCGACGGCTTGAAGCGCAATCAGTTCGGAGGCACCATTGGCGGGCCAATCAAGAAGAACAAGCTATTCTTTTTCTTGGGCTATCAAGGCACGCTGATCCGCCAAAAGCCTCCCGCCAACCAAGCGATTCTTCCCACAGCCTCGGAGCTTGCCGGCAATTTCCAGAATTACGCATCACAGTGTATCCCTGGGCTGCAATTGAAGAGTCCCTATTACACGAACAACGTTCTGAATTACTCGGTTCCCGCGGACGTCTTGGCCTTCGCGAGCCACTTCCCGGTCGGCCCGGAGCCGTGCGGCTTGACGACGTTCCAAATAATCGCTAACCAAAATGAGCACATGGGCGTAGGAAGGGTCGATTATCAGATCAACTCCAAACAGACCCTATTTGTGCGCTACTTTGGAACGCACAGCTTGCAGCCATCCAGCTACAACGGAAATGAACTAACGGTTGTGAATGCGGGCACGGACGACACTGTGAATTCGCTGGTGGTGGGTCACACCTACCTCCTCAATGCTTCGATGGTGAATGCGTTCCATTTCACGTTGAATACCGACGGCATCACTAAATTTCAGGTGCCGATCGTCAATCCTGCCGACGTTGGCGTACAGGGCATGTATATTTCCGCGGCTCCCTTCAACCACTACTCAAACATCAACATCGCTGGTGATTTCCAGAGCGCCGGCGGATTTGCAACTCCAGGCCTTGACAACACGAAGACCTGGCAGCTAGCGGACGACTTCAGCTGGACGAAGGGTTCGCACCAATTGGCATTCGGAGCCGATTTTATTCGCCCCACGCAGACTTCAACGTTTTGCGTTTATTGCAACGGACTGTTTACTTTCAGCGGTGCGCTCACCGGCGATCCCATGGGGGATTTTGTCGCCGGAGCGCTCGGTTCGATGATCCAGTTGAATATCTCGCACGACAACGAGGATTGGCGGTACCTGGGGCTCTACGCGCAGGATAGCTGGAAGATCAGTCCACGGTTGACGCTGAACTATGGCCTGCGGTGGGAGCCGTACTTTGGAGGCAGCTTTCCGCTGGCACAAGTCACCCATTTCAACATGGCGGATTTCCTGGCGAACGTTCACTCCGCGCAATATCCGAACGCCCCTGCGGGAACGCTGTATCCAGGCGATACTGGCTTCCAAACCGGCAATCGGCCGAACTACACCACTTGGAACAATTGGGCTCCGCGCATCGGCTTGGCCTGGGACCCTACCGGCAACGGTAAGACGCTTATCCGCGCGTCTTGGGGAATTTTCTACGATACGCCTGAGACGCTTTTCTTTTACAACTACGCTGGGGAACCGCTGTGGGGCAACGTCGCCGTCATCATTCCCCCAGCGGGTGTAGCGGACACGTTTTCGAATCCATGGTCCTATTATCCGACTGGCGCAAACATATTTCCGACGGTCCAGAACACCACAACTGCATACCCATTTTATTCATCGTACCAGACAGTTCCATTGCACGTTCACAACGTTTCGATGGAGCAGTGGAACCTGACAATCCAGAAGCAGATCGGCGCTGGGTGGCTCCTGAAAGCGAGCTATCTGGGGAACAACGTTATACATCTATGGACGATTCAGGAAACGAATCCCGGCCTTTACATTACTCCCGCAGCAAACGGGAGCTGCGTCGTAAACGGTGTCACGTATCTTCCCTGCGACTCGACTAGAAATACGAACCAGCGGCGCCTATTCTCGCAGTTGAATCCGGCCCAAGGGAAATATTACGGGACGTACCCGCAACTAAATGACGGCGGGACGGGCAGCTACAACGCGCTGCTCCTTTCCGCAGAGCACCGTTTTTCAAACCACTTCTCCATGCTGGCAAACTACACGTGGTCGCACTGCATCTCCGATCTGTGGACCCAGGCGATCAACGGTCCGGAGTACACCAATCCGGCGAACCGCCGATTCGATCGGGGGAACTGCGGAAGCATCGACATGCACCACAACTTCAACCTCTCCGCGATTCTGCAATCGCCGCATTTCTCGTCGCACATTCTCCAGTTAATCGCGGGCGATTGGCAGCTTTCGCCGATCGTGAGCGCCCACACGGGCAGCTATTTCACGGTCACGATGGGTGGTGTGAACTCGGACCTGGCGGCCAACGGCATCGCCGCGCAACGTCCAAATATGGTGCCTGGCGTAAGTCCTTATTGCGCCCCGAAGCGGGTCTCGCCGTATTTCACTTCGGCTGGGAATTGCTGGATTACTTCCAGCGCGTTCTCCTTGCCGGGGGGAGGACTTGACGCATTCGGGAACGCTCCAGGTGTCTTCGGAAACGAAGGGGTTAACAACCTGGAAGGGCCAGGATTCTTCGATGTTGACGTCGCCCTATCGCGAAAGTTCCCCATCACGGAAAGGCAGTCGATCGAAATCCGCTGGGAGACCTTCAACGTCGAAAATCGCGTGAACTTCGTTAATCCTGGGACCTCCGGCATCGCTGCTGTGGGCACGAGCAACACCGTGCTGGGAAGCGGCCCTACATTCGGCATGATTTCATCGGACGTCGCGCCGAGGATCATGCAGTTCGCAATTAAGTACGCCTTCTAAACCTCAGCCACGATACCCTGGGCGCTGCCGCTTTCATTCGGCGGGGCGCCCGGGCGTCGTGCACTTCCCCAATCATCTTTCTGAGCGCGCCCTCATCTGGCAAACACCGACTTTTTGAATTTCCACAGCGTCCCGCTGCGACACTCGGCCTGCTCCAGCTATCCAAAGCATTTGCATTGCGCCGAGCGCGGGACGGCGCACGTCTTGGTGTGATCCGGGCCTATAACTTTCGGCTGGGGGTGTAGTACTACTGCTCTATGTTCGCTGTTTCACTATGAAGTTAGTGTTTCAAATAGCGACTGCGGTATGATCCCCGCCCCAGCCGCGCAAAAACACGTGCGTCTACGAACAAAATTCATCCTTTCGCTGCTGGTCGTAACTTCCGGCCTGACGTGCGCCGCGCTGCTTGTGGTGCGCCATACCGCGCAAGCGCACATGCAATCGGAAATCGAAGCTGATGCAGATACCGCAGTGCGCACCTTCCAGTTTGTCCAGAAGCAACGCCAAGTGACCATGGCACACAAAGCGGATTTGCTGGCGTCGCTGGCGGAGATGCGCAATGACGATCCTTCCACGATTGAAGATCCCAGCGACGATCCGTGGCAATCCAGCGACTTCAATCTTTTTGCGCTGGCGGACAAAAGTGGACAGATGATCGCGCTGCGCACCAGCGACCCTGGATTTCCACCGCAGAGTGCCGAAACGGAGCTACTCCGGATGAAGGCGCATCGCCAGACTTCCGGCTGGTGGTACGGCGGCGGCCATCTTTACCAGGTCGCGTTGAAACCGATCTTCGGCGGCGTGACTCCAGGAGGGGTGTCAGCTGGCACAGTGATCGTGGGGCACGAAATCGACACCCACGACGCCGCCGATTTGCGCGGGATTTCATCCACCGAAGTGGCCTTCCGTTACGGCGACCAGATCGTCGCGAGCACTCTCTTGCCACTCCAGGAATATCAGCTAACGCGCCAGATAGATGGCCAGCTAGGCTCGAAGCGAATAAAGATCGATGGCCAGCCATATTGGGTAGAAACCGCGAAGCTGTCAGCGCAAGGCGGAGTGCCGGTCAGCTTGGTGATTGTGGAATCCTATAGAGGCGCCACGGGATTTCTGTCGCATGTAAACCATTTGCTGCTGGGGCTTGGGCTAATCGCGGTCTTTGCGGGAGGCGCGCTCGCTTTCGTGATCTCCGGTGCATTCACGCGGCCGCTGGCGGACTTGGCCGAAGGCGTTGCTGCGCTGGAAAGCGGCGACTACACCTATCCGCTACGCGCGAGCGGCGCCGATGAAGTTGCGCGAGTGACGCGCTCGTTCGATCGTATGCGCCGCGCCTTGAAAAACAACGAGGCCAAGCGCCAAGAACTCGAAACACAACTCCGGCAATCACAGCGGATGGAAGCCATGGGCCGCCTGGCCGGAGGCGTCGCGCACGACTTCAACAACCTGCTTACTATCATTAAAGGTTACAGCGATCTGATCGTCGATGGGCTAAAGCCGGAAGACACCAGCTATCGCCATGGGCAGCAAATTTCGAAAGCGGTGGACCGCGCCAGCGGGCTCACCCGGCAACTTCTTGCCTTCAGCCGCATGCAGGTGCTGGAGCCCAAGGTCATCGATTTGAACGCCCTCGTCGCGGATATGGAGAAGATGCTGACGCGCTTGATCCGCGAAGACATTGCCTTCTCTTTCGAACCGGGGGACGGGATTGGGCAGGTGAAAACCGACCCGGGCCAGTTCGAACAAGTGATCCTGAACCTGACAGTAAACGCGTGCGACGCCATGCCCCGCGGCGGCAAGCTCGCGATCCAAACTTGCAACACCTTCGTTCACGAGCACCTGGCTCAATCGCGTCCGGCGATCCCGGCCGGGCAGTACGTATTGCTCAGGGTCACAGATACCGGCCACGGCATGGACGCCGAAACGAAGGCGCGAATCTTTGAGCCGTTCTTTACCACCAAGCAGCCGGGCAAAGGCACGGGGCTGGGGCTTGCCACCGTCTACGGCGTTGTGAAACAGAGCGGCGGATACGTCTGGGTCGATTCGGAGCCGGGCAAAGGAGCCAAGTTCGAAGTTTATCTGCCGCGAGTGAATGAGCAAGTGGAGAACGGCGCCAGCACGCAAATTGGCCGCGCGGCTGTTCGCGGCCGCGAAACCATTCTGATCGCCGAGGACGAAAGCGCGGTGCGGGATCTGGCCAGCGAGTTTCTCCGGTCCGCGGGCTACACGGTTCTCGTCGCACAAGACGGGACGGAAGCTCTCTCCATCGCAAAAAAGTCCGGAAAAATCCACGTACTTCTCACGGATGTGGTGATGCCCGGAATGCGCGGGCCGGAACTTGCTGAAAAACTCAAGTCTTTGCGGCCGGAGATCAAAGTCGTTTACATGTCCGGCTACTTGGACTTTGCCGAAAAAGACGGCGAATTTCTCGACGGCAGCGCATTTCTGCAGAAGCCCTATTCTCGCGAAGAACTGATCCAGAAAATTGCCGATACCGTCGCTGAAAACCGAAAGACCGATCGAGCGCCCCAAATTGCCCCGCACGCCTTAGTGAACTAACGCAGCACTCTATAATTACTCTCCCCCACTTTCGCGAAATCGTGAGCTGCGTCACTGAGCAGTGTGACCTACGACATTTTCATTTTTCCCATCCCAGGAATAGAACGGAATCGCACCGAGCTTGACCGAAGCATCGGGCGCACCGGCGAACAAGCTCGGCGTGAAGAACAGGCCATGAATAGCCAAGCGGCGACTGGAACGGCGGTCGAGGCAAAGCGAGCGGAGAAGATGCAGGATGCTATGAGCCGCGTCGCAATTCACAAGATCCTGTTTGCCACGGATCTATCGACCGCAGCAGAAAAAGCCCTACCTTATGCGATGGAGATCGCCCGGCGGTACGGAGCGACTTTGTACGTAGTTCACGCAATCGCTCCAGCCGGGTATCCATACGCTCCAGTCGCCGCGTGGCCTGCTCTCGAAGAACAAGAGGAACGATTTCGCGTGGAAGCAAGGCAGAGGCTCGAACATCGTCTGGAAGGGATACCGCACAAAACGGACTTCGTTCCGGGGCGGGTAGTCTCGGTTCTGCGGAACGCCATTAAAGAAAAAAAGATCGATTTTCTCGTCATCGGGACGCACGGCCGAACCGGCGTCGATAAAGTCATGCTTGGATCGGTTGCGGAGTCCATCTTCCGGGAAGCAGCGTGTCCCGTGCTAACGGTTGGCCCACGCGCGAACACCGATTTTCATTCCGCAGCCGAACTCGCACGGATTCTTTACGCCACCGATTTCAGCCCTGCGTCGCTGGCCGCCGCGCCGTATGCGATTTCCCTGGCCCGCGAGAACCGCGCGCAGTTGATCCTACTGAACTGCCTGGAAGAGGCTGGCGAGCCGCGCAGCATGTTAAAGACGTTGCGCGAACTGGTTCCCTTTGGAGCCGATCTGCGCTGCGAGCCGATCTGCGTGGTGGAGCAAGGTTCGCACGGAGAGAAAATTCCGGAAACTTGCGAAGCGCACGGGGCTGAATTGCTCGTGCTTGGAGCAGCCATCGACAGACAGCAGGCCCGGCAGTCTCATTTCCGTCGCTCGTCGCTTTACAAGATTGTGACGCAATGCACGTGCCCGGTTTTAACGGTGCGCGCGTAAACCTTCCCGGCGCGCGTTACGCGATCGCCAGTGGCACTCCTTTTTTCCACTTGCCCTGAGATTTCAGAATCAGCTCGACAACTTCGCGGATTGCGCCTTCCCCGCCCCGAGCCTTGGTGATGTAATGAGCGGCCCGCTGCACTTCCACAACCGCATCGGCGACAGCCACGGCCAGCCCAACGCGATTTAGGAGCGGCAAATCGGGCAGATCATCGCCGACGTACGCGACTTCCTGATCGCTTACTTTCGCGCGAGAGAGAATGTCTTCGTACGCCTGCGCCTTCTTCGGCTGGCCCTGCGCGACAAAATCCATTCCCGCTTCGCGCGCTCGGCGGGTGGTGGCCGGTGAATCGCGTCCCGTAATCAGACCGGTGCGAATGCCCATGATTCCGGCGAGCTTGATGCCCGCGCCATCGTGGGCGTTGAACATTTTCATTTCGGCCACGCTGCCGTCGGGGAAAGTTTGCAAGCAGACGTAGCCCGGCGTCATCGTGCCGTCCACATCCATAAGCAGCACGCGGATTTTCTTGGCGCGACGCATAGCGCCGGGTGGAAACTTAATTTCGCGAATGGCCATGGGAGATTAGAACAGCTGTAGGTTCCAGAGATCGTGGATGTGGACTACGCCTTCGAGGCAGCCGGCTGCGTCCACCACCAGCACCGAAGTGATTTTCCGCTCCTCCATCAGTCGCAGCGCGGAAGCGGCCAGTTCCGTGCGCGGCAACGTGACGGGATTCTTGCTCATGCAATCCGCCGCAGAAAGGTCGAGCACGTTTTCGCGGCGGCGATGCATTACCCGCCGCAGATCGCCGTCGGTGATGATGCCCAGCAGCCGTCCGTCCGGCTCGATTACCGCGGTCAGCCCCAATCCTTTGCGGTTCATTTCGTAGATCACATCCGGCATTTTCGTGCTCGGCTGAACGGCCGGCATCCGATCGCCTGCATGCATCAGCGACTCCACGCGCCGCAATTTCTTTCCCAGCCGTCCTGCTGGATGCAACGCCGCGAAATCGTCTTCCTGGAAATCGCGGCGCTCGGCGAGCACAACCGCCAGCGCATCGCCCATGGCTAGCGCGGCGGTCGTGGACGACGTGGGCGCAAGCTTCAGCGAACACGCCTCTTCCTTCACGCTAATGTCTAAAACCACTTCGCTTTCCTTAGCCAGCGTGGAATTAGGACGCGCCGTGAGCGCGATCAGCGGAATCCCCAGACGCTTGACAGCTTCCAGTAATTCTATCAGCTCGTCCGTTTCACCACTTGCCGACACGGCGACCATGGCATCGCCGCTGGCGAGAACGCCCAGGTCTCCATGAAGCGCTTCAGCGGCATGCATGAAAAGCGACGGCGTGCCAGTGCTCGAAAATGTGGATGCGATCTTGCGGCCGATGATGCCGGATTTGCCCAGTCCGGTGACCACCACGCGGCCCTTGCAGGCGTACAGAATTTCGACGGCATTTTCGAAATTCGCGCCGATGCGCCCAATCAGATCCGAGATCGCTTCGGCTTCAATGCGCAGCACGCGCTTGGCGCGATCGACGGCCATTTCGCGTACAGCTTGGGCCGTCAAATCGTCCGACATTTTCATCGAGCCACCTTCGCGCGAGGACCTTTTCGCCGCTCGCTGCCAATGTACGCGGATGCTTTGCGCGCCGCTTCCGTTGGCGCATCTAGTTCGCGCGCCAGAGCCGCAATTCGGTTGATCTTGCGGAGCAAGGGGCGCAGTTCGTCTAGTGGGAGCGCGTTCGTTCCGTCCGAAAGGGCTTTCGCGGGATTTTCGTGAACCTCAAGAAATATGCCATCCACTCCCACGGCCGCACCGGCGCGCGCCAGTGGTTCGATAAACTCTGGCTGACCGCCGCTGGACTTCCCCGCCCCGCCTGGAAGTTGTACCGAGTGTGTGACGTCGAAAACAACGGGATAGCCGATCTTGCGCATGATGGGAAACGAGCGCATGTCCACGACTAAATTCTGGTAGCCGAACGATGCGCCGCGCTCGGTGAGGATGATCTTCTCATTTCCTGTGCTTACCACTTTTTCGACAGCCTGCGCGACATCCCACGGTGACAAAAACTGGCCCTTCTTGATGTTCACCGCACGGCCCGATCGTCCCGCTGCCAGCAAAAGATCCGTTTGTCGCGAAAGAAACGCAGGTACCTGGAGGATGTCGCAGACTTCCGCCGCGGGCCCGACCTGATCCACTTCATGAATGTCGGTGAGTATCGGCAGGCCGGTGCGCTTTTTTATCGCGGCTAATATGCGCAGACCTTCTTTCAGACCGGGCCCACGATAGGAGGAAAGCGAGGAACGGTTCGCTTTGTCGTACGAAGCCTTGAAAACGAGCGGAACGCCTTCCTCCGACGCGATGGATGCGACGCGTTCGGCCATTTCCATGGCGTGCGATTCACTTTCGATCACGCACGGACCAGCAATCAGAAATAGCGGCGCCTCACCTCCGACGCGCACCGCGCGAACATCTGGCGCTCCCAACTCAAATCCGCGAGACGGCAGCATTGCTGAAGTGTTTTCTCCTTGTTTGACGGCATCAGAGTATGCGGCTTCGCGTCGCAATTCAACTAATTCAGCTCTCCACTTAACATCGCAGCCAACACGGGCATCGGTTCTGAAAGCGTTTCTTCTACGTCGTGCAAACGACAGATGCCTGTCGTTGGGCAGGCTGCTGGAAGATCAGCCACACCGCTCCTCTTCAAAAAATACAACGAAAGTTGCAAAACAGTAGTACCGGGAATTTTGGCGTCGGCCAACTACTAATTTCGTAGGCTCATCGCCTGAAGGGGCATTACCTACCAGTTCAAACTACTCATGCGAATGGACTTATCCAGCCGGACTTTGGAACGGTCCTTGCCATTAGATCCAGTGAATAAAACGCGGAAGTGAATACATGGGCCCCGAGGATACAGGTGAGGAGGTCTGAATGTTTGAACAAATGGTGGTCTCGCGAAAAATGCCCAAAACGGGACGGTCGTGGTCGGTCGCACTGGCGATCGCATTTCAAGCTGCGGTTGTGATTGCGTTGCTTATTATTCCGCTGCTGTTTACGGAGGCACTGCCAAACACGATGCTCGGCACGTTTCTTATCGCTCCTCCACCTCCGGCTCCGCCACCGCCCCCGGCCCCCGTAGTAAAGCAAACGCAGCAGCCCAAAATCGCGCAGCTCGTGAAGCCGCAAGCGATGGTCGTTCCGACTGTGATTCCCAAGAAGATTGAAGCAACGAACGAGGCAGCTCCGCCGCAAGTGCAGCCGAACACCGGCACCGGAATTCCCGGCGGAATTGGGGACACGATGGGAGGTCTCGGCACTGCTCCCGCGTCTCCTCCACCGCCGAAGGCAGCGCCACAGCGTATTCAGGTTGGCGGCAACGTGGAATCGGCGAAATTAGTGAATAAAGTGACGCCAGATTATCCGTCGATCGCCAGGGCGGCGCACATTTCCGGGACGGTAGTGCTTCGCGCAGTTATATCGAAAAACGGTACGGTGCAGCAGTTGAAGTACGTCTCAGGGCCAGCTCTGCTGATGGCATCGGCAATGAATGCCGTCCGTGAGTGGAGGTACGAGCCCACCCAATTAAACGGGCAGCCGGTCGAAGTCGACACCACGATCCAGGTGGTCTATAGCCTGGGCTAGCGCGTTCGCTGGTCTCAGGAGGATCCGCACGGCTTGCCGCGCAGGGCTTCACGAGCCTCTCGCAGAATGAGTGGTGTTATGGCGAGCGCGGCAGCCGGATCGGCCCAATGTGTCCCCCAAACCGCATTCAGCACCAATCCGGTGAGTGCGATGAGTGACAAGTATCCGCACACGCTGGACTCCGCCGCATCCGCCCGCAGCGTGGCGCTCCCAATCGCCGTGGAAAGCTTTCGCTTGGTGCGAGCAAGTAGAGGCATAAAAGCCGCCGCCGCACTCAGAATCGCGATGCCGAGGTAGCTGGGCGCCGCCTCACCATGGCCTATCAGTTTGAGTATTGAAATTGCGATGATGTAGGCGGTCAGAACGATCAGCAGCGCGCCCGTGGCGAGCGCCGCCTTTTGTTCGTCATGCTCGGTCGCAGCCGCGGATCGGAACCTCCACAGCACTATCGCGGCCGAAAGCAGCTCGATCGCGCTATCGCCGCCGAACGCCAACAGGGCCGCGCTTCCCGCCATCCAGGCCGCCGCAAGCGAACCTGCCGCCTCCACAAGCATCCACACGATCGTAACGATCTGAATCCGGTAAACCCGTTGGACGAGCCTCTGCTGGGTGGTCTGCTCGGGATGATTCACAGGCGCAATTATGTCACGCCGCCCGGATTCTGACGGCCGCTATGGCGCCGCTGATAGACGAAGCTAGCTTCAATCGTATCCAGATTCGTGCTATGTTGCGCCGGCACGAAACCACTCTGCCGGAGACGAAAGCCCCATGGACCTGCCCAAGCCTATACTCGACGCAGCAGATATCAGCTCCATCACTCAGCTCATTCTTCGTGAACGCGAGAGCCGCGATCTGGGACGCTGGGATCGAATGCGCGATTGCTTTTGGCCGGAGTCGCTCGTACGCGTCAGCTGGTACAGCGGTAATGGAGCAGGGTTCGTCGACGGCTCGATCGACATGGCGCGGCGCGGAATTCTGGCGAAGCATCGTCTCGGCCCGCCGCTCGTCAATCTGAACGGCGAACGTGCCGTTGCCACTTTCGCCGCCATCATCGATCTGCCTGCGA
The DNA here is from genome assembly GCA_035534415.1 of Candidatus Dormiibacterota bacterium. GTDB lineage: Bacteria > Acidobacteriota > Terriglobia > Acidiferrales > UBA7541 > Palsa-295. The sequence continues at coordinate 7,184 of DATLSB010000136.1, read as the reverse complement.
AACTGCAAGGTTTGGAATTTACGCTTTCCTCTCACGCGCGGTTCCTCTACCGGGCGGAGAAACGTGTCGGAACGTGGCTGTTGATGGGATTCGACGCCATCTACATGCGCGACGAGTTGACTCCCTCGCTCCCGGGGCAAACCATTACCGTGAGCCCGGAAGAGGTGAAGAAATTCCGCTCGACCTATCGAATGCTGTCCTACTTCATGAGTAGCCAAGGCTATGAGGTGAACTCAAACCTCGCCGGAGAAGACCGGCCGGACCTCGTGGCGGCACTCAATGATGAACTTTATGGCTGGGCCGGCATCAAGGTTTGACCCTATAAGCGACCGTTTCTACGCCGCACGTCGGCTTGGATTAATAACTTCATTCGTAGTTGCTACCAAAACCTCGAACGCCGACATCTAAAGTTATGTCGGCAGGAAGATTTAATAACTTGCTGAAATTCTTAAACTTACGTATTATGGGATGCGAATACGACAAAGGGAAACCTTTCATCCCCATACGGCATCGAATGGAATATGATGACAAAGAACCGTAAACGACTGGGATCAGGACGTTTAGTACCAACGCGGCCAACTGGCGTTGAGTACCGGGTGAAGTACGGAATCCACATTGTGGAAACTGGCCCGCAGCATGGACGTGGCATGCGTCCGTTGAAGTGGGCTCGTTGCTCGGTCAAGCCTGCAGATACCCACCGCATCCCAAGTGGAACCTATTTCCTCCACGCGGACGAGGGTGGAGTCTTCCAAGTCAAGTCCAATGGCCACGTGTGGGAATACCTTACCGCAGCCTAAACTAGGCGATCAGCCCCGCGCACCTGCCGGGAGCTGAACGCCGTGGCCGGGCACACAAGATCCTTCACCGCGCATACCTTCGATCGCTTCTCCTACAACTACCTTTAGCTTTTGCCCTAATCTGCTGTGGAATCTGCGGTGGGGACGTGTGTCTCGGTGGTTGAGCCAAGCCGGTGCCGCCGGTTTTCCAAGCTGGCGCGAATAAACGCCGCGAATAGCGGGTGTGGCACGAGCGGCTTCGACTTGAACTCCGGGTGGAACTGGCAGCCGATGAACCACGGGTGGTCCGGCACTTCCACAATTTCCACGTAGACTCCGTCAGGAGTCTTTCCGGTGATACGGAATCCCGCGCGGGTCAGCGTCTCTTCGTATTCCCGGTTGAACTCGTAGCGATGCCGGTGGCGTTCTGAGATCTCCGCTTTGCCGTAGGCTTTGAAAGCGAACGAGTTTGGCTCGAGCTTGCAGGGCCACGCGCCCAGCCGCATCGTCCCGCCCATCTCGTCAACCCCGAGCAGTTCGCGCAGCTTGTAGATCACTCGATGCGGGGTCGAGGGCTCAAATTCGGTGCTGTCGGCGCGCTCTAATCTGGAAACTTGCCGCGCATACTCGATCGTGGCGCACTGCATCCCAAGGCAAATGCCAAAAAATGGCACTTTGTGGTCGCGCGCGTAGGTGATCGCGTTGACCATCCCCGCAATCCCACGTTTTCCGAAGCCGCCCGGCACCAGGATGCCATCCACATGATGGAGTAACCGCTCGGCCGCAGCCGGTGAATCGATATCCTCAGCTTCCACCCACTCGATCACGACGCGCTGCCGGTTAGCCAGCCCGCCATGCACCAGCGCCTCGCGCAAGCTTTTGTAGGCGTCTTCCAGCTGGACGTACTTCCCTACCACGCCAATGCGAATCTCGCCCTGTGGATGCTCCAGTGTTTCGAGCATGGCCAGCCAGCGGCTCAAATCGCGCGGAGGCGCTTCCAAACGCAGCAGCTTCAGCAGTTGGTCGTCTAGCCCTTCCGACGCAAGCGACAGCGGCACCTCATAAATGTTGGCCACATCGGTCGCTGAAATCACCGCCGATTCAGGAACGTTGCAGAACAGCGCGATCTTGGCCTTCAGGTCCGCGCCGAGCGGGCGGTCGCTGCGGCAAAGCAACAAGTCCGGCTGGATTCCGATGCTCAGCAGCTCTTTCACGCTGTGCTGCGTTGGCTTGGTTTTCAGCTCGCCGGCGGTGGCAATAAACGGCACCAGCGTCAGGTGCGCGAACACCACGTTCTCCGCGCCCAGCTCCAACCGCATCTGCCGGATTGCTTCCATGAATGGCAGGGACTCAATATCGCCTACCGTCCCGCCAATTTCCACGATCACCACGTCCACGCTGTCCGCCACTTTGCGGAAAGCGGCCTTAATCTCGTCTGTAACGTGCGGAATTACTTGGACGGTTTTTCCGAGAAAGTCTCCGCGGCGCTCTTTGGCGATGATCGATTCGTAGATTCGACCGGTGGTCCAATTGTGGTCGCGCGTCAGATGCGCGGAAGTAAAGCGCTCGTAATGCCCAAGGTCCAGATCGGTTTCCGCGCCGTCGTCGGTCACAAACACTTCGCCATGCTGATAAGGCGACATGGTGCCGGGATCAACGTTCAGGTAGGGATCGCACTTCTGGAGGGTGACCCGGAGTCCGCGGCTTTCGAGCAAACAGCCAATCGATGCCGCCGCGACCCCTTTTCCAAGAGAAGAAACTACGCCGCCCGTTACGAAAATGTACTTCGGGCCGGTATGCAAGGGGCTCGATTCCCTCCGAAGAATCGGTACAACGCATTATCTGCAGAAAGCGCGCGTCTGTCAAATCACGATTCGTTTTGGGCGCGATTCACGTAAGTCATGGAGAACTGAATAGAGTGACCCAGATCACAGACGGGTGTGATGGCCGACGCGGAATGGCAATACTCAATGCGCGTACAAATGAACTTGTCAGGCTCGGGCCCCGCGAAGGTTCGGATGACGTCGGTCTGGACGACCGAATCGTATCGGAAACGAGCGAAGGGAGCGCGCCCATGCTGAGCGGACTTGAGGTGTTCAACGAAGCGGTCTGGCACGGACAAGCGCCTGCACCGGCGCACTTGCAGCATGCCCCCGACGCTGAGCAGACGTTCATCCGCGGCATGCTGGAGATGCCGCTGCAAAAAGAAAATCGCAACCCAGCCGAACTCGTTGCTTCCCTGCTGTTTCACCTTTTGATTGTGGCGGCGGTGATCATCGTTCCCTTGCTGTTCACCCGTACGATGGATCTGAGCGGACTGGAAAACACGTTTCTCGTCGCTCCTCCTCCGCCGCCTGCGGCACCCCCTCAAGCTGCGAAGGCCGTAAGGGCATTGGCTCGTCCAATTCCCCAGCAGGCCATCACTCAGCCCGTCGTCATTCCCGCCAAAATTCGCATCGTCCATGAGGCACCACCACCGGACCCAGGTGCGTTGGGCGTGATTGGCGGCATTCCAGGTGGTAGCGCTGGCGGCGTCCTTGGTGGCGTGATCGGCGGAACTGACAGCATTGCCCCGCCGCCACCGCCGCCGCAGGCTCATCACGAGAATGAGATTCTTCGCGTGGGCGGAGACGTCAAGCCTCCCCAGGTGATTTACGCGCCTGCGCCGGTTTATCCTGTGCTGGCTCGAACTTCCCGTGTCGAAGGCGCCGTGACCATCGACGCGGTGATCGACCAGACCGGGCACGTGGTGGAAGCCCGTGCGATTTCCGGCCCCGGGCTCCTATTGGAAGCTGCTCTCACAGCCGTTTCACAGTGGCGCTATCAGCCCACGTATTTGGATGGGCAGGCGGTTTCGATACGCATGCACGTGACCGTGAAATTCCATCTGGAGTAATTCAGAAGCGGCGGTGCGGGGTCATCGAAGCCGAACTGCGCAGCGTCGGCTGAGTGACTAGGAAGCGCTGCCACTGCTCAGCAGTTTTTCCACTCGCCCCACATCGGCAGGCACATCCACGCTGACGGCGTCGTACTCTGTCTCCACCACGCGAATTCGGTAGTCGTTTTCTAGCCAGCGCAGTTGTTCCAGTTGCTCGAGGCGCTCCAGTTCTCCCGGAGGAAGCGTGGGAAAATCGAGCAGAGCGGAACGCCGGAAGGCGTATAGGCCGAGGTGCTTCCAATGGTGCGCGGCGATCGATTCATCGCGGTCCCGGACCCACGGGATGGGCGCGCGCGAAAAGTAGAGCGCATTGCCGTCGAAGTCGCGAACTACCTTCACAATGTTGGGGTCCATAATATCTTGGGGCTTGGCGATCAGCGAACAAGGCGTGGCAATCTGTACCGCGTCTTCGTCAAACATTGCGGCCACCAGAGCGTCGATCGTGCCTGGATCGACGAGCGGCTCATCACCCTGCACATTTACGTAGATGTCCGCTGAAATATGGACGGCCACTTCGGCCACGCGATCTGTTCCCGAGGTGTGATCGGACCGCGTCAGCAGCGCCTCCCCGCCGAAAGCCTCCACCGCACTTTGAATTTTGGAATCGTCAGTGGCCACAACCACGCGAGAAACGCGACGAGCGCCCTGCACCCGCTCCACCACATGCTGGATCATCGGCCGCCCGGCGATGGAGGCAAGAGGCTTGCCCGGAAACCGCGAAGAAGCGTATCGTGCCGGGATTACAGCGAGAACTTCTGGCAATTTTTCTGAAGATTTGGCCACCGGGGCGTCCTCGCCATATCCGACCAACTTGCGCCACGATTTTAGCATGGCAGGCGCGAACGCCTTTCGGCGCGATTGCAGAAAAACTTCAGCAGCGTTCGAACGCGCCCGCGCATCAACACAGCACGGTTCGTGTAGAATCACTTGGGGAAGGCTCGGGAGCTTTTCGAGATGAAAGCTGCAGTTAGCCCCCAACGCACATGGACCGCGCCGGCGATACTAGCCGTGCTCTGTGCGTTTCTCGTCTGGGCGGTCGCCCCAGATGTCCGGGCTCAGCAAAGTCCCGCTGGTCCTGAAGAACTGCACCCCCCTGTCACGCAATCAAATCGACTGCCCAACGGCAAACCACTCAGGACCACCACCAACATGACCCTGGTGAACGTGTCGGTCACCGATCCGCTGGGACGCATCGTTACCGGACTTCGTCAGGAGAACTTCCGCGTGTTCGAGGACGGCGTCGAGCAGGAAATCGTCTACTTTGCGAGCGATGATAGGCCCGTGTCGATCGGCGTGATCTTCGATATGAGCGGCAGCATGGCCGACAAGATCCAGAAATCGCGCAACGCCGCGGTGCAATTCTTCCGCACCTCCAATCCGCAGGACGAGTTCTTCCTGGTGGATTTCAACGATCAGGCCCAGCTGATCACTCCTTTTACGAGCAACGTGGAACACCTCCAGAACCAGTTGATGTACACCGCTGCCCACGGAATGACCGCTCTCTATGACGGCGTCTATCTCGGCCTCAGCCAAATGAGATCAGCACACCACGAAAGGAAAGCTTTGCTCATCTTATCTGACGGAGGCGATAATCATAGTCGGTACACGGAAACCGATATCCGGAGATTTGTTCAGGAATCCGATGTGCAGATTTACGCCATCGGGCTCTTTGAGCAGGGTGGAGGGTCAACTCCGGAGGAGCAACATGGCCCCGCGCTGCTGGAAGATCTTACACAGATGACCGGTGGGCGCATGTTCGTGGTTCAGAACTTGAGCGAGCTTCCGGACATCGCAACCAAAATCAGCATGGAGCTTCGCAATCAATATGTTCTGGGATACATACCAAGCAATCGGCGGCACGATGGAAAATGGCGCAAAATTAAGGTCAAGCTGCGTCCGCCGCGTGGTCTCCCACCGCTCTCCGTCTACGCTCGCCGAGGATATTACGGGCCGGGTCACTAAGTTCGCTCTGGGGGCCACGGTATTGCTGCTGCTCGCGTGCGCGAGTACGATGGCGCCTTGCGCGCGCGCCCAGGATTCCGGACAGCCGCTGCAGGAATCGCCTTTACCGCCGCCTCCCCCTCCGCCGGGTCATGCCGGTCTCAAGTCTACCGTCGACTTGGTGGCTCTGCACGTTACCGTCACGGACAAAAAGGGCGACCTGATCACCTCTCTCCAGAAGAACAATTTCGAAGTTTACGAGAACAAAGTCCGCCAGGATATTTCTCTCTTTTCCCGCGCGGATATTCCCGTCACCGCCGGCCTGGTGATCGACAACAGCGGCAGCATGCGCGAAAAGCGCGCGCAAGTGAACGCCGCGGCTATGACTTTCGTGAAAACCAGCAATCCGCAAGACGAAATGTTCGTGGTGAACTTTAATGACGAGTTCTATCTGGACACGCCCGGCGATTTCACCAACAACCACCAAGATCTGCAGGATGCCCTGTCGCGCATCGACACTCGCGGCAGCACCGCGCTCTACGACGCGGTCATCGGTTCGCTGAACCACCTGAAGAAAGGCCATCGCGACAAGCGCGTCCTATTGCTGGTTACCGACGGCGACGATGACGCCAGCCGCATGACTTTCTCGGACACCATCAAGGCCGCCATGAAGTCCAACGCCACGATCTACGCCATCGGAGTCTTCAGTCAAGACGATCGCGAGCACGACAAGGGCATGGTCCGCCGCTCCACGCGCGTGTTGAAGGAACTGGCGCAAGCCACCGGAGGCGGTGCGTATTTCCCGAGGGATCTGTCGCAGGTCACGCCGATTTGCGAACAAGTCGCCAAGGAAATTCGCAGCCAATATACGATCGGCTACTATCCCAGCAATATGGCGCGCGATGGCTCGTTCCGCATGGTCCGCGTGAAGGTGATTGCGCCAAAAGGAATGGGCAAACTCGACGTGCGCACCCGCGCCGGCTACTTCGCCCCCACCGCTGCCGCCGGCAACTGACGGACGCAGCTAAACCAAGCCGAACAATTTGCGGCTAAGGATTGATCTCGGCGAGAAAGCTCGTGCCATGCGGAATTTTCCCGCCAAAGTTTTCGGCCACCGTCTGCCCCATGTCAGCAAGTGTTGACCGTGTGCCGAGGTTCACGCCACTCCCCGCTCCAGGGCTAGACGCCAAAATTGGCACATACTCGCGCGAATGATCCGTCGTGGGATTCACAGGATCAGGGTCGCATCCATGATCGGCGGTAATCAGCAGCAGATCGGATTTCCGCAGAGATTCCAGCATCGGCCCCAGCAGGCGGTCGAATTCCTCGAGCGAACGCGCGAACCCCTCCACATCTTTGCGGTGGCCGTAAAGCATGTCGAAATCGACGAGGTTCGCGAAAATCAGCCCGCGCGGCTCGCACGCGAGCGCGGCGCAAATTTTTGCCATCCCGTCCGGATTATTCTTCGTGGTGACGTAATTCCCTACTCCGCGCCCGTTGTAAATATCGTGAATCTTGCCCACGCCGAA
>DATLSB010000135.1:0-22125 GCA_035534415.1 Candidatus Dormiibacterota bacterium | reverse complement strand
TCGCGGCGATTTTCAAACCACGGCGGCAAATGCAGTTGCGAGCCGAGCTGATCGGCAGTCTCGTCGCGCTGGAATCCGCCGTTGGCGTTGCAGCAGCATTCGACCAGAATACCGCCGGGCGAGCGAACGTACATGGAGTGGAAATAGTAGCGATCCTTGATTTCCGAGCAGTCCGTGTAGCCAAGCTCTTCGTAGATCGCCTTCTGCGCCAGCATGGCGTCATCGTCAGCAACCCACAGCGCCAAATGGTGCACGGTGCCCGCTCCAAAAGTCCAGCTGCCGGGCGCGCGATCGGGTTCGTGCACCAGCGTGAGCGTTTTGTTTGCGCCGCCGCTGCCGATTTCGAATCGATGATATTTGCCATCCGCGCCAGTCTTGCGGAAACCGAGCGCTTCGATCAGGAACCGCTCCTGTTCATTGATGTCGCGCACGGAAAGCACCGCGCCATGAAAGCCGCGCACGCCTTCCTTCACGCTAATTTCATCCGTGCTCCACGGCTCCCGCGAATCGTCCTTGTCTTCGAGCATTTCGAAATACAGCCCGGCGGGATGTTTGAACCGCAGAAAGTTTTGGCCGAAGCGCTCCTCCACAGGACCGTGCTCCACCACGTGGCGCTTGAAATGCTGTTGCCAAAACGACAAAGTTCCCTTCGGCACCGAGTAAGCCGTCGCCTGAATTTGTCCCGAGCCCGGCCGGCCTTGAATGCGGTCGTACGGGAAAGTGGTCATCACCGATCCCGGTTCGGCATTCGCATTCGCGTAGTAGAGATGGTAATGCGGAAAGCTGCCGTCCATCAGCACGGTTTGCTTCACAAGTCGCTGCCCCACCACGCACGTAAAGAAATCAACGTCTTCCTGAGCGCCCCCGGCGCAAGCAGTAATGTGATGGTATCCGGTAGCGGGATAGTTGTAGCTCACAGTTCCCTCCTCGCAATCTTGCCCAACTCAAATTTCTGAATATCGATTCTAGCCTGAGACGGCCTTTTGCGCGCCCCAGACCTCATTGGCAACTTCCACGATCAGGCGAAGCTTGTCGAACTGATCTTTTTCGGTCAAGCGATTGCCTTCGGTGGAGCTGGCGAAACCGCACTGCGGACTCAGGCACAACTGGTCAATGTCCACGTACTTGGACGCCTCTTCAATCCTGCGCTTGAGAGTGTCTTTCGATTCCAGTTGCGGCAGCTTGCTGGATACGAGCCCCAACACGATGGTCTTGTTCTTCGGAACGAAGCGAAGCGGCTCGAATCCGCCGGCGCGTTCGCTCTCGTATTCCAGGAAAAACGAATCGACGTTGACCTTATTAAATAGCACTTCGGCAATCGGCTCGTAGCCGCCCTCGGCGAACCAGCCGCTCTGATTATTTCCGCGGCAAAGGTGCATGGCCAAATGCAGTCCCGCCGGACGCCCTTCAAAGGCGCGATTGATCATCTTTGGATACAGTTCGGTATGCACGTATTTGGGATCGTCGCCGCGGCTGCGGACCATGTTCCGAAAGCCTTCGTTGCAGAGTGTGGCCATCGGCGGATCATCCACCTGCAAGTAGCGGCAGCCGGCGTCGAACAGCGCCTTGGTCTCCTTCTGGTAGGAATCCACAATATCGGACCAGAACTGGTCGATATCCGGGTAGGCGCCTTGGCGAATCTCCGCGCTGCCCGAAGTGAAGTGCAAAATGATGGGCGACGGGATGGTGACCTTCGGCGTCCGCGCAGTCAGGCCCCGCAGAAATTTAAAGTGATCGACGTAGATCGGCGTCTTCCACTGTAGCCGCGCGGTCACTTGCGCCCACGGCACAGGAATCTTCCGGCCTTCGTGATCCACGAAATAGGCGACCGTCGTTTCGGGATGTACGGTTACGCCGCCAAGCCCACGAACGAAGAAATCGGTATAGAAATCCTCGCGGCGGAATTCGCCGTCGGTGATCGATTGCAGACCCACTTCCTCCTGCTGTTGCACCACGCGCCGAATCGCGTCATCTTCCAATTTGCGCAGGTCGGCGTCGTTGATTTTGCCGGCCGCGCGAGCCTGCCGTGCCTTTTTCAGTGCCTCTGGCCTCAGCAAGCTTCCAACCTGATCGGCTCGGAATGGTGGATTATGCGGGGAAGTCGAACTCATTGAGGGCCCTCACTTGTCTGGTCTCGCGTCTTGAGCCGGGCGCGCGCATCCCCTAAAAATGAAAGCCGCTTCCCTGCTCTGGCCGGCTCGCCGAGCGCCGGTTGTTTCAGCGGCTTAGTTAATACGGGCGCCAAAGAAGTGTCAAGGGAAAGTTGTATACATTCCCGCGGCCGCCGTAAGCACAAAGTTCCTTTTGCTCGCAACGGCCCATTCCCCTATCTTGAAGTTGAATGATTGCTTACCTTCCGCGGAGTTGATACCATTCGCGTCGTTCCTCGGAATACGAATCGCAGCATCAATTTGAGCTAAAGTACGTGAGACATGGCCGGTAAAAATTCGCGAGTCATTGTACGAATCCGGGAAATGATCCTGCACGGACAGCTCTCGCCGGGTCAGCGCGTCAGAGAAGTGGAACTGGCTAGCGCCCTCGGTGTGTCGCGCACTCCCGTGCGCGAGGCGCTGCCGATCCTCGCTCAAGAAGGCATGTTGACGCAGCTCGATACCCGCGGCTTTGTGGTCCGCGAGTTCACCGCCCAGGAAATCATGGACGCCATCGACGTCCGCGGAGCACTCGAAGGCCTCGCGGCGCGCATCCTCGCCGAGCAAGGGCCGTCGCGGCGCGTGATGCAATCGCTTTATGAGTGCCTCCGTGAAGGCGACGACATTTTTGCCAAGCGCCAATTGCTGGAATCAGACGAAGCGCGCTACGGCGACATGAACAAACAGTTTCACATGCTGATCGTGTCGGGGGCTGGCAGCAAGGTCATTTCTGATGCCATCGAGCGCAACAGCCGCGTCCCCTTTGCGGCGGCCCACGCCATCGCTTTCGATCGCGTTGACCTGCGGCGCATGTTCGACATGCTCTGGTACGCCCACCGACAGCATCACGCCATCGTCCAGGCTCTCGAAAACGGCGAAGGCGGCCGCGTCGCGGCCCTCATGTTCGAACACGCCTACGGAACCAAGCGCAGCATCAATCTCGGCCGCGTCAGCTGGCGCGCCTCCAATCAAAACGGCGACGTCCCCAGCGAAGAGGCAGGGGCCGAGAAGGATAATCAGAAGTAACGCGCGGGTGCGGACGGCGTTCTAGTAGGAACGCCGCGATCCACAATAAAGCGGCCGGGAAGCCTGGCTGAGGGACCCTGGCCTCCCGGCCTTTTCTCACCCATCTCCGCAGGGTCTGGGTAAGAACTCGTTAGGCGACTGCATCGATGTTACGCACGAACTCGTAACGTTCGATCGCCGCAGCCACGCCGATCTCGCCGGAGTTTTCCTGGTTGCTGCGCAGCACCCGTCCCAGACAGCGGACGCGCACCGGCCCAGCTTGGGTCAACTCATGTGGAAGGGTCATGACAATCTCAACAGGCGAGCCGCTCTTCAGGCCTTTCGGAAGATGAAAGTACAAGCCGCGGGAGCTTACCTCGCGCGACTCGGTGGCAGCCTCTCCCACCACCATTTCATCCGTCCATCGGACTGTCAGCGGCAAGCGCATCAAGAAACGCCGTGATGTTCGTCGTTCTTTCAAGGACACAGGCATCGTCTCCGGGATTGCACTCACAGGATAAGAAGAATGCGAATTTGAACCAATAGAGCAAGAGAGCCAATTCTAGACCCCCCTTTCAGTACAGAAGTACTATGAGGGCTACAGCTAGCCTTGGCTTACACACGGGGCAATTGGGCAGGAAGAGGAGCGAAGAAAGAAGCTACTCGGCCTTAGCTTTGCGTACTGCTTTCAGCACATCAGGAAACGTTAGCGCACCTTCCAACTGGCCCAGGTCCGCGCGGCTAACCACCGGAATCACCGGCCAATCCCCCAACCAGCGCATGGCTTCCTCGATGGACTCGTCGGGAAACAGCAGCGGCAGCGGCCCCTTTGATTTGACCTCTGAAGCCGTGTGCGGGGTTGTACCATCATTCGCCAGGCGCTGCAGGTCCTCACCATCCAGCAGCCGCCACTCCCCCATTCGAACGCGCAGCAACATGGGCAGTTCCTTTTGCGCTTCGGCTTTTTTCGCCAAGTCGGCCAGCGGCTCATTCGGCCGGACGACAAACGCGCCCTCGGCTCGCATCGCGTCTTCCACCAGGAACGCCTCTTGCTCGCGGCGCTCCTCAATCGACGGAAGAATCAGTCCCTCTTGCCTCGTCAGCATGTCGAAAAGTGCCACTTCCTGGTAATGGCGCGAAATCAAGTAGGCGATCAAGCTGGAGACCATCACTGGCAGCGCCGCCGTATAGCTTCCAGAAAGCTCGATCACCATGAAAACCGACGTAATCGGGACGCGCAAAAACCCGCCGAAAAGCGTTCCCATGCCCACCAGCGCGAACATGCCAACCGAAGTTGTGATGCTGGGAAAGAAGTGGTGTTCGATGGCCCCGATCCCGCCCCCCAGCATCGCGCCTATAAATAGCGTCGGAGCGAACATGCCGCCGGGAGTCCCGCTCAGAAACGACACGCCGGTCGCTACCAGCTTCATCACCGCCAGCACCAATAGCAGCCTCCACGCAAACTCGCCGTGCAGCGCCTGGTCAATAATTGAATAGCCCGCGCCCAGAACCTGAGGGAACCAGATGCCGATCACGCCCACGATCAATCCTGCAATCGCGGGCAGCAGAAAATGAGTCCATCGCGGAAGCGCCTGGATTCGGGGCCGCGCGTAAGCGATCCATTTCGTAAACAGCAGCGACACTCCACCGCCAACCACACCCAGCACCGCGTACCCTAAAAACTCTACCGGATGCGCCGGTTGTACGTACGGTACGCGGAACAGCGATTCCGCTCCCATGAAATAGCGCATCGTAATCGCGCTAGATACCGCCGACAACACAATCGCACCCAGAACTCCCGCGCTCCACGTCCCGATCACTTCCTCGATAACAAACAGCGTAGACGCCAGCGGCGCGTTAAACGCCGCCGCCAGTCCCGCCGCCGCGCCGACCGGAGCGATCAAGCGGATCTTCGATTGCGAAAGCTTCAGATATCGGCCGATCTTCGAGGCGATACCCGCGCCCATCTGCAGCGACGGGTCCTCGGGACCGAGCGACTGCCCGCTGCCAATCGCCAGCGCGCACACCACGAATTTGCCGATAACTGTATCGAACGGAATGTAGCCGTTGGAAACGTACACCGCTGCTTTCGTCTGATTCACGCCGCTGCCACGCGACCGCGGGAAAACCCAAATCACCAGCGCGGCGATACCCAAGCCGGCGACCGCCGGCACGATCACCACGCGTGGCCAGCCCGGATACAGCGACGAGCCCAGCAGAACGAACTGAACCCAGTCAATCGCCACCCGGAAGCAAACGACCGCCAGCCCTCCAAAAATCCCAATCAGAACCGCCAGAAACAGGAAAAGTTGGTCTTCCCTCTCTCCAAATATTCTCTGAATCCACGCTTGCCAGGCGGAACGAACGCGCTCGAAAAGGCTTTCCGCGCCAGCGGGAGGCAAATCTGTCGAAGAAGGTTGCGGCGTCACCGTCTCACTCACCGGCTTGCCCCGGGTGCTTGGATGCGATCAGTGACAAAGCCTTATCGGCCTCACTTCGCGGCGGGCCGCACAATTTGGTAGCGGCTGACTCCGCCTGAAAAGCAAACGACATGGCTGAAGGAATTTGATCCGGATGCGTCGAGAGTCCTGGAAAAGTCCACGCCTTGTTGTTCTGCTGCATCACGGCGTAAAGTTTCTGGAGCTCGTCGGGGGCGGCTCCGGCTGCTCCCGTCAGGGTTTCCCTGCGCTGCTTGTCGCACGCCGCGATGCGCATTTTGGCGACCGAGAGCGCGTTCTCGGCGCGTCTGGCTTGTTCGGAGATCCGCAAGCCGGGGCGCAACGCGTTCATGGTCTGGGCCTGCTGAGCAATTTGCAGCATTTGCGCTTGGTCCGGGTTGTCGCGTTTGTCACGCGGCAGCCGGTTGAGGTAGTTGACGGCCTCGACGTAATCTCCCAATTGAAAGGACGCGCGACCTGCGCCCGCGAGCGCATCAGGATCCCGCCTATCCGTGTCCAAAACCGCCCGAAATTCGCTTAGAGCGCGGCTCCAAAGCCCTGCTCGCAGCAGCAGGTTTCCGGCAGTCTTCTCGCGCCCTACGTCCCGCATCGGAACCTCCTGCGCCAGGGCGATCAGATCGGGCTCCGCTTCCTGCACGTTTCCGTGGTTCAGAAGATATTCGCAAAGTTCGCTGCGCACTTCCCAGCGCTGCTGCAGCGGGTCAGTCTCCCAGACGCCGTAAATGGCGCTGTGATAGTAGCGAACCGCGTCCAAATTGTTCTTTTCGCTGACGGCAATTCTTGCCAGCGTGAGATTGATTGGGCCGCTGCTCGGATCTTCCGAAAGTAAATTTGTCAAATACGTGCGCGCCTGCACTTCCTGTCCTGCGCGGGCCAGCGCCTGCGCCAAATGAAACTGAAAAGTAGGATCCTCGGGTTTATAAACGAGCGCGTTACGGTAATCGTTGATGGCGGCGCTGGTCTGCCCCTCGTTCATCGCCGCTTCGCCTCTGGCGAACCACTGATCGGCGTACTGATGAATCCTATGGTGGTACTGGCGAGCGATAAACGCCGTGAATCCAAACAGCGCGATCAGCAGCACTGCGCAAGCGATTAGCACTCGCTCGCGGATATACATGCCCGGCATCCGCTTCGCCTTTTCCGGAAGCGGACGTTCGCTAGCGGGCTGCTTTTCGGGCGCAACCTTATCTTGATCGAAATCAACCATATGCCACTTGCAATCTTACGCCAACCCGCGCGGGCACACACCCACGGAGAGATTTCTTGCCGGAAGGAAAATCGTACACCCTGGTCAGGCTGAATCGATCAGGCGGTGATGAATTGCGTACAACGCGAGCTCCAGACGGTCAGAAACGCCAAGCTTATCAAATATGTTGTGCAGATGATTCTTGACGGTCTGTTCGCTGATGAAGAGCTTCTCGCCGATTTCGCGGTTTCGAAAGCCCTGTGCCACGAGCTGCACGATTTCCTTCTCGCGTTCGCTGAGCAACGGCTTCTCGCGACGCTGCCCCGATTCCGCTGATTTTTTGAACGCGTCGATTACTTCCGCGGTCATGCGGTTATCGAGCCAAATTTCACCTTCGTGTACTTTGCGAATGCTTTTTACCAGCAGATCGCTGGCGGACTGCTTTAGCACCACTCCGCGCGCTCCTAATCTCATGGCTCGAACCACATCGCGATCATCCTCAGCGGCGGTGAGTACGATCACCCGCGTGGGCGTAGAATCAAAATTGGTTTCCTCCAGCACGCCGAGACCGTCCTTTTCCGGCATGCGCAGGTCCAATAGTAAAATGTCGGGCTTGAATTTCGCCAGGAGTTTGGAGCATTCCAGACCATTCGCCGCTTCGCCGACGATCTGAATATCGTCGACGTCGAGCAATTTCCGAAGACCTTCCCGAAAGATTGCGTGGTCGTCCGCAACCAGGACTCGAATCGCCTGTTTTGGTTTGCTCATTTTAATTGACTGGAATCTCGATTGTTAGACGCGCCCCGTGCCCAGGATTCGACTCCAGCGTAAGTGTTCCACCTACACTCCTCGTTCGTTCCTTGATGGAAATTGGCCCAAGCCGCAGCCGGTCCAACTCCTCGCTGGCGTAACGGCCGGAGAAGCTAAACCCCATGCCGTTATCGTCGACGATCAGAAATACTTTTGAGTCGTCTTGCTCTAGTTTTACCACGACGTGGCTGGCATGCGCATGCTTTTTTACATTATGTAGTGACTCTCTGTATATCTGGAAGATTTCCCGGCAAATTCGATCCGGAATGCGCAAATTCCGGTCGTCGATAAAAAGCTCCACCGCCAGCTCGTGCTCGCTTCGGAATCGCTCTGCAAATCCGTACATCAGCTCCTTCAGATCCGCGCTTTCCACCCGCACTGGCCGCATCTCCGTCACCATCTGCCGCAACTCTTCGCTCTGCTCTTTCACCGTCCGCTGCAGGCTGGTTAGCTCCTGCGACAAGCGCTCCGGCGACTGCGGAGGCTTGTGCCGCAACACATCCAGCTGGATGTTCAGGCTCAGCAGCGTCTGCAAAATGCCGTCGTGCAGGTCGCGGGAGACTCGGCTCCGCTCCGATTCCACCGCCCTCATTCTCAGGCTCCGCAGCAAAAATACGTTCTCAAGCGGCGGTCCCAGCTGCCGCACGATACGATCTAGCCAGCGCAAATCGCCTTCGGAAAAGCCCTTCCGCCCGCTATTTGCATTGATCAACATAACCCGCCCCGCCGGCTGGCCATCGGACTCGATCGTCGTCGCAATAAGTGATCTGGCGCCAAGCTCCTCCCGCGCTGCATCCGCCAGCGGCGGCACTCTCCGAAAGCGCTGCCCGGTGCGGCGATCCCACCCGAATCCTTCGCCGCGCTCGCCATTCTGCTCCCAGCCCATCGACACTTCCATGCAGTCGATCAGGAACGCTTCCGAGCGCGCCAGCGGCAAGGTCTCCGGCCCCGGCGAGTCGCGGTCGTTCGGCTTTACCTTCCAAACGAATAGCCGCTCCATTTCGTCGTCCCGCACCGCCAAACACGCTTCCTCGCAATCGAACGCCGTGGCCAATTCCCCCAGCGCCTGCCGAATCGATTCCGTCAATCCTCGATCGAAGCGCAGCACGCCGGTAATCTTCTCCAGGAACTGCTGCCGGCCCAGGTGTTCCCTTTCGCGAGCACCTAGAAACCCCATTCCAAGTCCGGACACCATGGTGCCCACTCCAATGGCGACCCAATGCCAGGTGCTTTGCCAATGAAACGAATCTTCCACCGCCACGCGCAGGATAATTCCCGCAGTCGCTACCCCCACTAGCGCAAACATCCCGCGCGTTTCTCCGCGCGAGGCCAGCGCGAATACCATAAATAGAAACAAGAACCAGAAGGCCGAAACCGAGGGCGTCAGATACACAAATGCCGCCAGCACCGAAAAATCCACCACCAGTGGCAGGTTGATGCGCCGGTCCGGAAAAAAATATCCCGCAAAAATCAGCGCTAGCGCAACCAGCAGATAGCCTGCCAGCAGTGCAACTGACACCCGTCGCACCGGAGCAACGGAAGTCTCCAGCAGCGCCACTAGCGACAGCGCAGCGATCACCGCCCGCGCCATCGTCACTTGGCGCTCCAAATACAGCCGCTCGGTATTGTCCAGGATCATAGGACGCGCGATCTGCGTGAAACTCCCCCGCACGCAAACCTATGAAAAGTGTAGCAGCCACGACTCGACGCGCAATCGCGCCGCGCCGCCGTGTAGCGTTTTGGGTAATGTCTTATATAGAATAGTGCCGCCGCCAAGGCAAAGCATTGCCGGCTTTGCGCCTGATTTGACCGGCGGGGCGTCACATCGTCAGGGCTTTGGCGTTCGGCCCGGTAAGCGAGTAGTAGACTTCGTCGATAAACGTATCAGCCTTCACGAATCCGCGCGCTTCGTTCTGCCACGGCGCCAGGATGTTTTCTTGCTTCATCTGCTCCAGCGTCTTATGTTCATCCAGCGCCTTCTGCACCACCGCCTCGGTGTCCTTCAGCATTTTTGTGTACGCGCGCACATCGTCCATCGTCGCCAGCTCGCCATGCCCCGGAATCACTTTCACGTCCGGCGGAAGCGTAGCCTCCACCTTTTCGCACGCGGCGATCATCCCCTGAATGCTGCCTCCGCCGCGAATATCGATAAACGGAAGCCCGTAGCGCACGAAAATATCGCCCATGTGCACCACATTGCTTTTGGTGAAGTACACCACCGTATCGCCGTCAGTATGCGCCGCCGGATAATGCGTCGCCTCGATCGGCTCGCCATTGAAATAAATCGTGATGTGACGGTCAAACGTGATCACCGGAAGCGCCGCTGCCGGCTGCGGCGCCTGCTTGAACTGCACGTTGCCGGTTCCGCCGGCGCTGCCCGCCGCCAGCCGCTTTCGAATGTTCGTCTGATCGATGATCACCGCTCCGCGCGAACCCCAAAATACGTTTCCGCCGGTATGGTCGGTGTGATAGTGCGTGTTGATCAAGAAGCGCACCTTCTTGCCCGGCGCAATGCCGTTCAGCGTGGCCAGAATTTTGTCGCCCAGCGGCGCATATTCGGCGTCCACCATGAAAATCCCGTCGTCTCCCACCGACACGGCGATATTCCCGCCCGATCCCTGCAACATGTAGACGTTGCCGGCCACCTTGCTAACTTTGATCTGAACCTTCGAGAAGTCTTGCGGCTGCTGCGCCAACGCCAGCCCCGGCAAAAGCAGCAAAATCACCATCCAAATTTTTCGCACACGCACCTCACACCAATAAAGTGCCGGGATTCTACCACCGTTCCGATACAGCGGGACGCGAGGATCTGCTTACGCGTTATCCTGTGCCGCCCGCTCGAGTAGGCCTCTGGTGAGCGCCGGCCAACCGCGCGTCTGCTAGAATGTTAGTTCATTCAAATCCTGGCGCAATTTCATGATCTCTCTATTCGGAAAACCCGAGCCCACGCTTCTCGAACGCCTGAAGACGTCCGTCGTCAAGACGCGCACCGAACTTTCCGCGCGCGTCGAACAGCTTCTCACCGGCGACCGTCCCGTCGATCCCGAACTTCTGAAGCAGCTCGAATCCGCGCTGCTCAGCGCCGATATCGGCGTCCGCACCACCAAAGAAGTCCTCGCCGCCCTGCGCCAGCAAGTGAACGAACACAAGCTCACCGAAGCCGCCGCGCTCAAGCAGGAATTAAAGCGCCAGCTGATGAACGTCCTTTCCGCGCCCGCCAGCGGAAATGGCCACAAGCCCGATACTTCAGCCCCCGCGCCGCGCGTCATGTTCGTTGTCGGCGTCAACGGCACCGGAAAAACCACCACCATCGGCAAGCTCGCCAACCGCCTGAAAAAAGATGGCGCCAGCGTGCTGCTCTGCGCCGCGGACACTTTCCGCGCCGCCGCCATCGAACAACTCGAAGTCTGGGGCCACCGCGCCAACGTGGAAGTAGTGAAACAAAAACCCGGCTCCGATCCCTCCGCCGTCATTTTCGACGCGCTTTCCGCGGCTCGCTCGCGCGCCGCCGACATCGTCGTGGTCGATACCGCCGGCCGATTGCACACCAAATCAAATTTAATGGCCGAGCTCGACAAAATGAAACGCACCGCCGCGAAAGTGGTTCCCGGCGCGCCGCACGACGTTCTGCTCGTCCTCGACGCCACCACCGGCCAGAATGGCCTGAATCAAGCGCGCGAATTCTGGAACCACGCCGGAGTCACCGGCATCGTGCTCACCAAGCTCGACGGCACCGCCAAAGGCGGTATCGTCGTCGCCATCGCCCGCGAGCTGAATCTGCCCATCCGCTTCGTCGGCACCGGCGAGCAGATTGACGATCTCGTCCCTTTCGACGCCCAAACCTATGTCAACTCGCTCTTCGAATAGTGAGCCCATCCAAACCGCTGACGACGCATGGATGTCGCGCGCCCTCGCGCTCGCCTCGCGCGGCGCGGCTCTCGCGCATCCGAATCCCACTGTCGGCGCCGTGCTTGTTAAAAATGGAAAATCAATCGGCGAAGGCTTTCACAAATACGACCGCCGCGACCACGCCGAAATCGTCGCGCTGAAAAAAGCGGGCGTAAAAGCGCGCGGCGCAACTCTCTACGTCACTCTCGAACCCTGCTGCACCACCGGCCGCACCGGCCCGTGTACGAATGCTGTAATCGAAGCGGGCGTCAAGCGCGTCGTCGTCGCCATGCAGGACCCCAATGCCAATGTAGCGGGCCGCGGCAATGCACAGCTACGCCGCGCCGGAATCGATGTGACCACCCGCATCCGCGAGGACGAAGCTCGTCGACTAAATGAAGGTTTCGCCAAATGGATCAGCACCGGCCTGCCGTTCGTCACACTAAAAACCGCGCTCACGCTCGATGGCCGCATCGCCTCGCGCAAAGGCAGCACCACCTGGATCACCAGCGAGCAATCACTCGAATCCGTGCAGCGCCTGCGCCATGAAGCTGACGCCCTGCTCACCGGAATCGGCACCGTGCTGATCGATAATCCGCGCATGGGCGACCGCACCGGCCAGCCGCGCCGCCGCAGCCTGCTCCGCGCCATAGTCGACTCGCGCCTGCGCCTGCCGCTGAAATCCGAGCTGGTGAAATCCGCGCAGGGCGACGTAATCGTCTACACCACGCAGCCGCACGATTCGCCGAAAGCCCGCGCCCTCGAGCGCGCCGGAATCGATGTGGTGAGCGTGCCCGCACGCGGCCGCCATGTGGATCTGCAATCGGTCATGCGCGACCTCGGCAATCGCCAAATCCTCAACGTCATTCTCGAAGCGGGCGCGGAACTCAATGGCGCGGCGCTCCAAGCCGGCATTGTCGACAAAATGATTCTCTTCTATGCTCCCAAAGTGATGGGCCCAGACGGCGTGCCGATGGCCAAAGTTTCGCCGCAGTGGTTCGCACAATCTCCCGCGCTGCAAAACCTACGCGTAGCGCCGTGTGGAACGGATTTCGTCGTCGAAGGATACCTTGCCGATGTTTACGGGAATCATCGAACGCGTCGGAAAAATTGACGCACTCGATCGCGCGCGGGAGGGCGGCAGCCTCTGGGTGAATTTCGCCGGCGCGGCTGAAATCGCGCAAGAGACGAAGCTCGGCGACAGCATCGCCGTCAACGGCTGCTGCCTCACCGTCACCGATCTCAGCGAAACGCGCTTTGCCGCCGATCTTTCCGGCGAGACGCTGCGCCGCACTTCGCTCGGCGAAAAAAAACCCGGCGATCCCGTGAATCTGGAACGCCCGCTCGCAGCAGGCGCGCGCCTCGGCGGTCATTTCGTGCAAGGCCACGTCGATGGCGCCGGACGCGTCACCCGCCTCGCCCGCGAAGGCGACAATTGGTGGCTTTCCGTACGCGTCCCGGACGACCTACAGCGCTACGTCGCTGAAAAAGGCTCCATCGCCATCGACGGCATCAGCCTCACCGTGGCCCGCTGGCAAGACGGCGTCGCCGATTTCGCCGTAATTCCCTTCACCTACGATCACACCAACGTGCACGCGCTAGTTCCCGGCGACACCGTCAACCTCGAATGCGACATCCTCGCAAAATACGTCGAAAGCATGCTCACCGCGCGCAAAGCCCCCGCAGCGTCGCCCCTAAGCATCAGCAAACTAATCGAAGAAGGTTTCTAATTCGCAGTCCCGCCCACACATTGTCAGCGCAAACGCCGATGCATTGTGAGCGCGAACGCCGATGCATTGTCATTCCGAACGGCGCCGAGCGCCGGAGGAATCTGCCGTACCTTTAACGCGGCGAAATGCAAACCCGCAATCATGCAGATGCGCCTCCAGCGCGGTTGTCATTCCGAACGGCGCAGCATGCCGGAGGAATCTGCTTTTTCTCCGGCCCGAAACGCGCACATGAAGGCACCTATGCTAAGATGCTGGCCTCCAAGGGCTGAAACATAACCGGAGGCCGCTAAGGAATGTTAGGGCCACTGTCAAGACGCGTATTTCTGCAATCCACTGGACCGCTCCTCCTGGCTTGTGCAATCTTCCCTACCGCTATCTTCTCCCCCACCTCAACAGCATCATCGAATGGTTCAAATGAGCCTGAGTACGGGCGTCGACTTGTTGAATGCCGGGAGTGCGGTGGACGCGTGCTCGTGACTTGCTCGGCGTGCGACGGCAGCGGAGCCTGGTCACCCGATAGCGACACGGCCGGGCTATACCGCAGCGAGTGGGCGCGCTCCACCGGAAATTGCGGATGGTGCAACGGGACCGGCGAGGCAGAATGTCGCACCTGCGCCGGCAGAGCCTACGTTCTCGAAAAACCATCCATCGGCCAAAGATGCTAGACGAGCGGATCATCGGAGGGATGCGCCGTTCATAGTGGGAGGAGTCACGATGAGCATTGCCGTCGAATTGCCCGATGAAGCGACTCTGGTCCAATACGCGAGCGCTGCTTTAAAAGAGGCGTCGGAGCGGTCGTGGAATGCCCTCACACATAACGCTATCTCGTCATCGATCACGAAACAGCTTAAGACGAATCCGAACATGTTCTGCTATTACGGCAAACCATCAGACAAAGACGACTGCGATGGGCGGGCTGGTTCCGAGTGGGGCCGAATGTTCGATTTCTGTGCGCTATTCTACAGAGAGCCTGCGGGGCGCCGTTTTCTGATGCAGGCCGCGATTGTAGGAGAGACGGAGCGAAACTCTGCAGACGAAAAGACAGACGAAGATTTCGAAAAGCTCCTAATCGCTGATTCGATCGTCTGCTTTTTCGTGTGCAGGGCGAAATCCCGCGAGGAGGCCGTCCGGAAACTGGACACATACCAAAGCGTCATAAAGGATCGAGAGACATACGCGAGGCTACGTGGGACGCGACTGCCTCGCTTTCTGCTAGCTTGTTACATCAAGCCGCAAATCCGCACGGAACGACCGCCAGCGCCTGAGTTCCGGACAATCTAGCGGTTCGTCGCGGCTCTTCGATCACTCGGCTCTAGTCACGCAGCGCTCCGCTTTCTGCACCCCATACTCCGCCCAAGTAAGCCACACAATCGCTACGTCGAGAACCGTCAGCACCAGCAGACCCACCGAATGCGTGTGCGTGTAGCGATAAACCTGATACACGGTGAACCCGCCAAACACGAAAATCGCCAGCGGATACGCCCACAGGTCGTCCATCCACAAAGCGATAGCAAGCAGCACTTTGACCACGCCGTGAGAAAGGAGGAAAAGCGAAGCGAAAACCGGCTGGCTACCCGCCAATTGAGCGGACAAATGCAGCACGTGGTTGGCGATGAAGTCGTGCCGGCTTTCCGAAAGCTCGTGCTGAAACAGAAAGTGCAGCGCGCGGCTCATCTCGGCGGGCTTGATGAACCACAGAATCACTCCGCCGATGGTTTCCATCACGCCGTCGAATGCTTTGACGGCGATTCCAGCGCGGAAGCTGGTCCGCAGCAGCGCGTGCGGCTTCATCACCAAACCAGCAGCGGGGCCCTGCGCGCGAGCTTCCTCCCAGCCGCCACTACCATCCTCCTCCGCCACCGCCGCCTCCCCCTCCGCCCGACCCGCCCGACCCTCCGCCGCTCGATCCCGGCGCGGATGAAGACGACGAAATCGCGCTCGCAAACGAGCCGCCCAGCGAGCTGGCAAATCCTGCCGCTCCAAAATCGCTCCATCCAGGACCAGAATACCATCCCGGCGCATAGCCATTCGCACCCGATCCCGAAGCCGCGCTTGCTTGGCCAATCACTCCTGAAAACTTTTCCGCCCACGCTTTTTCAACTCCCAGCGCGATCGCGTACGGCAAAAACTTCTCGAACACTTCCGGCGTCTTCTCCGGCGCCATCGCTCGCCGGATCGGATCGCCTTCCACCGCCCCCAGAAACATCTTAAAGCCGTCGATCTTATCGAGCACTGCCTGCCCCGCGCGTGTCGGCGCCTTCAGCAAATAATGAAACCAGATGTGCAGCGCAACGGCGCCAATCAGCGTCACTGCGATGAATATCGAAGTCCCTTCCACCAGCATTCCCAGCCCCATCACCTCGAATCCCGCGAACGGAACAGCGACCAGCGTCGTTCCGAACGCTTTTGCCGCCAGCCCGCCGGTCGCGTGCCCGCCCTCAAAAGACGCCTTCCACGCCTGCACGCACGCAATCACCAGACCCGCCACCGCAGCGCTCCAACCCGTAAGCCACACGCCCAAAAACGCCACCATCACCAGCGCTGACGAGCCACGAATGCTCGCCATCCATAGAATCACCACCAAAGAAATCAGCGCAGCGGGAATCATGAATCCGCTGTTTTTCACGAAGTAGGTTTTTAGTTCCGCGCTCTTCAGTGACTTCTTCAGCGCCGCAATCGCCGCTGCAATGATGGTGTGGTGTTCGTTGTGCAGCCAGATCTCGTTGCGCCCCTCGAACAAAATGTTCGCGGCCGCTCGTTCATCTGCCGACAGCACGCTCGGATCCGACTTAGCGCGATAAAGTGTGTACGTTCCGCCCTGCTCTTCGATCCGCAAATAACCCTTCACTGCCATGCTCACCACCGCACACGCGAACGTCTTGTTGTCGTAGCCCATGCGCTCGAAAAAACGAATGGCGCCCGGTGAAAATCCCGAGGGTGGCTCGTAAAGCGCCATGATCGTGCCGTGCTTCGGATCGCGGCCCACCGCAGCCCATACCAGCAGGTAATAGAGAAAAATCACCGCCAGCCCGCCGCCGCCGATCAGCGCATCGGGATTATCGTGCAGCAGATAATTCAGCTTTTGCTTCGCGGTCGGCGGCTGGATCAATCCTTTCGGCCAGATCAGCAGGACGGTCATTCCTTCGGATGAGCCAAGCGGCCGTGTCGCCGCAAATTCAAACGTTCCATCGGATGCGGATTGGTGCGTCAGCGCCTGCTCCATGGAACCTCTCGGCCCGGTATATCCCCCCAGCCGCACTCGATCGGCCGGAATGATCCGCGGCAATCGCACCGTTGCGGACGCGTGCTCGATGGGAAAAATCCAGCCGTTGCCGGTCACGTTCCAGAAAAGCTCGTCGTGATCGCGGAAAAATCCCAGCTGACGGTCGGTGGTGTAAGTGACCGTGTAAGTGTGCTCGCCCGGCTGCACGAAATATTTCGAGCTTCCCAGATAGATCCGCACGCCGTTGCTGCGGTTTTCGACGCGCGTCTCTTCCGGAGCGCCGTCGCATGTGGCGCCCACCAGGTCGAAACCAACCACGTAGCGATTGCCGAAGGGATCCGTATACGTCGTGGGAAAATCGCGGTAAATACCGTGGCGGATTTGCTGTCCGGCGCTCACCACCTGAATGGTCTCGCGCACCAGCATCATTCCGTCATCGCTCAGCTGGATATCGCTGTGATAGTCGAGGATCTGTTCCGTCTGCGCGCGGGCCGTTCCGGCGAATGAAAAAAGCACCCAAGAAAAGCACAGCACACCCCATATAACGGCGATGCGGCGATTCATGTGCGGCTCCGGAAAGGAAATCCTTTCGTGCGTTTAGGTTAGCAATAATTGGGAAAACAGCGTGTAGTTTGAAGCAGCTGTTTTCGCGGAATGCAACAGCCGCGCACGTCTACTTCGCTGGGGTGAGTGCGGCCTCCCGCGCCTTAGCGCGAGCGCCGCGATAATACAAAATCAAGCCGAGCAAAACTCCGCCGACCGTTCCAATCACCAGCTTCCCTTCGAAAAGCAGCTTATCCATCGCCTCAGCCGGCGGAATGAACGACAGCGCCAACCCAAACATCACCACCGCGAATCCCAGCGCTCCCACGATCCACACGCCCACTTTTCCTCCGGGAATCAGGGCAGCATCTGGATTCGCTTCGCGATCGGAACGGTACGCCAGCTTAATCGCCGCCGCGTACATGTAAAGAAACGGTATGAAATAGAGAATCGTTCCAGCGTCCACAAAGATTTGGTACGCGTTGTTGGCCGTCTCGTTCACCTGAATCAGCAGCAGGATCACGCCGGAAATTACCGCCTGCACCAGAATCGAAACCCACGGCGTGCGCCATTTCGGATGAATCTTGCCGAATGCCGAGGGAAGATACCGATCGATCCCCACAATAAACGGGATCCGCGAAATCCCCGCCACCGTCGAACCCACGCCGCCAGCATTTCCGAACTGCACCAGAAACGCCGCCAAAATTCCGAAGAACGCGATTCCGAAAACCGTCGAACCTGCCGTCAGCGCCTGAAATACTCCAGCTTTTGGATCCACGCTATGCGCCGGCAAAATCGCCAGCACGGCAAATGTCCCGGCGATGTACGCCGCCGCAATCAGCGCCCCGGAACCGAATATCGCGCGCGGAAAGGTCCGGTGCGGATTCCGCACCTCTTCGCTCATCGCCGAGCAAAGTTCCAGCCCCGTGAACGCAAACGCAATCTGCGGCCAAAAATTCACCGTGCCCCAATTCCACGTCGGCATCATGTTGGCCCAAGTGAAATGCGTCACCGACCCGTGCCGATGCCAAAAATAAACGCCGAGGCCAATCAGCATCAGCAGCGGGAGATACGTCCCTACGCCGCCCGCGTTCTGCAGCCATTTCCCGATGTTGAGCCCGATGATGTTCAGGATCACCGCCGCGAAAAGCAGTGCGAACGAAACCACCATCAGAAACGTCCGGTCGTTCGCGAGATAGGCTCCGCGGCTGCCGCCCAGATACGCGGCCATCGCCGCGCTGGCCATCAGCAGCCCCGGAAAATAGAAGAACGTGTAAATCCAATACGTCCAGCCGGCCACGAATCCGTGAAATTCGCCGAATGCCTCTTTCGACCAGACGTACAGCCCGCCTTCATGCGGATATCGAGTGGAAAGTTCCGCGATGATTAAAGTGGTTGGAAGAAAGAAGAGCGACGCCGCCAGCACCCACAGGCTAATCGACGAAGTGCCGTTATGCGCCGCCGCGGCGATCCAGCGCGGGCCAAGCACCGTGGCGATATTGAACAGCAGGACGTCCCAAAAGCCCATCACTCGCAGGAGCTGTTTTTTCGCGCTCGCCGCGTTGCCTTCGCTCACGCCGACTCATTCAAGGCAGGCACCAGCTCATCCTGCGCCAGGAAATTCCGAAGAAAGGGGTCCTGCGAATTCTCCAATTCCGCCCACGTCCCGAAAAACGCCACGCTTCCCTCGACAAGAAAAATCACGCGGTCGGCCAGTTTTTTCGCCAGGTGCGTATCGTGCGTGACCACGATCGAGGTTTTATGCAGCGTCTTTTTCAGCTTCACGATCAGATCGCTCACATGCGAGGCCATCAGCGGATCGACCATCGTAGTCGGCTCATCGTACAGAAGCGCGTCCGGATTTTCCGCCAGCGCTCGCGCGATCGCCACAGCCCGCTTCGTTCCCGTGCTAAGTTCCGCCGGATATCGCTCAGCCAGATCGGACACTTCCAGCATTTCCAGCATCTCGCGCACTCGCGCATCAATGCTGTCGCGGTCGAGGTGCCCTCCGCGACTTTCGAGCGGAAACGCCACATTCTGGGCGACTGTCAGCGAATCAAACAGCGCTCCCGATTGAAACACCATCGTCACGCGCCGCCGAATCTCGGAAAACTGCTCTTCGGTCCAGCCCGTCACGTCCTGTCCGCCCAAAATGATGCGGCCTTCGTCCGGCTCCAAAAATCCCAGCAGCAGTTTCAGCGAGACGGATTTTCCCACCCCGCTGCGCCCCATGATCACCGCCGTCTCGCCCTGATCGACAAAAAAATTCACATCTTTCAAAACTGACTTGTCGTCGAACGATTTCCAGACGTGTTGAAATTCGAAGTAGTGGCCGCTCATTTTGCTCCGGGTTTCCCTGCCCCGCCCAGCCTGGCGCGCGCCTCTTCGTAATCCTCGGGAGTATTCATATTCTTGAACAGCATTCCCTCCGAATCAAACGCTTTCCATTCAAAGGGGTCTATGAGCTCGACGAGTACGTCCTTCAGCCCGTCAGTCACTTTCCGCACTCCGCGTTCGAGCGCCCCTCGAATCGCCGGTTCGCACCTCTCGTTATAGACGGCGCACAGCGGCTCTGCGCCGCGTGTGTTCATCGGCACCACTGCATCCGCCTGCGAGGCGAGCGCCCGCGCCACTAGAAATTCCAGCCACGGCTCGGTGAGATATGGCAGATCGCACGCCGCAATCAGGCTCCACGGCGCTCTCGAAACTCGCAACGCCGTTGCAATTCCTCCCAAGGGACCTGCGCCCGGCCAATCATCGGCAGTCACCCGAAGCCCGAATGATTGGCTGTCTCTCAAACTACCGATCACCGTGGCAGACCCGACCACCGATTCGACCAGCCGCGCCGTCCGCACCAGCATCGGCGTTCCGTCCACTTCCAGCGCGGCTTTGCTTCGCCCCATGCGCGAGCTTTCGCCTCCTGCCAAAATGAACGCCGCAATTTGTGCCCTCGAAATCATACGTTCAAGCGTTCCGCACTCTCGCTGTCAGCGTCTAGCAATCGCCTGAGTATTTCATAGCTGCGCGTTGGATCAATCGATTTCGTCCTTCAGAGCGCCCCGCCAGCCAAAAAACAGTTGTAAGTAGCTGAAATAAATATACATGCGAATATCACAAATCTGAGCCTAGTTCACGCAGATTTAACATTTCAGTCCTTGACATGCGCCCCACGCCTGCTATATTAGCAGTCGCTGGCGAGGAGTGCTAAACGGAAGCCCTCGCACAGCTACTCAATACAGCATCGGAGGGATTGCACAGATGGCAGTCAACGTTACGCCGCTGCACGACCGCGTTCTGGTCCGGCGGCTCGAAGAGAAAGAGTCCGTGAAGGGCGGCATCATCATCCCTGATTCGGCCAAAGAAAAACCACAAGAAGGCGAAGTGGTCGCGGTTGGCGCCGGAAAATTGAACGAAAAGGGCGACCGTATCCAGCTCGATGTAAAAGTTGGCGACCGCATCCTATTCGGCAAATACAGCGGCAACGACATCAAGATTGACGACGAGGAATTCCTGATTCTCAAGGAAGACGAAATTCTCGCCAAGCTCGGCGCTGCGGCGAAGGCTGCCGGCGGCAAAAAGTAACTAGCAGCACTCTAAAAACCGCCGCGGCGTGAAAGCCCGGCAAACGATTCGAAGGAAATTCAGGAGGAAATAGAATCATGGCAAAGCAAATCGTGACTGGTGAGAACTCGCGCCAGTCGATTCTCCGCGGCGTCAACATACTTGCAGACGCCGTGAAGATCACCCTCGGTCCCAAGGGCCGCAACGCGGTGATCGAGAAGAAATTCGGCGCGCCCATCATCACCAAGGACGGCGTGACCGTGGCAAAAGAAATCGAGCTGCCCGATCCGCTCGAAAACATGGGCGCGCAGATGGTCCGCGAAGTCGCTTCCAAGACCTCTGACGTAGCCGGCGATGGCACCACCACCGCAACCGTGCTGGCGCAGGCCATCTTCCGCGAAGGCGTGAAGACCGTGGCCGCCGGCGCAAGCCCGACCGCTCTCAAGCGCGGCATCGAACGCGCCGTGGCGGTGGCCGTCGAGCAGGTGAAGGCGCTTCACAAGGACGTGAAGGGCGACATGATCGCCCAGGTCGGCACCATCAGCGCCAACAACGACAGGCAGATCGGTTCGATCATCGCGGAAGCGATGAAAAAAGTTGGAAAAGATGGCGTGATCACCGTCGAAGAATCCAAGACGATGGAGACCACCCTCGAAGTCGTGGAAGGCATGCAGTTCGACCGGGGCTATCTTTCGCCCTACTTCGTCACCGATCCGGAGCGGATGGAATGCGCTTTGGAAGACGTCCGCATCCTGATCCACGAGAAGAAAATCAGCTCGATGAAGGACCTGCTTCCCCTGCTCGAGCAGATCGCCAAGATGGGCAAGCCTCTGCTGATCATCGCTGAGGACGTGGAAGGCGAAGCGCTGGCCACTCTCGTGGTGAACAAACTCCGCGGCACGCTGCAGTGCGCCGCCGTCAAGGCTCCTGGCTTTGGCGACCGCCGCAAGGCCATGCTCGAAGATATCGCCACGCTGACCGGCGGCAAGGCCATCACCGAAGACCTCGGCATCAAGCTCGAAAACGTGAAGGCCGAGGATCTGGGCCGCGCCAAGAAGATCACCATCGATAAGGACAACACCACGATCATCGAAGGCGCCGGAAAGGCCAGCGAGATCGAGGGCCGCGTCAGGCAGATCCGCACTCAGGTCGAGGACACCACCTCGGACTACGACCGCGAAAAGCTGCAGGAACGGCTCGCCAAGCTGGTCGGCGGCGTCGCCGTCATCAAGGTTGGCGCGGCTACCGAAACCGAGCTGAAGGAAAAGAAGGCTCGCGTTGAGGACGCCATGCACGCCACTCGCGCGGCCGTCGAGGAAGGCATCGTTCCCGGCGGCGGCGTTGCGCTGGTTCGCTGCATCGCCGCTCTCGAAAAGCTGAAACTCGAAGGCGACGAGGCCATCGGAGTAAACATCGTGAAGCGCGCCCTCGAAGAGCCCATGCGCCAGATCGCTCACAACGCCGGAGAAGAAGGCGCTGTGATCGTCGGCCGCGTGCGCGAATCGAAGGAAGATAACTTCGGGTACAACGCTGACAGTGGCGAGTTCGTCGATCTCGTCAAGGCCGGCGT
>DATLSB010000134.1:0-4347 GCA_035534415.1 Candidatus Dormiibacterota bacterium | reverse complement strand
AAATCGCGACGCCCTCGTCGTTGGCCTCGAAGCTATGGGCCTCCAGATGTTCGTTGAGAATCCAAAGGATCGCCAAGTCACAGTGACAGGCATAAAAGTCCCGCAGGGAATTGACGACGCAAAAGTGCGCGGTCAATTGCTGGACGAATTCAATATCGAAATCGGGGGCGGCTTTGGCCCGATTAAGGGCAAGCTTTGGCGCGTGGGATTGATGGGTTACGGCTGCCAGAAAAATAATGTACTGCTGTTTCTGGCGGCCCTCGAAAAGTGCTTGCTCGATCAAGGTTTCCGCCTTCCGGCAGGCGCGGGTGTGGGCGCGGCAATCCGCAGCTACTCGGAGACGCATGCAGCCATAGCGGGCCACAAATAGTGGGAGGATTTTTTAGTCAAGGCGGAAAACAAAGATGAGCGCAACAACGGTAACGCGGATTCCGAATCAAGGCGCCATGAGCGATTTTGTGCGCCCCTTCGAAGTGGCTTCGAAAATGACCGACGTCGTCTACCGCTGCCGCTTCTCGCATTGCTGGAACGCGATTGCGACGCGCCACGCGGATACCATTGACTGCAAATTCTATGTCGACGGTAAGGGCGTGATACTCGGTCTCGCCCACACTGCCTTCATCGAATTCAGCAGCCGCGCGAAACGCAATTTGACCGACCGCGAAGCCAGCTTCATCGCTGCGGAATATTTGCGCGAGCGCCTCGAGCAGGAAGATGAGCACGAACTCTACGACGTCCCGCACCAAGACGTAATCCGCGTCATCGACAAACTCGGCATCAAGTAATCGCCGCGTTTTGTGGCACAGGCTTTTAGCCTGTGTGCCGGCTCGCGCTCCCGAAAAATCGGCGTTCCGCTGCGCAGCGTCATTCGTAACGCAATGCCACCATCGGGTCCACGCGCAGCGCCCGCCGTGCGGGAATGTAACAGGCAAGCAACGCAACGAGCACAAGCAGAATCGCCACGCCGGTGAACGTCAGCGGATCGCCTGCGCTGACGCCGAAAAGCAAGCTCGACATCAATTGCATAAGCCCTAGTGAAGCAGCAACACCTATGGCGACGCCCGCAATTGCAATTTTCGCGCCTTGTTTAAGCACCATCCGCAACACATCGGTATGCTGCGCGCCTAGCGCCATGCGAATTCCAATTTCGTGCGTTCGCTGCGCCACCGAATACGAAATTACGCCGTAAATTCCAATCGCCGCCAACACAAGCGCCAGTGCGCTAAATAATCCAAGCAGCACCAGCGTGATTCGCCGCGTCGCCACGGAATCGCTCACCAATTGGTTCATGGTCGAGATCGCGAAAATCGGCTGGTCTTTGTCAATCGTGGCTACAGCAGCGCGAATTGCTGAAATCAGTGACGCGGGATCTACGCGCGATTTCACCACCAGGCGCATGCCGCTGTCGGGATATTGCAGGGAGGAAACATAAACTTCCAGCCGCGACGGATTTGCCAAGCCGTAGAGCTTCGTATCCCCCACGACGCCGACCACGGTGATCCACTTCGGCGGGCTCTTAGAAGTGGGATCGGGATGCCCGAACATGAATCGTTTTCCAATCGGATCTTCGTTTGGCCAGTATTGTTTTGCCAGTTTCGCATTCACCATTCCAACAAGTGGCGCTCCTTGTTTGTCCGCGTCAGTGAATGTCCGCCCGCGCAGCAACGGAATGCCAAGCGTGCCGATGAAGCCGGGACTCACCTCGTGATAGTCCGGATGCGGATAATTCCCCGGCTTGGGCAATGCCATGCCTTCGATCGTGACGTCCGTGCGAGAATGAGCGTCCGTCAGCGGAATCACAGTCCCGACCGCTGCATTTCCCACTCCGGGTAGCGCGCGCACGCGGTCCAGCAGTTGCTGCCAAAAATTGAGAATGGCCGGATCCTTGGAATATTGCTGCGCGCGCAATTCCATTTCCATGGTCAGCACGTGATCCGGCTGGAAGCCCGGATCCACGCTCAGCAGTTTGTACAAACTTTTCATCATCAGCCCCGCGCCGACCAGGAGAATCAGCGCGAGAGAAATTTCCGCGATGGCCAACGCGCCGCGCAATTTATTTTGTGCCGCGCTAGCGCTCGCCGTTCTGCCGCCCTCTTTCAACTCCGATTGTACATCAGGCCTTGTGGAGTGCATTGCTGGAGCGAGCCCGAAAATAAATGCAGCCAGCACGATGATGCCTGCTGCGAAGAAAAGAACTGCGCCATTCAAATTCACACTGGCGCCGGAAAGCATATCCATCGGAATCAGATGCGTAATTCCGCGGATTCCGCCGATTGCCAACGTCAGGCCCAAAGCGCCGCCAAGAAATGCCAGGACAAAACTCTCTGTGAGCATCTGGCGGATGATGCGGCTGCGGCTGGCGCCGAAGGCCATGCGCAGCGCGATTTCTTTTGCACGCGCCGCTCCGCGGACCAAAAATAAATTCGCGACATTCGCGCACGCAATCAGCAACACGAACATCACGGCGCCGAAGAGCACCAGAATGGCGGGCCGCGCGTCGCCGACGAATGCATTGCGGACCGTTTGCAGCGCCACTCCAAACTGGTCATTGCTTGCCGGATATTCTTTCGCGAGCCGCGCGGCGATTCCTTCCATTTCCGTGTGCGCTTGCGCGAATGTGATGTTCGGCGCGAGCCTGCCGATCGCGATCATGTCGCCCCGCTCGCCACGTTCATTGGCCTCTTCGGAATTGTTTGTCGCCCACACGCCGATCGGCAGCATTACATCTGTCTTGTCGAGAGAACGGAACTTCGGCGGCAATACGCCAACAATCGTAAAGCTGCGGCCATCGAGTGTGATGGTGCGGCCGATGGCGTTTCGATCTCCTCCCATGTGGGATTGCCACAGCTCGTAACTGAGCAGCACCACGGGCGCGGTCCCGGGCTTTTCCTCGGACGCGTCAAAATCTCGGCCGAGGAACGGCCGCACGCCTATCATGGAAAGGAAATTCGGCGAAACGGCTTCGCCGCTGATGTTTTCCGGTTGCGTGACGCCCGCGAGATTGAAGCCGACATCGTGCACCGCGGCCATCTGCGAAAAATCGTGACTCTGCGCGCGCCAGTCGAGGAAATTCGGATACGACACGCTGACGGTTCCCACTTTCGGAGTCGTTTCATTCAGCACCACCAGGCGCGAAGCGTCTTTGTACGGGAGCGGC
Source organism: Candidatus Dormiibacterota bacterium (assembly GCA_035534415.1). GTDB lineage: Bacteria > Acidobacteriota > Terriglobia > Acidiferrales > UBA7541 > Palsa-295. The sequence goes on along the minus strand of DATLSB010000134.1, from coordinate 1,190 downwards.
TGCAGCAGCACGCCATAGACCACGGAAAAAATGGCAGTGTTGGCGCCGATGCCGAGAGCGAGAGTCAAAATGGCGACGGCGGTGAAACCGGGGGATTTGCGCAATATGCGGAAGGCGAAGCGCAAATCCTGCGCGAGATGTTCGAGCCAAGCCCAGCCCCAGGAATCCTGGCTGGCTTCGCGGAGAGCGAGCGCGTTGCCAAAGGTCTTCCGCGCGGCGGTGTGAGCGGCGTCCGGCGAAAGGCCGGCTTCGCGCAATTCGCGTTCGCGCAGTTCGATGTGCAGGCGCATTTCTTCGTCGAGGTCGCGATGGAATTTTTCCCGGTGGAAGAGCATTCGTATTTGCCGTGGGATCTCGCTGAATTTTCCGCGCATGATGTTCCTCCGTCCAGCGCAATGCGCAGCGCACAACCTGAGAGCCTGCCAACGGCAGGCGGGCCGCGCGCCGCTGAAAATGTTTCGACTGCAAAGCCCGACTCACGCGGTCTGAATCACGCGGGTGATGGCCCCGACGATGCGCCGGAATTGCGACAGCTCGATTTCCAATCGTTTGCGTCCCGCAGCGGTCAGGCGATAGTAGCGGGCGCGGCGATTTTCCGGCGTTGCGCCCCAATGCGCGTTCACCCAGCCTTTGACGAGCATGCGCTGCAGCGCGGGATAGAGCGAGCCTTCCTCGACTTGCAGCACATCTTCCGAGTTTTGCTGAATGGTGCGGGCGATTTCGTAGCCGTGCAATTCGCCGCGGCGAGCAAGCGTTTTCAAAATCAACAGATGAAGAGTGCCGGGCGGAATTTCATCGCGAACCATGGGACGCTCCTAGCATAGGGGTTCGATGCATAGTTAGACTATGGCAAGGTAAAATAGTTAGCATGGGAGTGTCAAGCGGGAAAAACGGCGCGCGCGTCGGCGGCCCGGGAGACTGGTATCCATCCCGCCACCGGGCTGACGAGAGCAATGCGGTGTGGAAATCATCTTTGTGATATGGATTTGAAGAGTATAAAGTTGCAGCGAGACAGGCGGCGAAATGGCGGACGCAACAAAACCTGGCACGGGCGATTATTTGGCGGCGGAGAGAACTTTTCTGGCGTGGATTCGAACCGGTTTGGCGCTGATGGGATTCGGATTTGTGGTCGCGCGCTTCGGGCTTTTTCTGGAATTGCTGCAAGCACGCGAGCCGGGCGTGGCGACACA
>DATLSB010000133.1:0-13425 GCA_035534415.1 Candidatus Dormiibacterota bacterium | reverse complement strand
ACGGACTGGCACTTGGTTCATCTGGGCAGCCGCGCGGTGGGCGGAGCGGCGGCGGTGTTTGCGGAAGCGACGGCGGTGCTGGCGGAGGGGCGCATCAGCCTGGCGGATCTGGGGATTTGGAAGGACGATCACATTGCGCCGCTGGCGCGGATCGCCGCGTTCATTCGTGAGCAGGGTGTGGCGCCAGGAATTCAACTGGCGCACGCGGGACGCAAGGCGAGCGTGAAGCGTCCGTGGCAAGGCGGAGGCGCGGTCGCCGATTCCGAAGGCGGATGGACGCCGGTGGCTCCCAGCGCCATTCCGTTCGACGAGAAATACAGGATGCCCGCGGAACTCGATGAGAAGGGAATTCGCGCCATCGTGGAGGGATTCGCGGCGGCGGTGCGGCGCGCGCTGAAAGCCGGATTTCAAATTGTGGAAATTCACGGCGCGCACGGCTACTTGATTCACGAATTTCTTTCGCCGATTTCGAACCAGCGGACGGATGGCTATGGCGGCGCGTTCGAAAACCGCACGCGATTTGCGCGCGAAGTTGTGACCGCGGTGCGGGAAGTTTGGCCCGCGGAATTGCCGCTGTTTATGCGCATTTCGGGCACGGACTGGGTTCCCGGCGGATGGGACGCGGATCAGTCAGTGGAATTGGCGAAGCAAATTGCGCCGCTGGGAGTGGATTTGATCGATTGCTCTTCGGGCGGGAATGTGCCGAACGCGAAAATTTCGGTTGGGCCGGGATATCAGGTGCCGTTCGCGGAAAAGATTAAGCGCGAGGCGGGCGTGATGACCGGAGCGGTTGGGATGATTACGGCCGCGAGTCAGGCGGATGCGATCGTGCGCGAGGAGAAAGCTGATCTGGTGCTGATGGCCCGGGAATTTTTGCGCGACCCGTACTGGCCGATGCACGCGGCGCGCGAGCTGGGACAAAAGATCGCGTGGCCCTCGCAGTATCTGCGCGCGGCTCCCGAAGGAACTCCGGCGCGATAATCGCGAGGATAGGGGCGGCGCTGGCTCGCTACTCAGCGAGCGCGATTTGCGAGGCTCCGGAAGCGATTGAAAAGCACGCGGACCTCGGAAAGACCCAGCGCCAGCGTGGCGGCGAAATATAGGAACCCGAACGGCACCAGCACGACGACCGCAGCCAGAATCGGGGAATGATGACGGAACGCGTGATGGATTAACCATGCCGCGCCGGCAGCACCGAACGCGGCGATTCCGACTTTTGTCATGTACGCTGCGGGCACGCCGGTCGTACCGATTCGGCGGTTCAGAGTGCGACGCAGTAGCGTGAATTCCACCCAAGAGGCCATACCGGCCGAAATGGTAAGTCCGGCGACGCCCCAGCGCGGGCTGATTCCCATGACCGGCGGCAGCGAAATGGCGCAGGCATATCCGAGACCAGTGGTCAGGACCACGCGGATGACGGCGTAGCGTAGCGGAGTGCGTGTATCACGCAGGGCGTAGTACGTGGAAGAATACAACCGACCCAGGGTGGAAGGCAGCAGCCCCAGGGTCCATCCGGCTAAAATTCCCCAGACGTAAAACACATCCGCCTGGGAGAAGCGTCCTGTGCGGTAAATCGCGCCGACGGTCACGTCACCGAGTATTAGAAATGCGGCGATAGACGGCACCACGAAAAAGGCAATCTGGCGCAGACCGGAGTCAAGCCGAGCGCGCAGCACTGGGGCAACGTCTTGCTCGTCGCCAATTGCTCCCGACATGTGCGGGAGTTCCGCGGCCGACACAGACATTCCAAAAAGACTAACCGGAAGCATAAACAGGGTCTGTGCACTGGCAAGCGCTGCGACTGCACCGGTAGGCAGCAGGCTGGCCAGCAGGCGATCAACGTATGCGCTGATTTGCACCACGCCGCGGCCGGTAAAGACCGGAACGAAGTTTCGGACGACTTCTTTGACGTGTTCGGTCTGATAACGCAAGGTAACGCGCAGGCGGCGCAGCAGTCTCAAGACGACCGGGAACTGTATGGCGACTTGAAGAGCACTGCCGATGACCGATCCCCACGCCAGGACTTCCGCCAGCGGATATTGAGCGTAGCGACCGCCCCAGCCGATCATGGCGCCGATCATGGCGGCGTTCCAAAGCACCGGCGCTGTGTAGGATAGAAAGAATTTCTTGTGACTATTGAGGATGCCCAGGCACCAGGCGGAAATAGCCAGCAGACCGGCCCCAGGGAAGAGAATGCGCACCAATCGAATGGTCAGCTCGCGCTTGGCGCCATGAAATCCGAAAGCGATTACATCGACGAGATACGGGGCTGCGAAAACACCCGCCAAAACGAGGATCGACACCGCCAAAGCCAGCAAGCCCGCTATGGCACCGGCGGTGCGATCGGCCTCGTCTAGATCTTCTTTTGCCAAGAGGCCGGCATACACAGGTATGAACGAAGCCGAGAGAACGCCTTCGCCAAACATGGTTTGTAGAAAATTCGGAATAGCGAAGGCGGCCTTGAAAGCGTCTGCTGCCTCGGAAATGCCGAAATAGTGAGCGAACACGCGTTCGCGAACGAGCCCGGCGAGGCGGCTGAGAAAAATGCCGGAGGCGACCAAAAACGCATGGCGTTTCGAGGCGCCGACTTGCGGCTTTCGCGCTTGCGTTCGCGGCTCGGCGATGGGGGATCCGGGGGTTGCGTGCGTGTCGATCACTTAATTACAGAAGGTGGGCGAGAGGATGTCAACTTGGATTTAGCGGTTGTGCGCGTAGGAGTCTCGTGCCGACCTGCACGCGTTTAGGGCGCAGGAGGCTTGGATGCGCTCAAACTGAGTTTGCTGTCCTTTAGCACGTCGAGATCGCGCTCCCAGCGCTGTTTCGCGGAAAATCGTACCTCGATGTGGTGAAGGCCGCTTTTCAGGCGAAGGGTTGCCGGAGTTTGCCCCTCAAACTGGCCGTCGACGTAGATTTCTGCGCCGGACGGATCGGAGTTGATGGCCAGACGTCCTGTACCGCCACGGTGTTCGGGATCGTCGTCGAACTCTTCGGCCGCCCTCGGCGGAGCCAGGGGGCCCTCCCCATCGACTGTTTCCGTTGGGCGGCCAGACCCAGCGGAGAGCGGATCGAGTTTTATATCGATGTGGGAAGATTTCAGCAGGAAGTAATTGCCGTGCTTACGGCCGTTGATGGAAACCCACTGATACGGACCATTGGTGATCGTAATTTTTTCCGGGAGGTACCCGTCCTTGGAAACATGGAGAGTGATGGCGTGGTCCAAACGCGCGCCAAACACAGTATGGGGCTTGTGAAAATAGCCGCCGGGAAAATGGGAAGTGTAGGGAGTGGTGCCGGCAAACATGCCGTTGATCTCGACACGCGCTCCGGGCGGAGTGCTCGAGATGATCAGATTCTTGGCAAACGTGCGCGGGGCGGCAAGCAACAGCAGCAGCGCGAACGATGCATAGATACAGGGTCGCCTGGATGGCTGCATCTAGCCCTCCGAGGGAATTAGAGGCACACGATGGCATCACACGACTGCAGTGTCAAGTTCGGCGTGGCCATGGCCAGCGCTCCCGATGCGGAGGCTTGGCGACCTCGCCGGGGTTGCTGCGGGAGTGCGCAAAGGCGGCGACGTCTTTGGCTGCTGATACCCGGATGATTGGGTGTGCGAATGCTTGCGTTACTGCATCTAAGGAGGTGAGCGTCTGCACCGATGAAAATCGGTCGGGGCTTGCGGTGAAAACCGGCAAATTCGCGGTTCTTGCCAGAGATATAGCGCCGCCCCAAAGGAGGAGTACAAGCAATGCGTTTGAATTTGAAACAGTTTATTAGCGTTTTAGCAATTTTCGTTTTCGCAATGGTAGTTTGGGCCACCACGCGTACGGAATCGACTCGCTACGACGTGACTCAAGCTATCAAGATTGGACAGACTCAATTGAAGCCGGGGCACTACACTCTTAAGGCGAATGAGTCGAACGATAAGCTTCGCGTCATCCACGACGGAAAGCTGGTTGCCACAGTCCCAGTCCGCTGGGTGAAGTTGCACCAGAAGGCGACCAGTTCGGAAATTTTTTCAAATAGAAACCACGTGACGCGGGTTGAGTTTCGAGGCCGAAAAGAAGCGATCAGCGTCGGCTAAGCGCGTCCGTTTCCTCGAAATGTAAGAACGGGCGTAATCCAGTGCTCACGTCTCACGCTGGGCGCTGAGCTCAGGCGCAAAAATTCGCGACGAATCCTCGGCGCCCCGCGCAATCCATCCTAGAGAGTCCACAGTTTCCGCACTTCCCGCTTCCATTGATCTTGCCGAGCCGTGTCGTTCTGAGATTCGGGGTAGCGACGGCGTGTTAATCATTCGGGTCTAAACCTAGGAACGCGGTCCGGGGCGACGTGGCGGGTGTCTTGGGCAGCTTGTGACGAAGACGTTTGCGACAGCACTGATCGTCGCTGGATTAGCTATAGCGGGCCTGAGCGGCGGAAAAACCGGGGGCGGAGGACCGTCCGCGACGCTTCGCCAATCGCGAAAGACGCTGGACCGTGTTGAGGCGTTGCTTCCGATGTCACAACGTCGGCTAACTGCCCGATAGTAAATTTTTGACGTTAATTCATCCGGCGAATTGCATTCCCAATCTGCGCTGGCCCGCCTAGCCTCTTTTCCCCCGGTTTCGCCTCAGGCAGCCCATTCGTTTGGCCCGATAGTTCCAGAAAAGCACCCATTTTTAGGGTAATCACCTGAAAAACCGGGCAGGGTAACCCTTGCTCGTCTGGGTGGCTTGTACTAAGGTGAGGAGATCGGATGTAAATCGTGGGAGCTGCGGCGACGTCCTACCGTCGCAGTTGGAGAATGAGCAGTGCCGGAAGCCTTGGCAGTCGATCGACTTCAGTTCGCCTTTACGGTGACCTTCCACTATATCTTCCCGCAGCTCACGATGGGCCTCGCGCTGTTGATTTTCATTCTGAAAAGCGTGGCGCTGCGGACCGGGGATCAGCGGTGGGATCGAGCGGCGCGATTCTGGGCGCGCATTTTCGGCATCACCTTCGCCATTGGCGTGGTCACCGGCATCCCCTTGGAATTTCAGTTCGGGACGAATTGGTCGCAATTCTCGAAGGCCGCAGGCGGGGTGATCGGGCAGACGCTGGCGATGGAGGGAGTGTTTTCATTCTTCCTCGAGTCGTCATTTCTCGGCATGTTTTTGTTTGGAGAGAAGCGCCTGGGCCCGCGCGTCCACTGGTTCACTTCGCTGATGATGTTCGTCGGCTCGTGGATGTCGGGATACCTGATCGTGGCGACCGATGCGTGGATGCAGCATCCGGTGGGATACGCGATCGCTGCGAACGGCTCGTTTCAACTGCAGAGTTTTTGGCGGCTGTTGCTTAACCGGTGGGCACTGTGGCAATACGCGCACACGATGGTCGGCGCGGTGCAGACCGGTTGCTTCGTGATGGCGGCCATTGGTGCGTATTACCTGCTTTCGAAGGTCCACGAGGACTACGGGAAAATTTTCATCAAAGTCGGAGTGACCGTTGGAGTGGTTGCCGCGCTGCTCCAACTTTTCCCCACCGGCGATTTTCAGGGGCGCATGGTTTCCCAGTATCAACAGTCCACACTGGCGGGGATGGAGGGCCTTTTCCATTCCGAGCAAGGCGCGCCACTGGCTATTTTGGGTCAGCCGGACGTAGTGAATGAGCGGCTTGATAATCCACTGGTCGTTCCGAAGGCGCTGAGTTTCTTGACGTACCGGAGGTGGTCGGCGGAAGTGACGGGCCTCGATCAGATTCCCCGCGCCAATTGGCCCGATCACATCGAACTGCTGTATTTCAGCTATCACATCATGGTGGGCCTGGGGACGATCTTCATCGCTATATTGGCGCTGGCGGCGTGGCAGCTGTATCGCGGAACGCTCTACGATTCGAAATGGATGTTGTGGATTTTGATGATGGCGCTGCCGTTTCCATTTATCGCGAATACCGCGGGATGGATGACGGCGGAGATAGGGCGGCAGCCGTGGCTGATATTCGGGCTGATGCGCACCAGCGCTGGCGCGTCTCCACTGGTTTCCGCAGGCAGCGTGTGGTTCACACTGCTCGGATTTTTGGGACTGTACACAATCTTGGGAATACTGTTTCTCTTTCTCGTCTACCGGGAAATTGAACACGGCCCGATCACGGGCTAGAAAGGAGCGGAATGGGCACGATCTGGTTTTGCCTGGTGGCAGTGATGCTTGCGGGCTACGTCGTTCTTGATGGATTCGATCTCGGAGTTGGCGTCCTGCACTTATGGATCGCGCGCAACGACGCGGAACGCCGTGTGACGCTGCGATCGATTGGTCCAGTGTGGGACGGAAACGAAGTATGGCTTTTGGCTGCTGGCGGCACTCTTTATTTTGCCTTTCCGGCTCTTTACGCTGAGGGGTTCAGCGGATTTTATCTGCCACTGATGATGGTGCTCTGGCTTCTGGTGATTCGCGGCGTATCGGTGGAGTTTCGCAGCCACATGGGAGGACCGATCTGGCCGCAGTTGTGGGACGCGGGCTTCGCGATAGCCAGCTTGCTGCTGGCGGTGTTTTACGGCGTCGCGCTCGGAAACGTGGTGCGCGGCGTACCGCTGGACAGTCACGGACACTTCTTTGAACCGATGTGGACGAACTTCACGCCCGTTGGGCACACGGGCATTCTGGACTGGTACACGGTGATTGTGGGAGTGGTGGCGCTGGCGGCGCTTACGTTGCACGGCGCAAGTTGGCTCACGCTGAAGACCACAGGCGATCTGCACGCGCGAGCGAGAAAGTCCGCGTCCATCCTGTGGTGGGTCGTAGCGGTTCTCACAGCGGCGATCACCATCATCAGCTTTCAAATGATTCCGCAGCTTTTCGAGAATTTCGGGCTGCATTTGTGGGGCATCGTGTTTCCAATCATCGCAGTCACGGGATTGCTCGGCGTCTACGGATTCAACCGGCTTCGACTGGAGACGATGGCGTTCGGATCATCCTGCGCGTATCTGATCGGGATGCTGACCAGCGTCACGTTCAGTTTGTATCCGACGGTGCTGCCATCAAGCCTCGATCCATTTTCGGCATTAACGATCGCCAACTCCAAGGCTGCCGATCATGGCCTGAAGGTCGGGCTGATTTGGTGGCTGATCGGAATGTCGCTAGCCGCCGGGTATACGATTTTCACGTACCGAAGCTTCGCCGGGAAGATCAGCACCAAAGACATGGAGGCGGAGAGAACCCAAGAACATGAAGAGTTGGCGACCGCCTCGCGCTGAGTATGCGCGTTACTCTGGCATGGGGCTGAAAATCTGGGTCAGATAGTCCGGCTTGCCGTGTTCGCGTTTGAGATGGGCGTAGCGCAAACCGCCGTGATAAACGATCTCGTCGGATTGAAACTGCGGGCCGTTTTCGACGATTAGCTCGATCGGATCGGGACTGGTGCGCGCCGCCGTGATCGCGTCTTTTAGGACCTGCGGCGTGAACTGCTTGCGGTTGACCGCTGAAATTCTCATTTCCGGGCCGATTCCAGCGTCATATGCCGGGCTGCCGTGAATCACATCGATGACGTAGCCGTTGTCGCCCAGCAGTAGGCCGAGCGAAAGCGTGAGATCCACGCGGTGCCGAACGGCCTCCATCACTTCCTCATATTGATTCGGTATATCGCCGTAAATGAGCTTCCATCCGCTTTTCGCCACGGACTCGGTAGGCGTGTCGGGCGCCAGCGAATCGAGCCGTTGGTGCATGAATCCCGCCCAATCGTAAGGCGCAAGGCTGTTGAGCGTGGAGACGATGTCGTCAAATGTGAAGGTCTTCACGGCCGGCTGGCCGCCGGGGCCGCCGTAAAAGATGCGGCAGAAGTCGTTCATGGACTTCTGGTCGTTCGTGAGGCTGCGCAGAGTGGCGTCCACGTCGAGCCACAGCAGCTCGCCCTCCTGGTAGAAATCCGTCCCGCGGCGCCAATTAGACCAGTCGAGATCGGAGTTGTAGAGAACCGATGCGAAATCAGCGGTGTCCTGCAGCGGACGCCAATCGCGCCCGGGACGGTTGGCGGCCTGCCCAGCAACGTAAGCAAGAGATTCGCGAGACATTTCCGGATTCCAGAAACCGGCGCGCGCCGTGAGCACCTCGCCGTAGTATTCGGTGAGGCCCTCATAGACCCACAGCAGATCGTCTTTCATGGGTGTCTGGTAATTGGGCGTCCATAGATCGTACGGGCGGCGGTATTTGCCATTCCACGAATGCGTAAACTCGTGCGGAATGAGATCCGAGAAATAAATGCGATGGTCGGGATCGATCAGGGCGCGCTCGTAGGTGCGGTCGTCGCTCGATTCGTGATGTTCCAGGCCGAAATGGGCCACCTGATCGCTGAGCGTAAGCAGGAAATGGTAATCGCGGTAGTGGCGAACGTTGCCGAAAAGGGGTCTCGTCTGCGCCACCAAATTTTCAAAGTGCTTCTGCATGTCGGGCGGCATCTCCAGCGCGGCCTTGCTGTCGGAGGCGATGTCCATTTCGTGGCTGGGGGTTTGTCCCGGCGTTAGATCGATTTTGCGAAAGTAGCGGCCGGTTAGGACGGGCGAATCGACGAGAGTGTTGAGCGGCACGGGAGAAAAGTCGATGGTGTTGCCATGCTGGCTGGAGATTGGCAGCGCTGTTCCGAATTGCCAGCCCCGTGGAATCTTGAGGCTGGGGATGAAGTTGATGTCACGAGAAGGATATCCATCGGGATAAAGCAGCACTTGATTCCAGTTCATCACGTCGAGATCGGCCGTGGCCGAGGCGCCCGCGGAATATCCCGAGCTCGGCGCGGAAAGCAGGAAATCGAGCGAAACATCGAGCGTATTTACACCCGGGGGGATATTCAGGTGAAACTCAAACATGTCGGTCAAGTCGCGGCGCCACGGCAGAATCTTTCCGTCCGCTTTGAAGTACAGGCCGGCAACGTCCATGATCGGCCCATCCGGCATATGTTCGCCGGGAATCCACTCCGGGTAGTAAAGAACCAGCGGGCCGGGTTGCACCGGCATCTCCATGCGGACGTGCAGGATTTTTTGAGGGGCGTGTGTGGCGTCAATTTCGAGATGAATCGGGCCGAAAGTATTATCGGCGCGCAGCGAAGCGCCGAGCGCGCAGAATAGTGCGGCGGAAATGACAAATAACACCCATCGCGTGCTGAATGAAATTTTCATTCTTCCTCACCAGGAAGTCGCGAGATGAAGCCGAATTCACGATTGCGAGTAGAACGATTCCGGAGTTTTGCAGAAGCAACTTCGATGCGATTTTACCCGGATGAAATTGGAGTGTCGAGCACTTCAAGGCGGGAACGGGTGGGAAGACGGACAGAAATTCCGCGTATGCGCCGTTTTCGGCTGATTGGACGTGGAGAGAATGGATCGCCGCCTCAAATCTTTCCGGAGTCTGCGTCGAACGCGGCGTTCGCCTGGAGCGGGCTTCGCTGGCAAGCGGGCCGCGAATTTGGCAGGAAGAGCACTTCGCACACCGGAGCCGACTGGGAATCGGCATGCGGCGGGGTCGCGACAGCATCATCGTCGAGCGACGAATCCGCAGTGAAGTTTTCCAGGGCTCGGCGAATGGCGGGAATCAGCTCATGCGCGTCTGATTTCTGCACCACCGCCTGAATGCCAGCTTCGCGGGCCGACGCAACTACCGCAGCCGATGGAAAAAGAGTGGCCAGCACTATGTGCACATCGGGAAGGACCGCGCGAATTTTCCGCGCAGCGTTGATTCCATCCAGTTGCGGCATGAACAGATCGAGAACCACCAGGTCCGGCTTCAGAGCGATGGCTCTTCCATCGCACTTTGGCCGTTGCCGGCTTCTATCCGGCCTTCTACCCACAGCGGCTATGCCGAAAGGCGCCGAACGCCGGCACTGCGCGGTCTCTCTCCCGCGGGAATGCAGCGCGCCGTGAATTTCGGGACGCTTGAGTAATTAGCCGGGCGGGCGTATAAGGAAGCGCCGCGGGGGTGGGACTCGCGTACATCCAAATCGCCGCGCCGAAGTGTGCTGCTGCGCTTTTCGGCCGCGAAGCGGGTATTTTTTCGCGCAACCCGTTTTAGGGCAGCCGGATTGAGCGCAACCCAAGGAGGCACCATCATGAGTCCGAAAGCGAAGGCGAGCGCGGGAAAAGCAAAGGCAAAGAAGGATTTTCGGCGGATAGCCACCGAAGAGGCGTTCTCTACTCCTGAACAGATGGACGCCATGCGCGAGATTCTGGCGAAGCAGACGCAATATCATCCCGATCTATTTCTTTGGAAAATTCAGACCGACCCCAGCGGTCCGGTGAATAAAAGCTTGCTCGATCTGGAGGGCCAGCGCCTCAAGATCATGGACCACGACGGCGTGGACATGCATCTGCTGTCGCTCACGTCGACAGGCGTGCAGATGATGGAAGCGGGGCGCGCGCTGGACGTAGCGATTGCTGCAAACGACCGGCTGGCCAACGTGATTCAGAAGCACCCCACGCGGTTTACGGGCCTGGCGACCGTGCCGCCGCAGGACGTGCCGGGTGCGATCAAAGAAGCAGAACGCGCCATCAACGACCTTCGATTAAACGGCGTCATCATCAATTCGCACACCAACGGCGAATATCTGAGCGATAAAAAATACTGGCCGCTGCTGGAAGCGATAGCCGGGCTGAAGGCGCCGCTCTATATCCATCCGCGCTCGCCGATTCCGGCGATGGCGGATGCCTACCTTCCCGATCATTTGGAGCACGCTATCTGGGGTTACCAGGCGGAGACCGGGCTGCACGCGCTGCGGCTGATCACCAGCGGAGTATTCGATGCGATTCCGAACCTGAAAATCGTCCTCGGGCACATGGGCGAAGCGCTGCCTTATTGGCTCTATCGCATCGATTACATGCACGGCATGGCCGTGATTCAATTCGATCGCGCCAAACTGAAGAAAAAGCCCAGCGAATACTTCAGACGGAATTTTGCCATCACTACCAGCGGCATGAACTGGCATCCGGTGCTGAAGTTCTGCATCGAGGTGCTGGGCGCGGACAACATCATGTGGGCGATCGATTATCCATACCAAACTTCGCCGGACGCCGTAAAATTCATGAATACCGCGCCAATTTCGGACGTCGACAAGCACAAAATCTTCCACAAGAACGCAGAGCGCATCTTCCACATCAAGCCGGAGTAATTTGGCAGATTTCGGGTGACCGGAGTAACGACGAATGGCATCGAGAGCGTTAAGCGTCGGCGAAGTCATCGACCAGCGTCCGCTTGGCGCATATCAGATTTGGACGGTTGTGCTCTGCGGCCTCGTGCTGGTGATGGATGGGTACGACAGCTTCACGATGTCTTACGTCACCTCGCCGGTTTCGCAGGCGATGCACATCCCCATCCATGCTTTCGGACCGATTCTTTCCGCCAGCTTGATCGGACTGATGATCGCGTCGCTGGCGACCGGACCGATTGCAGATCGTATCGGCCGCAAATGGGTGATCATCTTTTCGGAACTGACGTTTGCCGTGTTCTCATTGCTCACGGCTCATGCGACTACTTACCACGAGCTGTGGATGTACCGCTTTCTCACCGGATTGGGCCTCGGCGGAGCGATGCCCAACGCGGTGGCGCTGGCGTCGGAGTACTCGCCGAGGCGCCTGGTGGCGCCAGTGGTGGCAACGCTGTTCGCCGGGATGCCAATTGGCGCTGTGCTGAGCGGAGTGGTGAGTTCGGCGGTAATCGGGAGTTGGGGATGGAGATGGGTGTTTTACATCGGCGGAATTGTGCCCGTGGCGCTGGCGTTGGCGCTGGTGGTGAAACTTCCGGAGTCCGCTCGGTTCATGGCGGCGCGAAAAAAGGATCCCAGGCGAATCGAAACGATCCTGGCGCGGATTGCGCCGGACGTGCCGCCGGCGCAGATCGATTTCACCGCGACCTCCGATGAAACGGCGCGAAAGGGTGTTCCGGTGAAGCATTTGTTCACCGAAGGCCGTGCCGTGGGCACGATTCTGCTGTGGATTCCCTATTTCATGAACCTGATGGGAATATATTTCATGAACAGCTGGCTGCCCTCGCTTCTGAAGGAAGCCGGCATGACGGTGTCGCACAGCGTATTGGTGACCGCGGGTGTGAGCTTTGGGGGCATTTTTGCTTGCTTCGCCGAGGGCCCGCTGATCAACGCCGTCGGCGCATTTAACGCGCTGATCGGAGAATTTGTGCTTTCGGCAGTGTGCATCCTGGGAGTCGCGGAAGTGGCTCGGTCGTTCGGGCCGGCGCTGGTGATCGGCTGCGTCATGGGATTTCTGCTGATCGGAGCGCAGGCTGGCTTGAACGCAATGGCCGCCAAGTTTTATCCCACGCCGATTCGTTCAACTGGCGTTGGCTGGGCGCTGGGTGTTGGACGCATTGGCTCGGTTGTGGGGCCCCTGGTCGGCGGTATGATGCTGACCGCTGGTTGGAAGCCGAAGGAAATCATCATTTCCGGAGCGGTGTGCGGCGTGCTTGGATGGCTCGCGATTCTATTGAGCAAGCACGCGCGCGGCGTGGCCACGGCATATGACCGCGATCCGCGCGCCATCGAAGCGAGAACCGCGAGCCACGTTTAGGCGTCGGGCCGCGCCGCCAGATAAGCGTCCCGCGCGTTGGGTCCGGATGCTTAAGTCGATTACCGCCGTCCGTCTTCCCGAGCAGTAGTGACTCGCCCAATCGCAATATCAGCAAGCGCGCCCTTGCCGCGTAATCGCTGAGCGCCTAAGCGAGTTGTCATTCTGAGGAGCGCACCGGGTAGCTTTCATTCCTGTGCTCCTTTTTGAGAGTTGAGACCCTCGGTTCGCAGGTGCTCTTTAGCTGAACTTAGGTGTTACCAAGTGAGTAGAGCGGCTCCGTTGCGCTGCCCATTGCGCGCCGTTATTGGGTAGGATTGACTGTGAGATGCGAGACCCTTCCACGATAGTGCCGTTGCTCGCCGACGCTGGCATCCCGATGATCGTCCTGACGTTTCCTGCGATGGTCACGCTGCTCATTCCAGTGATCGTCATCGAGGGCCTTCTATGTAAGAAATGGTTGGGGCTATCAACGTGGCAAGCTATGAAAAGCAATGTTGTCTCTAATTTGGCCTCCACGATAGTCGGAGTTCCTCTCGCATGGGCGATCATGCTTGCGGCGGAATTTGGAACTATGGGCGTCGTGGACAAGAGTCAGGCAATTCAAAATTGGCATAGTCCCATCGCGAATGTGATTTTCTTTTTTTTCAGTTCGGCGTGGATCGCGCCGGTCGAAGGAAAAAACGCCTGGTTGATCCCGGCGGCTACGCTTGTTCTCTTGGTGCCCTTCTTCTTTGCCTCTTACGCCCTGGAATATCTCGTCATGAGGTTCATGGTCGGGATGCCAGAAGGGGGACCACCCAACCTGGCGTATCCCCATGTGCGAACCTCGGTTCGCAATGCCAACCTCATAACCTACGGGGCCATGTTCGTCGCCACATCCGTGTGGCTGTTGTTTTCTTTGAGAAACCATTAAC
>DATLSB010000132.1:0-14954 GCA_035534415.1 Candidatus Dormiibacterota bacterium | reverse complement strand
ACACCAAGCCGCTCTGGAATTTGCCGGCAGTGTTTCTGGTCATCCTGGCGCTGCTTTTCTCCGAATGGCTGCTGCGGCGAAAATGGGGCGTGGTATGAAGGCGCGCCTGTTTGCGATCATCCTGGCTGCGCTGCTGCTGATGGCCATTCCCGTGCGAGCCGGAATCTACTACGTCACTGTCGCGGGACTCGGCGGAGAACCGGATTACGAGCAGGAGTTCACGCAGCTGGCCTCCAATCTCGACAAGCTGCTGAAATCGTCGAATCCAGACGCGCACGTTTATACGCTCACCGACGCCACGCGCGCGCAAATGACGCAGGTGCTCGCGAAAGTCGCGTCAGCAGCCAAGCCAAATGATGATTTCGTGCTGATCCTGATTGGCCACGGCACTTTCGATGGCTTTCAATACAAGTTCAACCTTGTCGGCCCGGACATTACCGCTGATGAGATCGCCAAGCTCTGCGACCAAATTCAATCCAAGCGCCAGTTGATCGTCAACACCACCGAAGCCAGCGGCGGTTCGGTGGCCGTTTTGCAGCGGCGCGGACGCGCCGTGATCGCCGCCACCAAAGACGGCAACGAGAAAAACGCGACGGTTTTCGCCCGTTATTTCGTGCAGGCTTTGCACGATCCGGAAGCGGACCTCGACAAAAACAACGCGATCTCGGCGATGGAAGCATTTGAATACGCGCAGCGCCATACTGCCGACTTCTACGACTCGCAAAAACGCCTAGCTACCGAACACGCCATCTTCGAAGATACCGGCGAGCACCAGCCCGTGCGCGCCGCTTCCACCGATACGGGAGAGGGACTGTTCCTTTCGAATTTCACGCTGATTCGCCTCGGCTCGCTGCAAGAGGCGTACAACAATCCCGCCAAGCGCACGCTGCTGGCGCAAAAAGAAGATCTCGAGCGCAAGATCGACACGCTGAAATATCAGAAAGCCGCGATGCCCCAAGACGAATATAAGCAGCAGCTTACGCAAGCGCTGCTCGAATTGGCGAAAGTGCAGGAACAGCTCGACAAATGAAGCGTGCTGCAAAATTTCGGGCGTTCTACGAGGCAGCGATGCTGCTGAGCGTACTCATCGCGCCGATCGCGGCGACGACGCGAGCCGCCGCGCCCGCCCGAGCCGCAACGCCGGACGATTGCAACAAGCTGCGCCTCGACGGCCAATCCACCGCAGCGCGATCGTGCTACGAATCTCTGGCGCGAAGTTCCAGCACCTACCTGCGCGCTGAAGGCGATTGGGGTCTGCATCTTTACCAGCAGGCCAACGACGGATTTCGCCAAGCTGTCGCACAGAACGATCGCAGCGCCCTGTATCGCGTCCGCTGGGGCATGCTGCTGCACGAGCGCTTCAACAACACCGACGCCGAGCAGCTTTTCAAGGAGGCTCTGCAGCGCGATCCGAAAGACGCGGAGGCCTACTATGGCCTCGCACTCGTCAGCGCTGACGGCTTCGACAGCAAAGCCATCGAATGGATCTCCAAGGCAATCGAACTCGACCCCAAGATGGTCGCCGCGCACGAACTCGCCGCGAATTTAGCGCTGGAAGATTCCGATACCGCTGATGCCATCCAACAAGCCGACATCGCCATTCAACTGGCACCGGACGCGCTCGACGCCATGGCCATCCACGCCGCCGTCGAACTTCTCGCTGATCGCTCGCCCGACGCATGGTTCGCGAAAATCAGCGCCATCAATCCGCATTACGGCGAAGCCTACGCCATCGTCGCGCATCATTTAGTTCTGAACTATCGATATGAAGACGGTATCGCGTACTTTCGCAAGGCCGTGGAAGCCGATCCGCAGCTCTGGTCCGCGCGCTCGCAGCTCGGCGTCAATCTGATGCGCCTCGGAGAAGATCAAGAAGCGCGGCAGCAGTTGGAGCTGTGCTACAACAACGATTATCGCGACGCCGCCACGGTCAACAGCCTGCGCCTGCTCGACAGCGAAAAAAATTACGACGTCTTCCACGACGGCGACGCAATTCTGAAGCTCAACAAGAGCGAAGCCGACCTGCTCCGTCCCTATTTCGACCAGGTCATCCAGCAGGCGATGGCCGCGTATAACAAGAAATACCAGATGACGCTGTCCGGTCCCGTGCAAGTGGAAGCTTATTCCGATCACGACGATTTCGCCGTTCGCACTCTCGGCATGCCCGGTCTGGGCGCTCTGGGCGTCACGTTCGGACTGGTCGTTGTGATGGACAGCCCCTCCGCGCGCAAGCCCGGCGAGTTCAATTGGGCCAGCACGCTGCGGCACGAAATGAGCCACGTGTACATTCTCACGGAGACGAATCATCGCGTGCCGCGCTGGTTCACCGAAGGGCTTGCGGTTCACGAAGAGACGCAGGCCAATCCTGAGTGGGGCGATCCGATCACTCCGGATATCGTGGTGGCGCTGCGCGACAAAAAGCTGTTACCCGTGACGGAGCTTGATCGCGGCTTCGTTCGCCCGGATTACGACGCGCAGGTGATCGTCTCCTACTATCAAGCTGGACGCATTTGCGACTACATCCAGGATCGGTGGGGCAATCAGAAGCTGCTCGATATGGTCCATTCCTTTTCGAAGCGCACCACCACCGCCGCGGTCATCCAAGGAGATTTGGGAATGACGCCAGCCGAGTTCGACAAGGAATTTCAGGACTGGCTATATAAAGGTCTGGGGCAGGTGCCGCAAAATTTCGACAAGTGGCATACAGCTCTGAAGCAGCTTGCTGCGGACGCGGAAGCTCATAACTACGACGCAGTACTGAAGGACGGTCCGGAGGTCGTCCAGCTCTATCCGCAATATATTTATGATGCGAACGCCTACGAGTTCATCGCCCAGGCCGATCTGGCCAAGGGGAACAAAGCCGCCGCAGCCGCCGAGCTCACCGATTACGAGCATCGTGGCGGCCGCGATCCGGATACGCTCAAAGAGCTCGCCACTCTTGAACAAGGTTTGGGACAGCCGCAAGAAGCGGCCGCCACGCTGAATCGCATCAACTGGATTTACCCGCTTGACTCAGAAGTTCACCAGCGCCTTGGCACGCTGTGGCTTCAGCAGAAAAACTATGCGGGCGCCATCCGGGAGTTCAATGCCGTGGTCGATATGCATCCGCTCGACAAAGCTTCCGCCGAATACGATCTGGCCGAGGCGTACTTCGATTCCGGCCAGAAGGACAAAGCCGAGAATAGCGTGCTCGCGTCACTCGAAGCCGCGCCGGATTATCAGCCCGCGCAAAAATTGCTGTTGCAGCTGCACGGTTCCCAATAGGAGAGAATCGCGATGGCCACTACCGCCGAAACGAATCTGAATTCAGCAGATATTCAAAAGCGCGTCGAACGGTTCCACGCAGCGCGCGAGAGCATTCTGGGGCAGGTGCGCCACGTGATCGTGGGGCAGGACGAAGTGCTCGACCAGGTTCTCACGGCGCTTTTCGTCGGCGGCCACTGCCTGATTACGGGCCTACCGGGAACGGCCAAGACGCTGATGGTCCGCACTATCGCGCAGACGCTCGGCCTGGTGTTCAAGCGCATTCAGTTCACGCCCGACCTGATGCCGTCCGATATCACCGGTACCGACATCATCGAGGAAGATCCCACCACCGGGCATCGGCGCTGGACATTCGTTCACGGCCCGATTTTCGCCAACATTCTGCTGGCGGACGAAATAAACCGTACGCCGCCCAAGACGCAGTCGGCGCTGCTCGAAGCCATGCAGGAGCTTTCCTGCACTGTGCGCGGCAACAACTATCTACTGCCGTCGCCGTTTTTCGTGCTGGCCACGCAGAATCCCATCGAACTCGAAGGCACCTATCCGCTGCCGGAAGCGCAGCTCGACCGATTCCTTTTCAATATTATTCTCGATTATCTGAGCGCGTCCGACGAAGTGAAAGTGGTCGATCTGACCACCACCACGCGTGTCGCGCAGGTCGCGCCGGTAACGTCCGCGCAGGAGATTCTCGATTTTCAGCAGCTGGTGCGCATGGTGCCAATTGCGGAATCGCTGGCTGCGTACGTGGTGAATCTGGTTCGTGCCACGCGGCACAATAGCGGCCTCGCACCGGATTTCATCAAAAAGTATGTGAACTACGGCGCCAGCGTCCGTGCCGCGCAGTATATCGTGCTGGCAGCCAAGGCCCGCGCCCTGGCGCATCACCGCTACCATGTCGCCTACGAAGACATCACCGCGCTGGCGATTCCCGTGCTTCGCCATCGCGTGCTGCTGAATTTCCACGCGGAATCCGATCGCATCGATTCGGACGAAATCCTGCGGCGCCTGATTTCCGAAGTGCCTCGTCCGGCAGGAGCTTAACCGTGCAGCGTTTTCTCGATCCCGCGGTGCTGGCCCGCATTTCGAGTCTCGACCTGATCGCCAAAACGGTGGTCGACGGATTCGTCGCCGGACTGCACCGTTCGCCCGATTTCGGCTTCAGCCAGGAATTCGCCGAATATCGCGCGTATTCACCGGGAGACGATTTGCGCCACGTCGATTGGAACGTGTTCGCCCGCACCGAGCGCGCCTACCTGAAGCGCTACCGCGGCGAAACCAATTCCCTGCTCACCATATTGCTCGATGCCAGCAGCTCGATGAATTATTCCTCGCACTCGGTGAGCAAAATCGACTATGCGCGATTCATCGCCGCGTCACTTTTTTACCTGGCAATTCAAAACCAGCGCGATGCCGCCGGGCTCATTATTTTTGACGATGAAGTGCGCAGCTACATTCGCCCATCGACGCGCTTCGGCCAGCTTCATCGGCTGCTCGCCGGACTGGAACACGCCGAACCTCGCGCGCGCACCGATTACGCCAAGCCGCTCAATCATTTTCAGCAATTTCTGCGCCGCCGCGGAATTGCGGTGGTACTTTCCGACTTTTTCGAGCCTGCCGAAAGCGTGGTCCGCACCATCGAGCCGTTGCGTTTTCACGGCAACGAAGTGGTCCTTTTCCACATTCTAGATCCGCGCGAAATCGAGCCGAAGCTCGGCGAGCCGGTGATCCTGATCGATTCCGAAACGAGCCAGCGCATGGAAGTCACGCCGGAATACGCGCACGCGGAATATCCGCAAAAGATTGCCGCGCACATCGAAGAGCTGCGCACACGCGCTCGTAGTTCTGGCATCGATTATTTCTTATTGCGCACCGATCGCCCGCTGGATAGCGCGCTCGCCGAATATCTCACGATCCGGCAGGAGCGCAACTGATGGGATTCCTCGCGCCATGGTTTTTTGCCGGCGCCGCGGCCTTGGCCGTACCGCTTTACCTGCATCTGCTGCGCCGCCATACATCTACGCCTCAGCCATTCAGCTCGCTCATGTTTTTCGAGCCGCGCACGCAAAGCTCGATTCGCCACCGCCGGCTTCGCTATTTGCTGCTGCTGGCCTTGCGTGTTGCGCTGCTCACACTGCTGGTGTTCGCGTTCGCCGATCCTTTTATCAATCGGCCGGCGGCCAGCGTCACCGCGAACAAGCTCATGGCTATCGTCGTCGACAATTCGTTCAGCATGCGTGCCGGGTCGCGCCTCGCTGACGCCAAGCGGGACGGCCTGTCCGTGCTGGCATCGCGCGCGCCCACCGAACGCGCGCAGGTTTTCGCGCTGGGTTCGGGCCTCGAAGCCATGTCGCAGCCCACCGACGATTCCCGCGCGCTGCATGCCGCTATCGAGGCGATCCAACCCACTGATTCACGCGGCAATTTCGGCGAACTCTCTCGCGGCCTGCGCTCGTTCAGCAACAGCGTTTCGGGCCCCATCGATCTTCATTTCTTCAGCGACATGCAGAAATCGGACATGCCTGCGAACTTCTCGGACCTTGCGCTTCCGGCGAAAGTCTCGCTCACGCTGCATCCGGTGGTGACATCCGCGGTCGCGAACTGGGCCGTCGAAAGCGTCAACGCGCCCGGCCAAGTGTGGGACGTGAAAAAGGCGCGCGTGCAAGCGGTGATCGCCGGATACGAAACTCCTGCAGCGACGCGCACGGCATCGCTTGTCGTCAACAGCAAAGTAATCGCCACGCAGAAGGTCCAAGTGCCCGCGAACGGACGCGCTGCCGTAGAATTCAATTCGCTCAACGTACCTTACGGCTTCAGCCGTTGTGCTGTGCGCATCGATTCCGACGATGCTCTTCCCGCTGACGACATTAGCTACTTTGCCGTCGAGCGCTCCGATCCGCAGAAAGTTTTGTTTCTACACCAGGCTTCTGACACGCGCTCGCCCATTTACTTTGGCGATGCGCTCGCTGCATCGGCCGAGTCCGCCTTCACTATGCAAAGTGTCGCTGCGGGACAGGCCGCCAGCGTCGAGCCTTCGAAATACGCCTTCGTGGTTCTATCGGATGTGACTTCCCTGCCTTCGTCGTTTGATAACGATCTGGAGCGATATGTTCGCGGGGGTGGTGGCGTCCTGATCGCTGCCGGCACCAACATCGGCCGCGCGTCGCGAATTCCGCTCTTCGGAGCGAGTATTCTGAACGCCCAATACTATTCGAACGGCCCCGGCGGCTTCCTCACTGTCGGCGACACCGATCCGTCGCATCCCTCGATTGCCAAAGCGGATCGCTGGTCGGACGTAAAATTTTATTACGCCGTGAAAGTGGATGACGCGGGATCGCAGGTGGCTGCGCGCCTCACCGATGGCACCCCGTTGCTCCTCGACAAAAAAATCGGCGAAGGCCGCGTGCTGCTGCTCGCTTCCGGGCTCGACAATCTGACAAACGATTTCCCGCTGCATCCCGACTTCGTGCCATTCGTGGAGCAAACGGCGTTCTACCTTTCCGGCTCGGAGCGGCCCGGCGGCTCGCGCGTGGTCGGTTCGTACCTGCAACTGCGCGCTGCCAAGGAACGCGCCGTCAGCGTGGAAGTGGTCGATCCCGCGGGGCGCCGGCCGCTTTCCCTGCAGGAAGCGACCACCGCGCAAACGTATCAATTGAACGATGCCGGATTCTACGAACTCCGTCTCGCTGATGGCCGGCAGGACGTTGTCGGCGTCAACGCCGACCGCCGCGAGTCCGATCTGGCCGTCATGTCGCCGGACGCGCTTTCGCTATGGGCCGGTAAGCTGAATGGCCTCAATGCATCGACGTCGGAGCAAGCGGTGGCTGGGACATCCGCTTCGACGCCGCAAAAATTCAGTCAACAATCGCTCTGGTGGTACGTTATGCTGTTTGTGCTGTTGACGGCGGTCGTCGAATCCTGGGTTGCCAACCTTCACCTGGGAGTCCGGCGGGAGGAATGATGAGCGCGCGCGACCAGCTCAACTCCTATATCGGGCGAATCGAACGCCGTCTGCGCATTGGCGCCGCGCTTCGTGGAGCTGCGATTCTGGCGTCTGCGGCACTGGTCGCCACTGTAGTTCTCGTCCTCATCGCCAACGCCTTCGCGTTCGTTTCCTGGAGCATCATCAGCGCGCGATTTGTTCTCTTCGTTGCGCTGATCTACGCCGCGAGCTTCGGCCTGGCAATTCCTCTGCTTCGCCTGAACCGCCGGCGCGCCGCCGCGAAAGCAGAAACGGCGTTCCCCGATTTCAAGCAACGCCTAGTCACATTTGCTGAACGCGACGCCTCACGCGAGCCGTTCATTGAGCTTCTGGCCGCAGACACGCTGAATCTGGCGAGCGCGTCCGAGCCGAAGCGCCTGGTCACCAACAGCGCACTGCTCGCTTCGTGCGGCTTCGGCCTTGCTGCACTCGCAGTGCTGGCTTGGTTGATCGCCGCAGCACCCGGATATATGGGTTACGGCGCGGCGCTGCTGTGGCGAGGATCGGGTGCAAACCTCGTGCCCTTCTACAGCATTAAAGTCACTCCCGGCAACGCATCCGTCCGCCGCAATTCCGATGAGCTGGTGACCGCGCAAACGGTCGGCTTCGAACCAGCGCAAGTTCAGCTTTTCGCGCGCTACGACACAGCTTCTAAGTGGAACAAGCTTTCCATGCTTCCGCAGCCAGGAGGCTCGGGTTTCCAGTTCACATTTGCAGGCCTTCCCGATGGCGTCGAATACTACGTCCGAGCCGGCTCGGTCGAATCTCGCCATTTCAAAATTCGCGTGGTAGACCTGCCCGGCGTAAAAGCAATCCGTGTCACCTACGAGTATCCTTCGTGGACCGGCATGAAACCCGCCGTTGATCCGCACGGCGGCGATCTGCGCGCCATCGAGGGCACCACCGCCGACCTGGAAATCCGCACCGACCGCCCGCTGCAGAATGGTGTGCTGATTCTCGACAACGGCCAGCAGATTCAGCTTTCCGGAGGCGAGGGAAATCTGTATCACGGTGCAATCACCATGCACAAAAACGGCGCGTACCACATAGCGTCTCTCGATCAAGGCCGTCCCGTGCGTCTGTCGGAGGATTTTTTCATCGAGGCCAATAAAGCGAATCCACCCGATGTCGCGATCGTGCGCCCCGCGCGCGACTATCGCGCCAGCCCGATTGAGGAAGTCACCATCGGCATCCGCGCCAACGATCAGTTTGGCCTCGATCATCTGGCGTTGCATTATTCCGTGAATGGCGGCGCCGAACAAACGGTCGACTTGCTCGGCCACAAGGGCGTGAAACAGGCCGATGGCTCTACCACCATCGCTCTCGAGAACTTGAAGCTTGTTCCCGGCGACATTATCAGCTATTACGCCACGGCCAAAGACGCGCGCACTGACGCGCACACGGACATTCAGTTCGTGCAGGTCGATCCCTTTGAACGCGAATTCTCGCAATCGCAGCAGGCCGGCGGAGGCGGTGGCGGCGGCATGGGCAATCAGAACGACATTTCCGACCGCGAAAAGGAAATCATCGCCGAAACGTGGAAACAGGCCGGCGAAAAAGATCCGTCGCAGGAAGCCGCTGATGAAACTGGCGAATTCCTCTCGGAAGTGCAATCGAAATTACGCGACCAGGCGATTGCATTGGCTGGGCGCCTCGGCCTGCGCGATCTAAATCAGCAGAACCAAACCTTCGGCAATTTCCAGAGCGATATGTCCGCCGCAGCGCAAGCGATGAGTCCCGCCGCGGAAAGCTTGCACAAGTTGAAATGGAAGGACGCGCTTCCCAACGAACAAAAGGCTCTCCAGCATTTGCTCCAGGCGGAAGCTACCTTCCGCCAGATTCAAGTCGCCTTCGGCAATGCAGGTGGCGCGGGTGGAGGCGGCGCGGGCCGCGATCTGGCCAGCCTTTTCGATCTCGAGCTCGACACGCAGAAAAATCAGTATGAGACCGAGCAGACCGCTGGCTCTTCCGCCAGCCAGCGTCAGCAAGCGATCGACGATGCTCTCCGCAAGCTCGACGCGCTTGCTCGCCAGCAGCAAGATCTCGTCAATGAGCAGCGCACCAATGGCCAATCGTTTGAGCAGCGCTGGCAGGAGGAAATGCTTCGTCGCAATGCGCAGCAATTGCAGCAGCAGCTTCAACAATTGGCCCAGAACCAGCAGCAGAACGGCGCTTCTTCCGGACAATCTTCTTCTGGCCAGTCTTCGTCGGGTCAACCCGGCAGGCAGCCCAGCCAGTCGGCGCAAGGACAATCGTCACAAGGACAATCTCGGAATTCGGCCGACCCGCGCATCCAGAGCGCAATCAATTCCCTGAGGGAAGCGACTGACGCGCTCAACCGCGCCGCTTCGCAGCAGCAGAGCGCCGCCGATGCCCGCCGCGCCGCCGATCGCCTCCGCGACGCCACCCAAGCGCTCGGCGCGATGCAGAGCCAGCAGGATTCCGGGCGTATCGGCCAAATGGCCAACCAAGCCGATCAGCTGGCGATGGAACAACAGAAACAGGCCAATCAGCTGCGCCGAATTTTGCAGCAAAGCGGCACCAGCCAGTCTCAATCGCAAGAGGGCGAACAAGGTCTGTGGCAGCAGGCGCAGCAGCTTGCGCGCGATCGTCAAAACCTCGCGGATGGCGTCGGCCAGCTCGCACAGCAGATGCGCAGCGCAGCGCGCCAGATGGCTTCCAATCAGCATGCCGCTGCGTCCAAGCTTCGCGACGCGCTCGGCAATCTCGATCAGTCCGATCTTGAAACGCGCCTGCAGCGCAGCGCCGATTGGTTGCGCCGCGGTTACGCCCCCGATCCCAACGCCGAGCCGGACATTGCCACCAATCTCCGGCAGCTCGCGGATAACCTCCGCTCCGCGCAGCAAGCTCTTGGACCGGAACAGACGCCCGGCCAGGGATCAGAAACTGCAATCGATAATGTGGAGCGCCTGCGCGATCAAATGCAGTCGCTCACGCGCGCCTTGGGCGCCCGTGCCGGGAATCGAAACAGAAGCCAAAACGGAAATCAGGCTGGCAGTCAAAATGGAAATAGCAGCGGCGAATCCGGCGAAGGCCCGCAATCCGCGCAGCTCGGCCGGTCTGGCCAATTTGGGCCCGGACAGACCGATCACCAGGGTGGCCGCGTGGGCGGACGCAACGGCATCGTCGATGACGGGTACCGCCAAGGCTACGATCCCGGCGCGTGGCGCGCGGGCAACAACAACAATTGGTACATCGACACCGGAAACAACTCGAGCGCGCCCGGCGCCGCCGTCCATCCCGATACCACCATCACGACCACCGATCCCGAGAGCGATTTCGAACAAACGGTCAACACGCTCAACCAGCTCAACCAAAATGTGCAGAGCGATCCCGAAGTCGCCCGCCAAGTGAAGCAGCTCGAAGCTGAAATGCAGCGGCTCGATCCGCGGCGCTTCCCCGGCAATCCCGCTTTGCTCGAACAGCTCCACAATCAGGTGCTATCGGACGTCGATAATCTGGAACTGCAGTTGCGCCGCAAATCCGACGATCAGCAGTCGCAAATCCGTGCCAGCGCGCCGATGACTGTCCCCGCCGGCTACCAGGACGCCGTCGCCGACTACTTCCGCCGCCTCAGCGACACCTCGGGTTCATCGTCACATCAGTGATCCTAAACTCTTCGTAATTGACGCTCGCAATCGTGAGCGGAATTGCACACGACCCCGCCCCATTGACACCAGTGCCCGTAACCAGATAAGAGACCAACCGCGCGAAGGAGTCCAGACAGAAAGGAGTGCATTAAATCTCATGAAATACATCAATAGCGAGATGCTCAAGCAGAACGGGCCCTGTGAGGTTACCTTCACCTTGCACAGCGAGAAGGTAAATACAATTCGATACAAGTCAACGCTATATGAAACTGCCAAGAATCAGACTCGGCAGTTCGACCTCTACGTTCCTCGCGAGGTGGTCCTGGACGATTCAATACCCGAAGAACTCGTTCTTCAGATCGGGATTCGATAGAATCTGGCCAATCCCGAGACTCCAACAGTCATGCTCGAAACCGAGGGTGCCTTTTTTCTGGTGGAACGGCCGGCGTTCGAAGCGTGCTGCAGGCCAATAGCACCGATTTCGATGGCCGCCTAAGTGTTCATACTGCGGCCATAGTCGCTTGCACCGAAGCGAACTTGCGTGATACACCGTGTGCGCACTAAGTCCTGCGGACTGGAGCGGCCATGAGTTCTTCAAGAGAAGCGGCGAGCAGCGCACAAATGGCGAGCCCGGCGGCGGGCACTGCCGTTGAACATGCCGTAGCGCAAGCTAGCGAGTCCTCGCACGATTACCGCAAAGGCGAATCGCGCATCCGGCGCTGGCAAATCGGTGACGTCAAAGTCACGAGTATCATGGAATCGGCCGAACCGATATCCTGGTCGCCCCAATATCCCGAAGATACAGCCGATCACTACAAGAAATATAACTGGCTCGTGCCGCGCTTCGTCACGCCCGAGGGGCGAATCATCTTGGCTGTGCAGGCATTCGTGCTCGAAGCCGCCGGACGCCGCATTGTCGTGGACACCTGCGTGGGCAACGACAAGTCGCGCGAAATTCCGCACTGCACCGGCCTGCAAACAGCTTTTCTGGAAGATATGACTACGGCGGGTTTTCCACCCGAGACGATTGACACCGTCTTTTGTACGCACCTGCATTTCGATCACGTCGGCTGGAACACGCTCCTGGTGGATGGTCGCTGGGCTCCCACCTTCCCAAGCGCGCGATACCTGTTCGCGCGTCGCGAATGGGAGTACTGTCAATTACTCCTGAAAGAGAAAACCGCCGACGTGCGGCATCTCCTCGATTCGGTCCAGCCGATATTCGATGCGGGCCTTGCCGACCTTGTCGATACGAATCATCGCCTCTCGGACGAACTGTGGCTTGAGCCGACACACGGCCACACGCCGGGGCACGTCAGTTTGCACATTTCCTCGCGCGGGCAAGATGCAATCGTTACGGGCGACGTGTTCCACAATCCCATTCAGATCGCCGAGCCGGAAATCGCTTCGATGTTCTGCGTCGACAAGGAAATGTCGCGCAAGACGCGGCGGGAGCTCCTTTCGAAATACGGAAATCGAGTGGCGCGCCTGATCGCGATCCATTTCAACGATCCAGTCGGCTGGATTGATCGTGAGGCCGATCATTGGCGCTATTCCGCCGAGTAGCCTCGCACTCGCAAGCAGGCATGCGCTCACCGATCAGGGATTTTGATCCATCAGCGGCATCCACAACGATACCCACGGTTTGTTCCCCAGCGTGCGCGTCATATGGCCTTTGCCGGTGGTGTTCTCGACCAGCAAAATACTTCCCGGCGTGAGGATAATCTTTTTGCCGCCTGCGATGTCGATCTGTCCGCTGCCGCTGAGCGTGATTAAGTATTGGCGGCGTTTTTCCACATGCCAGCCGATAGAGAAACCTGCTGGTGTGCGGTGGACTTCCTCGCCGGCAACCGGCAACAAGTCCGCCACGCCGTTGGCCCGCGCTGCCACTTGTATGTCCTTCACGTACGCGAGGCCGTCCGGTCCGGTGTAGAGCAGTTGCATCGTGTACGGCTTTCTTGATTGTGCCAGCGCATCGTGCCGCAAAAGCTGCGGCACAACCAGCAGCGCCACCACAATCGCGGCGCCCACAACCGCCGCCGCTCTCTCTAACGCTTTCATAGGATCCTCCTTGAGGCTGCGCGCATGCGCCGGCAGCCGAATCCGGTCGAATGATCCCGCGCGCTCGGAAACTTAGCTTCGCGCGTTAACAATCGAAGCGCCGAAAGTCTACTCCTTCTCGCCGCTCACGGCACGGCCCGCTCGCCGGCGAGGGCATGGGTTGAGCGCGCTGTCACCTTAGGAGGACCGTGCTTTTTGATTCCGCCAACATGGCATTCTGAACGACTGCGTCGCCCTTGCGGTTCATTTCACCGTACGATATCCTCCCCTGCGCTTGAACAGCACCAATTGCGGTTCCGATTAAACCGCAACTAAGCCGAGGGCCAATGAAATTCGCGCGACGATCGTCTTACGCGTTCGCAGTTTTTTGCCTGGCCGCAGCAGTTGGATGGCCGTCACTCAGGGCACAGGCGCCGTTGACACAATCCGCGTCCACGACTGGCCTGCCCGGCTTGGTGAGCAAAGCCCAGTTGAATCCGCCTTTGATCGGACCTCTGCTCGAAATGCGCTTCAGCCCGAACGGCGCAAGTCTCCTGCTCCAGGATGCCTTCGCTGCCTACGTGATCGGCACGAACCCAGTGGCGATGCAACTGAATGTGTCTGCGCGCCAGCTACTGCCTATCCGTTTCTCGTCGAATTCTCAAGAGCTAGTAGCCGCGAGCCGGAACTTACAACTGGCGCGTTTCAAGCTCGGTGCCGACGCGCCACCCGAGCAAAAAACCTTGGGCAGAGGCGGAAAATGTTACGCGGCGGCCCTCTCGAACGATGGGGAGCTCTACGCATGCCTTGACGCCAATTCGGAATTGCGCGTTTTTCACACCCGCACGGGTGAGCAAATCTTCAAAAAGACGATCGGCGAACAGGAAGGCCCTGCGTTTCCGACTCCCGCTCCTTATCACATGGGTCTGGCGCGCTCTGAACCTTTCGGCTACTTCATGACCACGGACTACGTGCCGCCGGAAGCCCTCACCGCTGCCATGCTGAATTTTTCCGTCGACGGCCGTTATCTCATCGCGCGCAGCAAGTTTTTCCAGCAACCCGCGGAGCTGATTGACCTGAAAGCAAAAAAAAATGATCGGGATACCAAAACCTCTCCGGACCGCCGCCGATACCGGCACGGTGACATTTGTCGCTTCCGATCGCGTGGTGGCTACTACACCGGGAAGCAAAAGTGGACCGGAGTTGCTGTCCTTTCCCTCCGGTGAAGCGGTGGGGAAACTCGATTTCATCGGTTTTCTGAGTGCAACGCAAAATCCACGCTACGTGATTGAAGTTCCGCTGGGGATAAGCGGTGCAAGATTAGTCGACCTGCAAACGGACAAATCCGTCGCGCAGATCTCCACGAGCGGCAACGCCGTGAGCGGACAGTTGCTCGCATCCTATTCCCAAGACGGGGTGCTGACTCTCGAGCGGATCGGAGAGAGCAAGCCACTTGTGCGCGTGCGAATTCCGGTTTCTCCTTTGCCTGTGCTGAAAACCGTAGCGGTTTCTCCCGCGCTTGACACGATTGCGCTGGCGACTGGCGGGGACGCAGCGATGTACAGCGTCACAACTGGAAAGCGCATAGCACCCGTTCCGGGTCTCAGCGGCGCCTGGTTCCCGAACGACCAGACCTGCTACGTTCGAGCGCGAGCCTTCGGTCTGGGCCCGTCGGCACTCGAGAGTGTCGATTTGAAGAGCGGAGCGATCGCGAATCTCGCTACACTCCATGAAGGTCCCTATCAAAATGAGATCATTTCTTCCGGCTACGATTCGCGCGGCAACCGCACGAGCGTGACTGACGCGATGGGGCATGTAACCACATTCACTTACGACCTGGGCAACCGCCTTACGCAGATCGCATACCCTGACAATTCGACAGTGATCTTCGGATATGACTATCGCGGCCGGCGCACCTCGATGACCGACCAGAATGGCAAAACGACCACCTATACTTACGACGATGCTGACCGGCTGACGAGCGTTACCGACGCGGCCGGAAACGTCACGCAGTATGGCTACGATACCGAAAACAACCTGACCAGCATCACGGACGCGAA
>DATLSB010000131.1:0-82810 GCA_035534415.1 Candidatus Dormiibacterota bacterium | reverse complement strand
GATTTTCCAGATCACCGAAGGCCAGCAAATCGTCTTCTCCTGGCAGGTATTCAACGTTCCGAACCACGCGAATCTCTATCCTCCGGTTAGCGCTGTCGTGGCCCCAACATACGGACAGCCAGCGCCGTCGAGCACGGCGGGACTGGGCGCGCTGAACCAAACTGTGAACGATCCGAGGACGATGCAGTTCGCGTTGAAGTACAGCTTCTAACTACGTCGGACGGACGCGTGGCGAAACGCGGCCGCGCACACGTGTCCGCGGTGAGGCGGTTTTACTCGTTGGCGACATCTCGGCCAAACGCGGGCAGCGTGTTGACCTGTGCTTGTATCTTTGCTTGTTGCGTTCAAGTTTGCTTGCCTTCGCACAATTCGACGGATTCCTTTCAGTATGGCCGTCGCGGTGTGCGAAAGCGGCTGTTGACAGCATCCATTGGATTTGTTAAACCCGCCGAGGCAAATCGCGTATTACGGGCCATTTACGTTTACCAATCTCTAAGGGGGGGGCCATGAGAGTCTGGTCAGCGTTGGCTACGGCCTTGCTTCTTCTTTTTATTTCCGCCACAGCTGGTGCGCAGGTAATTTCCACTTCGCAAATTCGCGGCACGATCCAGGACTTGAGTGGTGCCGGTGTTCCTGGTGCTCAAGTAAAACTGACGCAAACATCCACGGGCGCCGTGAGAACCGCCACGAGTGCGTCCAACGGAGGCTACGCGCTTCCAGACTTGCCCGTCGGCACGTACGAGATGCAAGTGACCAAGGCAGGCTTCCGCAAATACACGGCTACCGGTCTGGTGCTTACGATCGGCGTCAATCCCACGGTCAACGTGACCCTGCAAGTCGGCTCGGTGAGCCAGGAAGTGCATGTCGACGCGGCGGCGGTGATGGTGGAGACGCAAAGCGAAGGGGTCGGAGAAGTTACCCCGCCTGAAGAGGTGCAGCAATTGCCGCTGAACGGGAGGCAACTCGTCGATCTGTTCCAGTTCTCGCCCGGCGTCGGAAACGGCATCGGTGGCCGGCCGGCGTACGGCAACACGACCGACTCAACCTCCAACTACGCGGTAGCGGGAAGCATGCAGGGCGGCGTCTCGTTCTGGCTCGACGGTGCCTCCTATATGGATCCGCTCAGCAACCAAAATCTTCCATTGCCCTTTCCCGACACAATCGAGGAATTCAGCATCGAAACCAGCTCCACTCCCGCTCAGTACGGCGTGCACGCGGGCGGCGACGTGAATACGGTCACAAAATCCGGCACCAACCAGTTTCACGGCGACGCGTTTGATTACCTGCGCAACTATATGTTCGATTCGCGGGCCACGGGCGGCTACCAGTGCGTGCCCACTCCGCTCGACACACCCGCCAGCAATCCTGACACTCGCTGCCCGCGAGACAACCTGCATCGCAACCAGTTTGGCGGCACGCTCGGTGGCCCGATCATCAAAAATAAGCTCTTTTTCTTCGCTGGATGGCAGGACACCGTTCAGAGCACGGCTGCATCGGCCTTTACGACTCTGCCAACGCCGGACATGCTGGCCGGCAATTTCCAGCCTTGCCTAGGAACCACGGCGGCACTCAACGCTCCATTCGGGACGGGCGGCTCCGGTGTGAATCAAACCAGCCCTGCGAATTACAGCCCCGTAATCACCGCGCTGCTGAAGTACTTGCCAGCGCCCAACGTTCCAATCGGTGGCCCGACCGCCTGCGGCACAAATGACTATCAATACAATCTTCCAGTTCACTTTTCGGAAAACCAGGGACTCGGCCGCATCGACTACCACATCAACAATAGCAACACGCTCTTTGCTCGCTACTTCATATCGCATCTTTCGGAGCCATCGCCGGCCGTTCCCACGCTGCCTGATGGCAATCCGAATCTGGTATTTCAGGCAAGCCAAGGCTTCGCGGATCAGGTCGAGGGGCTAGTCCTTGGGGACACGTGGGTACTCGGTAGTGACCTGGTGAACAGCGCCCATGCAAGCGCGAATCGCGTTGTGAATCGCTCGCTCTTGAACCCAATGCCGGTGGGCATCTACGACCTCTTCTCCCAAGCCGGCTTAACCGTGCCTACGACCAACATTTATCAGTTGCCCGCCAGCACTTTTGCTAAGTTTCTCCCAAGCTTCAGTTTCGGCGGCCCTAACACGACAGAAACGGCCAATATTCAGCCCTACGACACGCTGGAATTTTCTGACGACGTTGCCTGGACGCACGGCTCCCACCAGCTTTCTGTCGGCGCGGACTGGATCAATTACCGCGCCTTCGCGCACAACTACCTGGCGAACCAGGGCGAGTATGTATTCGATGGCAGCCGAACAAGCTTGACTGGGTCTGCAACGCTCGCAGGCGACTTTCCCGACTTCCTGCTAGGCGAAACGTCGGCCAGTTCCGGCTTTACGCAGGATGCTCCGATTCCCTCCCTGCAGCACCAAAACGTCTTCGCTCTGTATGCTCAGGATACCTGGAAGGCCACTCGAAAGCTCACGGTCACCGCCGGCCTTCGCTGGGATCCGTTCTTGGCCCATACAGTCCCCGGCGGACTGGATGCCGTCACCTTTTCGATAGCCAACGCTATCGCCGGTGTCCACAGCGTGCGGTTCCCGGGCGCTCCGGCGGGCTACCTCTTCGGTGGAGACCCGGGCGCCCCCACGGGAAATAAGTTGACCCAGAACGCACTCGATAAATGGAGCCCGCGCATCGGGCTCGCCTGGGATCCGCGCGGCGACGGTCGCATGTCCATTCGCGCTGGATTCGGAATCTTCTATGATTTCCCGGCTTTCGCATTCGACCAATTCGGATTCGAAGAGCCCTACGGAGGAATTGTCGCCGGACCGCCCGGCGCCGCCTGCACCAGTTTCCCGTGCAACACGGACCTCACCACTCCGTGGTCCGGAATGAGCTTCATTACCGGCCAGGGCGTAAGCAAAACTGGAAACCCATATCCGCAGTACGTCGGAACCGGACCGGCAAACGCGGCATATCTGCCGGGTGCCGAGCAGTTCAGCTATCCGCAATATGTAAAGCCGACGTATGTGATGCAGTACAACTTGAGTATTGAAAAGCAGGTCGCGAAAAACTGGCTGCTCTCTGCTTCTTACGTCGGCAATCAGATGCGCCATCTTTGGTCGAATATCGAGGCCAACCCAACGATCCAAGGCTCATGCCCAGGCGCATACCCAGGCGGATTTCCTTTGGCTCCGGGAGTCACGTGCACGGGTCCAGGCGGCGGTGGCAATACTGTCGCGGGGCCTTGCCCAAGTAGCCTTCCGCCGTTCGTCTGCGGAGCCATTTTCGGAGCGGGCGCTTCCGTGAATGCTAATCGCATGCTCTACCATTACAACAACGGCAGTCCCGTCTATCTCGGCTCGTTGTGCGGCACGCCGTCGGCATCGTCTCCGGCTGCGTCTTGCTACGGCCAAGATTTCGTACTTGACGAGGGAGGCACCGGAAACTACAACGCTCTGATCCTTTCGGCTCAGCACCGTTTCAGCAATTACACCTCGACCACCAACTTTACTTGGGCGCACTGCATTTCCAGCAACTACACCACGGAGGTTGGGCTGTCCCTGTTCACCAATATGGTGCCTTATGATCCCAAGGCGGACCGTGGAAATTGTCCCGGTGCCGACACCCCTTGGGTATTCAACCAGGCGCTTGTCGCAAATATGCCGAAGCTGTCGATCTCGAATTCAGTGCTTCGGGCGCTGGCCAACGGTTGGACGTTCTCCCTCGACGGCATCGTCGAATCCGGAACAAATCTTTCCGATCTAGGATTCAACGCGCCGTTCCTGGTTCTCGACTATTCCGGCACCGGAAACGGATTTACTCAAAGGCCCGAGTTGGTACCCGGCCAGCCGCTCTATTGCCATCCGAAAGGACGCAGTTGCTGGCTGAATCCAGCCGCATACACCACGCCCGCTCCCTACACGTTCGGCGATCTTGGCCAGGGCTCTCTTTTTGGCCCGGGCCAGGTCACGTTCAACACCGCGTTGGCCAGGACTTTCAAGCTCACCGAACGGCAAAGCCTGATGTTCCGCTGGGAAGTCTTCAATGTCGCTAATCACGCCAATTTGGGTCTCCCAGGTGTGGCCGCTCCGTTGGGAGGGACTACGCCGAGGTTCGGAGAACCGTCCGTGGGCAGCGCCTACGGCGGAGCATTTGCCGGCGGCATCGCGCCTCAGCCACGGATCATGCAGTTCGCTCTGAAATACAGCTTTTAAGAAACGACCGGGCCGGCAAGTAGCGCCAATCGCATGCCGCCGCGCGGTTCGCGACCGGGCGGCTGGGTAGCGTGTCGTAGAGTGCCCAGCCAGCACAGTTCAAGCGGCGGAAAACTCTTTCGAGCAGAGTATTTGTAAGCGACGGACACGAAAGGTCGAGCATAGTCCGCGACGGAACGTCGCGTGCAGGCGGTATGCGAAATTCGTGCTTTCTGTTGACAGCATCCATTGGATTTGTTAAACCCGCCGAGGCAAATCGAGGTTTCGGCGCAGCGTACGTGTGCCGATCTCCAAAGGGGCGATAAGATTCCGGTCAAGGTAGACAGTGGGCCTGGTATTCCTCTCCATTTCCTTGCCAGCTTGGGCGCAGCTCGTTCTGCCGCTGAAATCCGAGATGCTGCGCAGGGCTCTTCCGGCATCACACGCAGTCGTCCAAAACATTTTGAGAATAGAGGCGATTTGAAAGCTGTCGTCTTGCAATCATTTCTGGTTGTGCGCGAGGCTTGAACAAATGCAAATCTTGTATTCGCTCTGTTATTGGCTCGGGAATACTCTATTAGGGAAGTCGATCCACGACTCTACGTGGATGTTTCCCGTGATCGAAACCGTTCATCTTTTTGGCGTTGTCATACTAGTCGGTTTCGCTTCGGTTTTGGACTTGCGCTTGATGGGCATGGCCTTCAAAGACTTCACGGTATCGATGCTGGCGAAGCGGTTTCTCCCATGGATCTGGGCCGGCTTCGTAATTCAACTGGTTACGGGATTTCTACTGTTCGCGTCGGAAGCGGCGAAGATGTACGGCAATGATGTGTTTCGCGCCAAGATGCTGATGATCGTGGCGGCGGGAATCAATGCACTGGTGTTCCACCTGATTGCATACCGGAGCGTCGGCAGGTGGGAACGAGATCCGGTCGCTCCCTGGTCGGCTCGATTTGCCGGGGCATTCTCGATCTTGCTATGGTTCGGAATCGTTGGAGCGGGACGCTGGATCGCTTACAGTTAATGGCGTTTTGAGACATGCGAGAGCGAAAAGGAAGGGATCGATGACGAAGGTTACGTGCGGGCGAATGCTTCACATGCGCGGCCGAAAATCATGACTCCAGCTTACAAATTTTTTTACTGGCTCACGCAAACGTACGTTGGCCAGCAAATGCAAGGTAACGCTTATCTGTTTCCAACGGTGGAGGCGCTTCACATCATGGGCAGCGTGGCCTTGGTTGCGTCTACCGCAATCGTGAGCCTGCGCCTCTCGGGGCTTTTCTTAACCGATATACCCGTCTCGAAAATAATAAAGCAATTTTTGCCGTGGGCCTGGTTCGGTTTTGGATGCCAAGTAGTTACAGGAAGTCTTTTATTCATATCGGAGGCGACGCAGGCGTACGACAACGTGATCTTTCAAGTGAAGATGGCGCTTATTTTGGTGGCGGGCATCATTGCGCTGGTTTTTCAGCAGACCGTTTACCGCCGCGTGAAGACTTGGGATCTGTCAAACCCGCCGTTCTCGGCGAAGTTCGCGGGCTACGCTTCGATCGTTATTTGGTTTGCGGTGATTGTTGCTGGAAGGTGGCTGAACAGTTCGGTGGCGAATTCGCCGGTGCTACCGCCGCCGATGTAGAGCGCAGCGATATTTCAGCCGTTACCGCGCCGGCAAACAGTGTTACTGGCCGGTCGTCGAAGTAGCGGCCATGCGGCATTGGGAGAATTCGTGTCCCGAGTGCACGGCCCAGCGCCAACAAATCATGAGGCTGCACTCCTAAACGCGTCCCTGAAGCCGACGCTCTGATGGCCGAAAGCGCCATCAGAGCCCGTTCGGGTTACTTGGCGCCGGCTGGCACGAAGTTGTTTAGCACTTCGCCATTCGGCTTTACTGCTTTGGCGAGGGTTCCGCCCTTCTTGGCGGCATCCTTGAACGGGAAGTAGGTCACGGTGATCGGGTCGCCTGGTTGCAACGAGTGTCGCGACCATCCACGGCGCCCCAAGTAGTTTGGGCTCATCCCTTCAAAGGCATAAATCACGGTGCCTTTGTCCGTGGAGACGTCGATCCAAAGCCAAGTATGGGGATTCGTCCACTGGAAAGTTCTCACCTTCCCCTTCACGGTCAATTGACGCGTCATATCGTAATCGGCAAAGCCATGATGCGCGGTTGCCGTACCGGCCGTTACGAGCACTGCTCCCAGCAAAACTGCAAATAACACTGATTGCTTCAAGTTCGTTTTCATTTGCCTCATTTAAGGTCTCCGCTCGTTAAAAAGTGTGGCCATCCTACTTCACATCAGATGCCGGTCCGTTCAGAGGCGGAGGAGTGGTATTCACCTCAGCCTTGCCGGTGCTGGTCGTGGAATTTCGGTTATTTTGCTCGCAGATGTATTCGTCGATCGTCCAATCGCGATGGCGCTTCAAGATCCGGGTGGTCGTGTATGGATGCGTCAGAGCGATAGGGTCAATCACCGTCGTCGTAATTTGCATCGTGTCTGGATCGAGAAGCTTAAAACGCTCGACGATTCGCATCTTGTCGCTGTGCGGAGTGATCATATCGATCGTTGTGGCCGGCGAGAAGCCCACGGAGTCTACCACCAGGGTCTTTCCTTCCCAATGACCGACCGACGATCCGAAAAAAGTAGGATCGGGGTCTTTGGGAAGAGGACGCCCGTCCGTATAGATATGGCGAACGATCATATAAGCCTCGCCGACGATGGTCACTTGGCCGGGAGTCATTAGGAACTCATAGGGGTAAGGTTGCCCCATGATCTCCGGCATGCCAGGCGGCAGGCAGTTCGCGGCGGAAGTGTCCTCGCCAGCGTGAGCCTTCAGATCTGCTACTTTAGCAGCCCATGCGGGCGTCAGAGGAAGCGGCGGCGGGCCGTGAAAAACGGGGAATTTCGAGGAGCGCGTGATCGTCGGTGCCTTGACTTTCTCGCCGGGTTTAACTACCAGCGATTCGCCTTCTCCCCCGAGCGGTGATTCCCACACACCGGTGAAGTCCGGCAATTGGGCAAGCGCAGCCCAGTCCGCAGCGGTAGGCGCAGGGCGTTTGTAATCTTGCCAATCTTGAGCTGGAGTTACGGAAACGAACAACGCCGAAGCGAGCGCGACGATAGCGAATCGTCCGAATTGTTTCCACAGTTGCTTGGCCACTCGCGGTCACCCCCAAATTAAATTATCGCTAGCTTACGACCGCGCAAAATAACAAGGTGCGGGGCAGAAAGCAATCTCCAAAAAAGGAGCCATGCACGATGGTACGGCGCTCCCGCGTTGCCCAACACACGACGAGCCGCAATTCTTACTTGGACACGACTGGTGAAGGCTTGCCCCACTCGCCTGTAAACACGAACGAAGCCGCCGGCTTGCGCTGGCGTGGTCCGACTTCACGTTCCCTGAGTTGCTCCGGCAGAGCCGCCGGATCGCCGGGATAGCCGAGCGCAATTCCGGCCACGGCGTCGAATCCTTCGGGGATGTGAAAAACGTCGCGAGCTTTGTCTGGAAGGATTCCCGCCATCTGGTGAATTTGCAATCCCAACGCTGTGGCTTGCAGGGCCATGGTGGCGGCCGCTTGTCCCACGTCGTGGAATGCGTGGCGATTGTCCTGTCCATTGTGCTGCATTTTCAGGCCAGCCACGCTGATGGCCAGCACCGGAGCACTCTTTGCCCAGCTCTGGTTGAACTCCACGAAGCATTCCAGCACGCGATTAAAATTCGCGGGGTCATCTTTGGTGGCAACGATGAAATACCACGGCTGCGCGTTATAGGACGAGGCAGCCCATCGCGCCGCTTCAAATAGCGCGCGGAGCTTTTCCGGCTCAACCGGCCGCGCATCAAAAGCGCGCGGGCTCCATCGGTGCGTAAGAATTTCGTGGATAGGTGCCTCGGTGGGAGCAGGATTCTTCCGGTCAGCCATCAATCATCATCCTCCTGGGGATTTGGGAAACCGCAATTATGGACTAAACCCGCGCGCGGGTCGAGAACTACGCAAACCATCACGGACGCGTGGAGATTCGGTGGCATGCGTCGTGGAGATGCGGCACGAACACGCCGGAGGCTGCGTTATGGCTTTTGTGTGGGCCGCAGAAGCACTTCGCTAATAAAGCTCTGCGGAGCTTGCGTAAGGATCGCCGCCACCGCGTGCGCGACGTCGTCCGGCTGAAGCATCTTGTTTTTGTCCCGCCCGGACGGGAAAGCGAAATCAGTAGCGACCGATCCAGGACAGACGGCGCTGACGCGAATTCCGTGCGCGCGCAGATCCTCGGCCATGCAGCCTGTGAGTCCCAGCAGGCCCCATTTCGAGGCGCAATAAACCGCGCCGCCCGCGAAAGTATTCTTGCCAGCCAATGATGCGATATTGACGATATGTCCGCGGCCCATGCGGATCATCCCCGGGGCGACCGCGCGAGATAGCAGGAACACAGCCTTCAAATTGGTGTCTAATACATCGTTCCATTTGGATGTGTCTGCATCTTGAACTGGAGCGAAGTAGCCGATGCCTGCGTTGTTGATCAGTATCTCGATAGGGCCCAGAACACGCTCGGTGGTGTCGATCAGGTTGGCGATATCCGTTGGACGGGTGACGTCTGCGACGACTGCGAGCGCTTCAGACCCGGCTTGCTTGCATTCGGTTGCAGCTGATTGCAGTTGTTTAGCGTCGCGTCCGCAGAGGCTCACGCGGGCGCCCATCGACGCCAAACGGCGAGCTGTGGCCAGCCCGATGCCGCGGCTGGCACCGGTGATGAGAACTATTTTGCCGTGGAGAGCTTTATCTTTAGCCATGAGTTGAAACGGCCGGGTGACTCTACGGCCCTATGCAACATCTCACCATCTAGTGGCGCGGTCAAGAAGCCGCCTAAATGGTGGCGTAAGGTATTCACGCATTCGGACTTGCGCGGGTGGGGAGCTTTCCCTATAATCCCGACGATTTGCTATAACTGTGGCATCCTACCCGGCAGTGGTTCCGACTTCGATCGGCCACCCGAAGAACAAGTAGACCAGGAGGCAGAAAACGGACCATGCGAAAGTCTCTCAATCGAATAGTAATAGCGGTTGCAGCTCTTAGCGTGGTGCCTCTGTCAGTTTGGGCAAGGCCGCAAGCCGCCGCCCAGCAGGCGAAAGCGCCTTCGTACACCATGCCGGAGTATAACCAGTTCACGTCCTGCCAAGCCGAAAAGGACCCCACGAGCAAAGTCAAGTGCTTGGACGGGTTTGTGGCGCAATTTCCAAATTCAACGCTGATGCAGTACGTGGACGAGATTTATTATCAGACGTATTTCCAGCTGAAGGACTACAAGCAGGCGGTCGATTACGCGGATAAGCTGGTAGCGCTTGGCGATAAAGCCGATTTGGCGCGCCGGGTCCAGGCCATTCAGGCTCGCGTACAGCTGTTCCCGTACGCGTACAACGCGCAGAGCCCGGACCTGCAGGCTCAGCTTACCAAGCAGCGCGATGCCGCATTGCAAGGCGCTAAACTGCTGGAACAGTACAAGGCGGCGCCCGGTTCAAAGCTGACGGACGATCAATACAAGAAATATCTCGGAGTTTTCTACGCGGCAGCGGGGTATTCCGATCTGCAGCTGAAGGACAACACGGATGCGGTGCAGGCTTTCAAATCGGCGCTCCAAAATGATCCCAATGACGCCGTATCGGAATACCGTCTGGGGTTGGCCTATCTGGCGTTGACTCCGCCGCAGTCGCTGGACGGATTTTGGGCGCTCGCACGCGCTGTCGATTTGAAGGTTCCGGATTCCGACAAGGTGAAAGATTATCTTCGCCGCGCCATGCTTGCCTACCAGCAGCCGGGATGCGTTTCGCAGATCGATCCGCAGCTCAATAACCTACTCCAACTGGCGGCCAATTCCGCCGACCGTTCGACGACCTGGACGATTCCCAGCGCGGACGATCTGAACAAAATCCGCAACAACGACCAGGCGAGCAACATCGTGTCGGTAATCACAACCCTCAGTGCCGGCGGCGACAACGCGAACATGACCTGGCTGGCGATTTGCGACGCCGAATACCCCGAAGTGGTCGGGAAAATCATCGACGAGAATCAGTCGGACAGCTCGGTCGATTTCATGATCTACAGCGGCGCTACGGCAGCCGAAATGCAAGCGGCGACTACGGCCAACATGGACGTGAAAGTTTGGACCGCTCAGCCTCCGGCAGGCACAGCGCCGGCGGCGACTCCGGGTGCAGCAGCGGCCAATGGCGCGACGCCGGCTCCCGCGCAAATCACGCCGCAGCCGGATGTGCTTCGTCTAAAAAAGGACGACTTCATTCGCTTCTCGGGAACTCTGGTGAGTTACGATCCGACGCCCTTCATGCTGCATTGGGATCAGGTGAAGGTTGACCCGAGCATTATTCCGAAAGAGACACCTACAAAACGACCCACGCGCAGGAAGCCGTAATCGTTTAGCGGACGGAGCAAGCTCCATGAACAAACAGCCGGTTCCACGGGGAACCGGCTGCTTTTGTTTTTGGCAATGAGATTGTTGCTCTTGCTTTGACGGGAGAACGGGGAGAACGCTTAGTGCCGCCGGTTGTTCGTCCGATCGAGATGGTATTCGTTAATTTTGCGGCTGAGCGTGTTGCGGTGAATGCCTAGAACCTTGGCGGCGCGGCATTGATTTCCGTTCGAGCGCTCCAGCACGCGTTTGATGAACTTCTTCTCGAACTCCGTCACCGCCTCTTCCAGCAAAATCCCGCGGTCCACCATCATTCCGACCAGCGATTCCAGTTGCTCTTTCACGTGTGCACGCTCCACGGGACGATGCCCGCCAAAGTGACGCGTTCGGTTTAGTCGAGTGCGTGGCCGGTAATGCGTTCGTAGGCCTCCCGGTACTTTGCCGTGGTCGCCGACACCACTTCGGCCGGCAACGCGGGGCCGGGAGGCTGCTTGTTCCATCCAATCTTCTCCAGGTAATCGCGGACGTACTGCTTGTCGAAAGAAGGCTGCGAGCGGCCGGGCTCATATTGATCGGCGGGCCAAAATCGCGAAGAATCGGGCGTAAGTGCTTCGTCGATCCAGATCAGTTGGTCGCCCTGCAATCCGAATTCGAATTTGGTGTCCGCCAGAATAATGCCGCGCGCCTCGGTGTGTTTTACAGCCCGGTTGTAGATTTCGATGCTGGTATCGCGAAGCTGCTCGGCGAGCTTGCGTCCCACGCGAGCAACCGTTTCGTCAAAAGAAATATTTTCGTCGTGCCCGGTAGCCGCTTTTGTGGATGGCGTGAAAATTGGCTCCGGCAAGCGGTCCGATTCGCGGAGGCCGGCGGGCAGGGGAATGCCGCAAATCTTGCCGGTCTTTTGATAATCCTTCCAGCCGGAGCCGGTGATGTATCCGCGGACGACGCACTCGATCGGAGCGGGATCGGTGCGCTTCACCAGCATGGCCCGCCCCCGCAGCGCGTCGGCGTAGGGGGCAAGCTCGCCGGTAAAATCGCTGGCGGTGATCACATGATGCGGCACCACGTCCGCTAATTTCTCAAACCAGAAGACCGAAAGTTGTGTGAGCACGCGGCCCTTGTCCGGAATCGGCGTTGGCAGCACCACGTCGAAGGCGGAAAGCCGGTCGGTGGCGACGATCAGAAGCTTATCGCCGAGTTCGTATATGTCGCGAACCTTGCCGCGGCCGCGGAGTTTAAGTCCCGGAAAATTCGTTTGCGAAACAACGGCATTCATTTGCGGAGAAGCCAATGGTTTTATCCTCGCTTGCGGGAGGGCGGTATTCTAGCGCAGAGAGAATGCGTGTCAACCGCTAAAGAGTTCATGCGGTTGATCGAATTTTGCGATGATGCGCGCCCGCTCGCTGTGCGGCTCGCGCCGGATGGCGACCGCTGATTTTATTTCCGCGAAAGAAATTACGCGGCGTTGCTCGCTGCGCTGGGTTCAGCGGACGCGGCGTCCGACTCTTCCCATTTTACCGAAACAAGCTTCGAGACGCCCGGTTCCTGCATGGTCACGCCATACAGCACCGATCCCATTTCCATGGTGCGCCGGTTGTGCGTGACCACGATGAACTGCGTCTGCGCGCACATATCCGCGAGCATTTTGTT
Source organism: Candidatus Dormiibacterota bacterium (assembly GCA_035534415.1). Lineage (GTDB taxonomy): Bacteria > Acidobacteriota > Terriglobia > Acidiferrales > UBA7541 > Palsa-295. The sequence continues at coordinate 70,557 of DATLSB010000131.1, read as the reverse complement.
GAAGCGGCCCACGTTGGCTTCGTCGAGCGGCGCGTCCACTTCGTCGAGAATGCAGAATGGGCTCGGCTGATATTTGAAAACCGCGATCAGCAGCGAGAGCGCGGTGAGCGCTTTCTCGCCGCCGGAAAGCAGCAGCACGTTTTGCAGGCGCTTGCCGGGAGGCTGCGCCACGATGTCGATGCCCGCTTCGCCGGAGCTATCCGGCTCGCTTAGCCGCATCTCGCCGTGGCCGCCGCCGAAGAGGGTATGAAAGGCGATGGCGAAGTTCGAATTGATTACCTGGAACGCTTCTTCGAATTTCTGCCGGGAAACCTGGTCGAGTTCGTTAATGGTGAGCTGCGTGTTCTGGATCGATTGGACGAGGTCGTCGCGTTCGCGCCGCAGGAAAGTTTCGCGCTCTTCGCTCTCGCGGAATTCCTCGAGGGCCATCATGTTCACCGGTCCCATGGCTTCCACGCGCGCCTTCATTTCGTTGTAGCTGGTTTCGGCGGCCACCAGATCTTCGCCGACGAGCATTTGCTGCGCTTCGACCACCAGTTCTTCGGGCTGTGAATTGAGTTCTGCCACGCAGGTTTGGCGAAGATAATCGCGGTCCGCGTCGTTGCGCGCTTTTTCCACCTGACGCTGGCTGCGATCGGCGCGCAGCTCGTCGAGCGACTGCCGGCGCCCCCGCAGCGTCTCCTCGATCTGGCCGGCGCGTTTCCGAGCCGTTTCCCACTCTGCTTCGAGCGCCGCTTTGCGCTCTTCGAGACGAGCCTTTTCGCTGCGAAGATCTTCCACCTGCTGCGCCAGTTGACCGCACGACGATTCGATTTCTCCTTTTTGCCGGGCGAGAGCGGCATGCTGCGCGCGCAGCGATTCGGCACGCGAATTTGCAATCGCCATTTCGTCCGCCAGCCGCTGCTCGGCCGCTTCGGCTGTGGTCAGCCGTTCGGAAACGGCCGCGAGTTCCTCGCGGCTTCCGACCACGCGCTCCTGCAACGATTGCAGACTCGAGCGCATGCTGCCGAGCTTCTCCGCGGCAGCCGCTGATTCTGCTTCGGCTTGCGACCGCGATTGCAGAGCGGAAGCATGCTGGGTCCGGCAACTCTCCGCGCGGTCTCGGGATTTTTCCGCTTCCGCGCGCAGGCGGTTGATTTCCTCTCGTCCCGCCGCAAGCTGCTGGCTTGTGCGTGAAAAGTCGGTGCGAGCCTGATCGCGCTGGTGAACGGCGGCAACGAGCGCCTTTTCGGCTTCGAGGTGCCGCGCGGTGGCAAGCGAGAGCTGCGATTCGGCGGTGGCGATTTCCTGGGTGATCGCCGTAAGCGCGGTTTGCTGTTCGTGCACGATGGCTTCGAGCCGCCCGACTTCCGATTCGTGATGGCGCAACTCGCGCTTGAGCGCAAGCGGGCCAGCTTCGCCCTTGCGCCCGCCCGAGACCATGCGGCCGTGGTAGCAAGTGCCGTCGGGCGTCAGAAAATAGCTGTGCGGATTCTCGCGCGCCATGCGCTCCGCCACCTCTGGCGTCTCCACTACATACGCGGTTCGCAGTTTGGTGAGGAAATACTTCGTCGCCGGTCCGAGCGGATCGCGGAAATCAACCAGGCGGTCGAGGCGCGCCAGAACGCCCTCAGCCAGCGGCAATTCCGCATCGGCCTCGGGCATGTGGATATTCAAGGTGCGCAGCGAATCGACGAAAAAGGTCGCGCGTCCGCCCATTTCTTCGCGGAGCAGAGCAACACCCGCGCGGGCGTGGTCAAACGTTTCGACGACTACATATTCGAGTTCTTCGCGCAGGAACTGCTCGACGGCTGTTTCGTATTTTTCCTGCACTTCCGCATAATCGGCCAGCAAACCAACGGCGCGGAATCCTTCGTTCAAACTGTGATTTGAATCATTTCCATTGGAGGCGAAAAGCTTTTGCACCGCGTCAGCGGTGTAGGTGCGCTCGCTTAGAATGCGTTCGAGCGAAGCCTCCCGCGCGCGCTCGCCGGAAAGTTCCTGGCGAGTGTGTTCGAGCTGCGCGCTGGTAACTTTTTGAGTTTCCCGAAGTGTGCCGATGCGCGATTGCGCTGCGCGAACGGCGGCCGCCAACTGACGCGATTGATTCTCCGCTTCAGCGAACGCCGCTTCCGAACTGCTAGCGCGCGCTTCGAGGGCGGCGCATTCTTCCTCGATGGCGCGAAGCGCCTCGGACCGCTCAGCCTCGGCCGTGGAATGCCGCGCAGCGGCTTCATCCGCTTGCAATGATTCGGCGTGCGCTCGAGCCGAGTCTTCCACTAATCGAGCGGCGAGCTCGCGCAGCTCGGAAATGTGCGTTTCGAGTTGCGCCTGTTCGGCAGCGCCGGAAGACACGCGTTCAGCGGATTCTCGGAGCGCTGCTTCCAGTTGCGCGGCTTGCTCGCGGAGCGCGGCCAAGGATTCGCGCTGCGCGCCCACGCGCGTGGCCAGTTCGGACGACTGGCTGGCCGCCTGCTCGACTTCAGCGGAAAGCGCGTTGATGCGGGAATCCAGCTGTGCCGTCTGCTCGCGATTGAAAGTAATCCTATTTTCCGCGCGGTCCAGATCGAGAGAAGTTTGGCCCAGCAGATTGTGCGTTTGCCGCAGCTCGCCTTCGAGCTCGTAGGTGCGTGCTGTCAGCCGCTCCTGCTCGTCAGACATCTCTTGCACACTGTGGGCTTCGCTTGCCTCGGCCGCATCCATTTCGCGCAGCAGGTTTTCGAGGCGCGCCGCTTCGAGATCCAGGTGCGCGGCTTTGCTGGCGAGCACCACGCGCAAAAGCCCGCGCATCTGGTCGCGAATGTCCGCATAGCGGCGCGCTTTGGACGCTTGTCGCTTAAGTGAGGCGACCTGCTTTTCCACTTCCACAAAGATGTCGTTGACGCGCGAGAGATTGATTTTCGAGGCTTCGAGCTTGGCTTCCGCCAGCCGCCGCTTGGTCTTGTACATGGTGATCCCGGCGGCTTCTTCGATGATGGCGCGCCGGTCCATCGGTTTGGAATTTAGCACTTGGCCGATGCGGCCCTGCTCGATGATGGCGTAGGTATCGGGGCCCAGTCCGATTCCCATGAAAATTTCTTGCACGTCGCGCAGACGCGCTACACGCCCGTTGATCAAATATTCGCTTTGTCCCGAGCGATACAGCCGTCGGCCCACAACCACTTCGCCGGGACGGAAATGAATGGATGGCTTGGATTCACCGCGCTTGCGCCCCTTGCGCTTAAAACCCACGGCATCTGGAGCAAAATTCTCGCTTTCGACGGGCGATTGAGATTCCGATTCCGGCGCCTCTGAATCGGCTGTCGAAAACCCGTTAGTGTGCGGCTCAGCAGCTGCGAATGCGTCATCATCGCCCGAAGCCGGCGGCCCGTCCTTTTGTCCGTCGATTACTTTAGCTACGGCCTCGGAGAGCTCGGGATCGACCAGGGTGAGAGTCACTTCCGCCATTCCCAGCGGAGGGCGTTTGGCGGTGCCATTGAAAATGCAATCAGACATTCGCTCGGCGCGAAGCATTTTGTGGCTTTGCTCGCCCAGCACCCACGTGACGGCGTCGACCACGTTGGACTTGCCGCACCCGTTCGGCCCGACGATGCAGGTGATACCGCTGCCGCTAAAGGTGATAGGCGTCTTCTCAAAGAAGGACTTAAATCCAAATAGCTCGACTTTACGAAGTTTTAACACCAGCCCTCGCATGATCTGCTCTCTCTGCGCAGTACCGCAGGAGATGCTTCGGTCTTATCTTGCTACGGAGGTCTTCCGAGACAGAAACGTAGGGAGGGACTATGATCGATGGCCCTTCCGCCTGGCGCTACCGGATCGGCGGTTACGGGACCACAAATTAACATGGCTCGTGCATTGTGTAAAGCGGGGTTTTGCATCTGGCCGCAAAAGCGACCATTTTCGGCGCTAAATGAGCAGAACCAGCGCGCAAACGCCGCGTATCGCGTTCGAATCGACTAAGTGGCGCGGAGCAGGCGGGATTCGGCGGACATCTTCCGACGCGCACCGCCACTCAAACGGTAAGGCAATGGCGCGCTGAGGCGAAGTCTAGAACCGCGTACATTTCAATATCGAAACGGCTGGCGGCGAATGTTTGTAAACGATTGAGATTAGGCGATTAAGCGAAGCACAGGTACTATCGGCCTGTTGACTTGGCCGGACTCGCAGCCTAGCATGGCGCGCATCCAAAAAGGGGGGAAGTTGAACGGCACGACGCAAGCGCGATTCCGTCGAATCCTGTCCGGTGTAGCCGTTTTGGCGGCGGTCCTCGCCTTTTCCCTGCTTGCGCTGCATCCCCCTCACGGAAAATCCGCGAGTGCCCCGGAGACGGAGTTTTCAGCCGCGCGCGCGCTTGATGTGCTCCATCGCGTTTTGACCGACGACACCCCGCACCCGCTGGGGAGCTCTGCAAATGACGCCGTTCGAGTCCGGATAATGGCCGAGCTGGGCCGGCTGGGATATCAGCCCGTTGTGCACACTGGGTTTGCCTGCAGCAACACCGGAACGTGCGCCACGGTGAACAACGTTCTGGCGCGTCTCGAAGGCACACAGCCGGGCGGAGCAGTTCTGCTGGCCGCGCACTACGACTCGGTCCCGGCCGGACCTGGCGATTCAGATGATGGAGTTGGCGTTGCGTCTGTTCTGGAAATCGCGCGCGCTCTCAAGGCCATGCCGCCGCCGCGCCACTCCATTATTTTATTGCTCGATGATGGCGAAGAGGCCGGCCTGCTGGGCGCGCGGGCGTTTGTGGACTCCGACCCGTGGGCCAAGGATGTTCGCGCGGCGGTAAATCTAGATGACCGAGGCACTTCCGGCCCTAGCTTGATGTATCAGACGGGCAAGAATAACGATTGGGCGGTTCGCCTCTATTCTCGTAACGCCATCCATCACCTGGCCAGTTCCGTGTTCTACACCGTTTACAAGCTTCTTCCCAACGACACCGATTTCACCGTGTTTAAGAACGCCGGTTACGAGGGCCTGAATTTCGCATTCATCGGGCATGCGGCGCTCTACCACACACCGCTCGATAATTCCGCGAACTTGAGTGTGGCGAGCTTGCAGGACCAGGGCGCGAACGGATTGGCGTCTATCGTCGCCCTCGCGAATGCGAACCTATCGCCCGCGCCAGACGCCGATGCGGTCTATTTTGATCTGTTTGGCCACAAAATCGTGCACTGGCCGGGTCCGTGGACGCTGGCCATGGCCATTTTGGCGGCACTGCTGCTGGCCGGCCAAGTTGCTTGGCTCTTTTATGCAAAGCGCCTTACGCTATGGGAGCTGATCTGGGGTTTCATCGGCTGGGTTGCGCTGTTCGTTGGCGTCGGAATCGCCGGGTTGGTTCTGCGGGGGATTTTGGCTTTTGCAGGAGCGTTGCCCGTCCAATGGGTCGCTCATCCCCTGCCGGCGGAAATCGCGTTCGCTCTGCTGGGCATTGCCGCCACAATTGCCGTGGAGTCGATTGTAGCGAGGAGAAGCGGATTTTGGGGCCTGTGGAGCGGCGTATGGGCGTGGGGCGCGATCCTCTCGATAATCCTGTCGATCGAGAGCCCGGGCACAAGCTATGTGGTGGTCGTCCCTACAATCGCAGCGGTGCTTGCCAGTTTGCCTGCTGTAATCGACGCGAAAGAGCACTCGTGGACGCGAGATGTAGCTCTCATTCCGCCTCTTATCGTATCGACTATCATGTTGATGCCGCTAATTTTGCTGCTATACAGCGCACTCGGTAGTCAGTCGTTCGTCGCGCTCGCGCTTGCCACGGTCCTGCTCGTCATGCCGCTGGTTCCTCTTTGCGCCGAGTTGCGGCAAATCGGAGGATTGGGCGGGTTCGCGGTGCGGTGGTCCCCTTTGTTGGCCGTGGGACTGGCGGCTTTCGCCGCAGCCGTCGTCCCGGCATATTCGGCCAAATCTCCCGAACGTGTGAACTACGAGTATGCGTTGGACGCGGATTCAGGAATGGCGCGATGGATCGTCGAGTCCCAGTCAGGGCGTTTGCAACAGCCGATACAGCTGGCCGGATCGTTCGAGCGTACTCTTCACGGGGCGTTCCCGTGGGACGATAGCGCCCGCTATGTGGCAGATGCACCACATCTGGACTTATCGGCGCCGACGTTTACGATTCTTGGCTCCTTTGTACAAGGAAATCGCAGGCGTTATACCGCATTGCTTCAATCGGAGCGAGGCGCACCCGATGCAGCCGTGCTATTTCCACCGGGAGCGGGCGTGCAATCGGTGCGGATGCAGGGCCAACCGCTTCTGCCGGAATCGCAGCGCGTGATCCAATATTTGAACGGGTGGACAGGCTATTCTTGTCCTACCATGCCGACCGCAGGAATCAATATGAGCTTCACATTACCCGTCGGAAAGATGGTGGAAGTGACCGCGGTGGACCGTTCCTATGGATTGCCGTCGGTCGGCGCCTTTTTGGTAAATGCCCTTCCGCTAACGGCCACCCCCTCCCAAAACGGCGACGTCACCCTTGTGAGCCGTCGAGTGCAGCTTTTCCCGTAGCCTTCCGCAGCGGGCAGGCCCGTTCACGCGCACAGGATCAACTCACTTGCAAAACGAAAGTATTGTTTGATATGTTGCGCCGTGCCCAGGAGGTCAAAAACTAATCGCCGCTCGGGCTGCCCAGTCAGCGTTTCGCTGGAGGTTCTCGGAGACCGGTGGTCGCTGCTCATCGTTCGGGACATGATGGTGCGCGGATTCCGCACTTTCAGAGAGTTTCAGGAATCGGGCGAGGGCGTCGCGACGAACATTCTTGCTGATCGCCTGCGAAAGCTAAAAGATGCGGGAATTATAACGAAGGAGGCGGACGCTCGGGATCGCAGGCGTGTGACGTACCGACTGACGGAAAAGGGAATCGACCTCGCGCCCGTTCTGCTAGAGCTGCTGATTTGGGGCGCGCGACACGAGCATACGGACGCGCCCTGCGCGCCGATCGACGCCATGGCCGGGCATCGCCAGGCTGTTCTCGGCGAGGTAAGGCGCAGGTGGACGGAGCACGACACACGCCCTTTGCAAGTGAATGGGCGTTGGATTTGGCCTTAGCAGAAATTTTCCATAGCCGCGATGTCGATTTCGGTTTGCCCTGTTCGATACATCATTGCAAGCGGGCGGAAGGACACAGAGCCCGCCAAGGCGTAACGGCGCTGGTTAGCGAAACAGGAGATTCAACTATGCGAGTGATGGTGATCGTGAAAGCGAGCAAAGATTCCGAAGCCGGAGTGTTGCCAACGAAAGAACTCTTTGCGGCGATGGGCAAATACAACGAAGAGCTGGTCAAAGCGGGCGTGATGCTCGCCGCAGACGGCTTGCGTCCCAGCTCGGTGGGCAAGCGCGTGAAATTTTTCGATGGCCAGCACCTCGTCACGGATGGGCCCTTCGCCGAAACGAAGGAATTGATCGGCGGGTTCTGGATTTGGCGGGTGAAGTCCATGGAAGAAGCCGTTGAGTGGCTCAAAAAAGCTCCGTTCGGCGGAGGAGCAGAAATTGAAATCCGGCAGTTTCACGAGGCCGAAGATTTTGCGCCTGTCCTAACTCCGGAAATGAAAGAGCGAGAATATCGCCTTCGCGCGGAATCCGAGGACCGTGCCTGAAAAACAACGGGCTCTTGGTCATCCTCATTTAAAGGAGGCGCGTGAGCATGAAAAACCTGTTCGATGCGGCGGTGGCGAATCAGGTCAAGACCCGCCTGGGAAAATTGGAGCCGCAGAGTGAGAGGCGCTGGGGCAAGATGACGCTGGCGCAGATGCTGGCACATTGCTCGGTGAGTATGCAGTGGGCAGTGGGAGAAGTGGTGCCCGAAAAGGGAGCGCTACCCGTACGACTGATAGGGTGGCTGGTGAAGCCGATGGTGTTTCGGAACGAAGACCCGCTACGGAAAAATTCGCCGACGGCCAAGAGCCTCATTGTGGCGGACGTACGAGATTTAAGCAAGGAACGGGAGCGGTTATCGGGATTGATTGACAAATTTGCGGCGGGAGGGGCGGCAGGCTGTACGAATAATCTGCATAGTTTTTTTGGGAAGCTGAAGCCGGAGGAGTGGGCGATCTTAATGTACAAACATCTTGACCATCATTTGCGGCAGTTTGGGGTGTGACCGCCTCAAAAACGGTAAGTTTTGAAACGCGATGAAAGAGGAGAGACTATGAGCAAAGTGCGCGTGTTGGTGGGCACCCACAAGGGCGCGTTTATTTTGAGCTCCGACGGCAAGCGCAAGAATTGGGAAGTGAGCGAGCCACTTTTTGCCGGCTGGGAGATTTACCACATGAAAGGATCGCCGGCTGATCCGAACCGGATCTACGCCTCGCAAACCAGCGGCTGGTTCGGCCAGATCATTCAGCGTTCCAGCGACGGCAGCAAAACCTGGGAAACCCCGGGCGGGGAAAAAATGCCGACGCCAGGCGAGTTTCCCGCCGGCGCCAGCAACAAGTTCGTCTACGACGTGTCGCCAGAAACCGGCAAGCCGCTCACCACTCACCAGTGGTACGACGGCACGCAGCATCCCTGGGAGTTCAAGCGCGTCTGGCATCTGGAACCTTCGCTCACAGATCCCGACACGGTGTATGCCGGAGTAGAAGATGCCGCGCTGTTCAAATCGACCAACGGCGCGCAAACCTGGCAGGAGCTCTCCGGCCTTCGCGGACACGGCACCGGCCCGAAGTGGAGCCCCGGCGCGGGCGGCATGGGCTTGCACTCCATCCTGCTCGACGCGAGAAATTCGCAACGCATGTACATCGCAATTTCGGCGGCTGGCGCGTTTCGAACCGACGACGGCGGCAAAACCTGGAAGCCAATCAACAAAGGTTTGCGATCGAACTATATTCCCGACCCGGACGCCGAAATTGGCCATTGCGTCCATCACATCGCATTGCATCCATCGCGCCCGGACGTCGTGTTCATGCAAAAGCATTGGGACGTGATGCGCACGGACAACGCCGGCGATCAGTGGACCGAAGTGAGCGGAAATCTGCCCACCGATTTCGGGTTTGTGATTGACGTGCACGCGCACGAGCCAGACACCATCTATGTGGTGCCCATCAAAAGTGACGGGCACCATTTCCCGATCGACGGCAAATTGCAAGTCTATCGCAGCCGCTCGGGCGGAAACGAATGGGAAGCGCTGACCAAGGGACTGCCGCAGCGCGATTGCTACGTGAACGTGTTGCGCGATGCGATGGCCATCGACTCGCTCGATTCCTGCGGGGTTTATTTCGGCACCACCGGCGGACAGGTGTATTGCTCTTCGGATTCCGGCGATTCTTGGGCGCCGATCGCGGAGAACCTTCCGGCCGTCTTCTCCGTTGAGGTGCAAACGCTGCCATGATTCGCGTGGTTCTACCCGCGCATTTGCGAACGCTAGCGCACGTCGACGGCGAAGTGCAGGTCGACGTGCGCGGGGAAGCCACGGTGCGTTCGGTGTTAGACGCGCTCGAAGAGCTCTACCCAGTGTTGCGCGGCACGATTCGCGATCACGGCACTCTGCAGCGGCGGCCGTTCTTGCGCTATTTCGTCTGCGCGGAGGATTGGTCGCTGGAATCGCCGGACACGCGTTTGCCGGAAGCGGTGGTGAATGGCGCAGAACCTTTTTTCGTGATCGGAGCCATTGCGGGCGGGTGATAAGTTTGTAATTCGGATTCCGGCCTTGCGAGCGGGCCGCGAAAATTTTCGATTTCTTGAAACCCACGACCGCCTCAGCCCAGTCTCATATCCAGCGAAGTTGCACCAAGGGATTGCAATCCGCGGATGACGGTTGTATGTTGCCGGGCGTCCACTCCAGGCCCAATTCACGGGTTGCGAGAAGTTTCGGGAGAAGCCTGGGGTGCGAACGGAACAATCGATTCTTCAAGAATTGCATCAACGAGAGGAAACTCTGCCCATGCAGAAATCCATTAGCAGGAAGTGGTGCGCCGCCGGTCTTATGGTGGCGCTATCGGCAGCCACCGCGATGGCAAAGAAGCCTCGCCGCGTCGATAATGAGACGCTCAAGAAGGCCGCCGACAGCAGCGAATGGCTGAGCTATGGCCACGACTATTCGGAGCAGCACTACAGCCAGCTCAAAGATATCAACGATAGCAACGCCAGCAAGCTTGGTCTCGCGTGGTATTACCAGACCGAGGATGATCCAGGCACGGTGGAAGGCTCTCCCATAGAGGCTAACGGAACAATTTATTTCACGGCCACCTGGGACGCCCTCTACGCAGTTGATGCTCGCACGGGCGCGCTCAAGTGGAAGTGGATTCCGAAAGTCAGCCACCAGAATTTTTCGCCTATGAATCCGAATGCTACCGACCGGATACGCATCGGCCCCAGCGTCTGCTGCGGTCCCGCGAATCGCGGCGTGGCGATCTACGACGGTAAGATCTACATGGGTACGCTCGATGGCCGGCTGATCGCATTCGATGCGGAAACCGGCAAGATCGTCTGGCAAGTCCAATCCGCGCCAATGGGTCAGGACTACAGCATCACCGGCGCGCCGCGTATCGTGAAGGGCATGGTTGTGATCGGCAACGCTGGCGGCGAATACGCCGTCCGCGGCTACGTCGACGCCTATAACGCCGAAACCGGCAAACAGATCTGGCGCACCTACACGGTGCCCGGTGATCCGTCGAAGCCGTTCGAGGATCCTTTCCTCAAGCGCGCGGCGAAAACCTGGACGGGCGGCGATTGGTGGAAACTGGGCGGAGGCGGTGCCGTGTGGAACGCCATCACCTACGACCCCAAGACCAACCTTGTTTATCTGGGCAGCGGCCAAGGCGGTCCTTGGGTGCAGAAATATCGCAGCCCCGAGGGCGGAGTAAACGAATGGCTCTGTTCCATCATCGCGGTGAACGCGGACACCGGAAAATACGTCTGGGCCTACCAAACCACGCCGGCCGATAACTGGGATTATGATGCCACGCAGGACATGATTCTCGCCGATCTGAAAATCGACGGAAAAAAACGCCACGTGATCATGCAGGCGCCGAAGAACGGCGTCTTCTATGTGCTCGATGCCAAGACCGGCAAATACATCTCCTCGGCGCCGTATACCAAAGTCACTTGGGCCACCAGCTTCAATCCGAAGACGGGCATGCCGACTATTAACAAGGCCATGATTTACGGCAAAAGCGGTACGCTCGTTTGGCCGGGCCCTGCGGGCGGCCATAGCTGGTACGCCATGTCCTTTAACCCGGAAACCAAGCTGGCGTACATCCCGGAGATCAAGAGCACGTTCCTCTACCGGGAGGCGCCGGACTTCAAACCCGAAATGGGCGTATACAAGTGGGGCATCACGCTTGCGCCTCCCAAGGCTGAGCCCGGTGCTGCGCCGCCGCCGCGCCCCGGTCCTGGGGGATCCGCTCTCGAAGCTTGGGATCCCGTCACCGAGTCCCAGCGCTGGAGTGCCGAGAACTTCGGAGGCAGCAACGGCGGCACCATGACCACCGCCGGCAATCTTGTGTTCGCGGCGTCGCAAGAAGGCGATTTCGCGGCCTTCTCCGCGGATACCGGCAAAAAGTTGTGGGACGCCAAGGTGCTGCCCGAAACCGGCAATCCAATCACGTACAGCATCGACGGCAAGCAGTACGTTTCCGTTCTCGCTGGACGCGCCGGCAAGAGCCGCCTCTACACCTTCATTGTCGGCGGTACTGAGCCGATGCCCGAAATCCCGAAGCAAACCTTCCGGTTCGGGCCGCCGCCTCCGCCGCCTCAGCCACACCAGGGCGGCGACAACAAGTAACAGCTACCCATCGCTGAATCAACCCGAGCCCGGAGGCGCAAGCCTCCGGGCTTTTTTTCGCAGCGTCCGCACATGCAGGAGCGAGCGCAGGAGCGAGCGTTGCGCGTTCCGCGTGAATCGGTTACGGTATCGCTATTCGATCAAGGGAGGCTGCCATGAAATGTTCATCCCGAATCGCGATCTGCTATCTGGCGGTGGCCATCGCGTGCACGGTCGCTTTTCCGATTCGCGCCCAGGAAGTCTCGGCTCCGGCAGTCCATGGCGTCGTTCATTTTCGCCGCATCGGCACGACCATCGCTTGCGGAGGCGCCACGACCCCCGCAGCCATCACCGAGATCAAGAAAATGGGATTTGTTTCGGATATCAATTTCCGTCTTGCAAGCGAGCCGGGTGCCGACGTGGAAGCTGAAGCCGCAGCCGCCAAAGCCGCAGATCTGCGCTACTATCACATTCCTTTCGACGAGCACCATCCCAGCGATGCGGCCGTTACGAGATTTCTGAACGTGATCACCGCCTCCGGCATTCAGCCCGCCTATATTCACTGCTCGGGAGGCAATCGCGCCTCGACCATGTGGTTCATCAAGTTGATGGTGGTCGATCACTGGAGTGTGGATCGCGCCTATAAAGAAGCCACCGCGCTCGGCATGAAAAACCCAGCTATGAAGGCGTTCGGCATCGAATACGCTCGCACGCACAAGCGACCCGCTGGCGCCAGTGGAGCAGTGGAGTAGCATCGGCCCGGCGACCACCCCACACGCAAAATTCATGTGCAGCGAGTGTGCGTTGCGATACACTCCGGCCAATGTTTCGCAGCGTGCTGGCCATCCTCGCGGGCCTTGTAACGCTAACCGTGGCGTCTTTCGCCATCGAAGCGCTCGCCAACCCAGTGCTGATGCACCTATTTCCTCGCATGCTTCCGGATGTCGCGGCGCTGCGCGTCAGCGTCCCCGCGCACCTCGTGATGTTTGCGTATACGGCTGCATCGGTCGCGCTTGGCTGATACGTGACGGCTTGGATTGCTGGGCGCGCCAAGATTTGGCACGCGGCGGTTATGGGAGCTGTCGAAGTACTGCTCACCCTATGGGCGATGCATGCCATGCCGCACCAAGCACCATGGTGGTCGTGGGTTGCCGGCATAATTTTCACCATCCCGGCCGCGTGGTTTGGTGGGCTGATTCGCGCCCGTCGCGCGTCCCGCAGCCCGCCTCCCATCATCTGTGACTTCGGTCACTGCGGCAGCTCCTGTTTTCCTGCATCCTTCGAGGGAATCCTCTCGGAGGCTAAGTATGAACCGCGCGACCGAAACGCGCTTTGACGCCGTACTTCGGATTCTTGAGGAACAGCATCGGCTGTGCAATCAGTGGCCGTATAGCGCCGATCAAATCCAGCACGACAAGGAACTCTCGGCCGAGTTGCGTGGGTTGATCGATCAGCTCGTCCCCAAGGAGCCGGCGCATAGTCCGTTTTCCACTAAGTAAGGTTCATTTGGGAGAACCTGCGTGTCAGCTTCAGGGAATCTCGCCCAAACGCGCAATCGCCTTGGACCCCCGGCAATCTGGATAATGCTGCTCGCGGCAGCATGTGTATTCGCGCTTGCCTGGTATCTTCGCCACCAGCCCGCGCCGCCGATGTCTTTGTTTTTCGGCGAGCTTACATTCGCCAACGGCCTTCTCGCCCTCACCTATTCCGCCGCGGCGTTCGCTCGCTTTCGTGGTAATCATCACCGACTTTCTCTCATTCTTGCCGGGGCCTTCGCGCTTAACGGAGTCATCCTTGTCAGTTTGACTTTTATCGCCAACACAGCCTCGACTTCCGGCGCGGGTTTGACCGTCCGCGATTCGGGAGCGTGGGTTTTTACACGTACGCTGCTGGCGCTGCTTTTCGTGGTGCCGCTGTTCGTCGAGCATTCTTTGCTTGTGGCGCGCCATCCGAACCGTGAAATCGTTCTGACGCTGTTTCTGATCGTGATTGCCACCGCGCTCTTGAGCACCGTCCATTACGTGCTGCCCTTGCACCTCCTGGTTCGTCCGCATGGAATTTTCTCCCGCCCCGGGAACTTTGTGCCCGCCGCGCTATTCCTCTCAGCGGTAGTTGGCTATCGGAAAAGGCTTTCATCGAATCGCTCGCTTTTCGACCGCTCGCTTGTGTTCGCCGCCTCGCTGAACTTTCTTTGCTGCCTCGCCGCCACCCAGGTCCTTGTCGATTTTGACTTGCCGTTCCGCCTCGCAGCGGTTCTCCAATTCGCCAGTTACGTAGTCCTGCTCGGAGCCGCGCTGTTCGATAATGTGCAGCTTTTTGAACGCGTCCAGGGGCTCGCCGCAACTGACTCCCTCACCGGTCTCGCCAATTACCGGCACATGATCGAATCCCTCGAGTCCGAGTCGCTGCGCTCGGCGCGCACCGGCAGGCCGTTCTCGATAATCTTGTTCGACTTGAATCGGTTGAAAGCCATTAACGACCAGCAAGGGCACTTGGCCGGGAATCGTGCGATTTGCCGGGTGGCTGAGGCGCTTCGCAGGAATTCGCGAACGATCGACGTCCCCGCCCGCTGTGGCGGTGACGAGTTTGCTCTCATCTTGCCGGAGACCGGGCCACCAGACGCGGCCGAAGTGCTCCACCGCGTCTGCGTTCACCTCTCGCACGATGGCGAATTCCCCCCCATCTCGTTAAGTGCTGGATCTGCGTCCTTCCCCGCGGATGCAATCACGGTGGAGGCGCTGCTGGCGGTCGCGGACCGCGCTCTGTACCGCTCGAAAGAAAAAGCGGGGACGCTGGCGCGCCACGCCTACGCTCAATAGCTTTAGCGACCCGCATTTGGCGAAGAGACTTCCTCGCTCCGAGCGAGAGTCGAGAACCCAGCCTTACGTAGCCGCTTCTGTTGTGGTGCCGCGCGCTTTCTTCTAGACTTGATCCGCAATTCGAGCCGCAGTCCGGCCCATGCGATTGGTTCTTTCCTGGTCGGATCGCAACTGCCTCATGCCCGAAACTTCTGACAGCAACTCGCGCGCTCCCGAAGACGAATACCACCGCCGGCTGGAGCGCCTTCGAACCGAGCTGACCCGTCTGGAAAGCCGTCACAGGCTCTTCGGCTACGCGAAACTTTCCGTGTTGATCATCGGCATTCTTACGGCCGTCTGGATCGTTTTTTCGCGCGCTATTTCTCCCTACTGGGTGATTGTTCCGGTCGCGGCGTTTATTGTCCTGGTGGTCCTTCACGACCGCGTCGAGCGCGCCATCGAACGCGACGCGCGCGCCACGCTTTACTACAAGCGGGGTCTGGCGCGCATTCACAACGAATGGGCCGGCTCAGGCGAAAGCGGCGATCATTTCGCTACTGACACTCATCCCTACGCGCGCGATCTCGATCTATTCGGCAACGGCGGCATGTTCCAGCTTCTATGCGACGCGCGTACGGCAGCCGGAGAGGAAACGCTGGCGAGTTGGCTTCTCGCTCCCGCTTCCTCGGATGAAGCTCGCGCGCGCCAGGCAGCCGTCTCCGATCTGCGAGACCGCCTCGATCTTCGCGAAGATCTCGCGGTATTGGGCGAACACTTGCGCGCAGGGCTTCGGCCGGACGCGCTGATCTCATGGGCGGAAAGCTCGCCCATAGTCGCGTCAAAGTTCAGCCGCATCATCGCCCCCGTTCTAGCGATTCTGTGGATCGCGAGCGTACTGATCTGGATTATTTGGGGTCTCTTTATCGACCAGCGACTCATCCTGGATCTTCTCGCCCCGCCGGTGGCGATGAGCATTGTTAATGCGACCTTCAGCAATATGCACCGCCGGTGGCTCGAAAACGTGCCCGTTTACATGGCCTCGTTCAAAGGCCTTCGCCTGTTGGGTGCGGTGATGGCTCGATTCGAGCGCGAGACGTTTTCCGCGCCAAAGTTGGTCGAACTACAAGGGAAGCTGCGGACCGAGGGAGTGGCGCCGTCGCGTGCCGTTCGCCAACTCGGGCGATTGAGCGAACGCCTCGAATCCAGCGCGAATCTCATCGTCGTAGCCGTGAATCGCTACGTTTTCTACATGCTGCGAATCGCGTTCGCCGTCGAGGCTTGGCACACGAAATTTGGAGGCTCCGTTCGCACATGGGTCGCAGCCATCGGCGAGCTGGAGGCGCTTTCTTCGCTCGCTGCTTACAGCTACGAACATCCGGCCGATCCGTTCCCGGAATTCACCGCGGACTCACCGTGCTTCGAAGCTGAAGATTTCGCACACCCTCTTATACCGGCCGATCGCGCCATTCGCAACGACATCGCTTTGGGAGGCGGTCTGCGGCTGATGATTATCAGCGGCCCCAACATGGCGGGGAAAAGTACGTTCCTGCGCGGCGTAGGAATCAATGCAGTGCTGGCGCAGTGCGGTGCTCCGGTTCGCGCGCGGCGGCTGCGGATTTCGCCGCTGAGTGTAGCCGCTTCAGTTTGCGTCCTGGATTCGTTGCAGGGAGGGATTTCGCGCTTCTACGCTGAAATTCTGCGCGTGAAGGCGGCCATCGATCTGGCGAGCGGGCCCGTACCTGTTCTCTTTTTGCTCGATGAGCTTCTGGGCGGGACGAATTCACAAGACCGCCGCGTGGGTGCGCAAATGGTGGTGAAAAACCTTGTCGAACGCGGAGCAATCGGCCTGATCACCACTCACGATCTGGCGCTGGCCGAAATTGCAGACACGCTCCGGCCACAGGCGGCTAACTTTCACTTTGAGGATCGCATCGAAGACGGAAAGCTGCGCTTCGACTACCGCCTGAGCCCCGGCGTGGTGCGCACCAGCAACGCGCTGCAACTGATGCGCTCGATTGGCATAGACGTGTAATCGCGGTTCGTTCGAGAAACGACGCTTCGCCCCCACAGCAGGTGGTCGATCGCGTGAACGTCATGCGTCATGAGGCACCCACGCGAAGCCACCGGCCAGGGCAGTCATCGTCCGGGTACTGCGACGCGCCCTCGAATTCGAGCCACGCCGGTGACTGAGTGAAATTGTTCTAGGTTGCCCCTCGCCGAATTGTGTTCGCCTCGATCTGCCGCACCGCTAGCCGCGGAGAAAATCCGCACCTGAGTGCCTCGCCTCTTTTATCGCCCGTCATTGCTGTGCGTCCAACCCTCCGCTACAATGATCCTTTTCGGGTGACCACTACATTGAACGAGATACTCCTCCACAACACGCTCACGAACCAAGTTGAACCTCTTGCTCCGATTCATCCTGGCGAGGTCCGTATTTATACCTGCGGTCCTACCGTCTACTCGTTCGCGCACATCGGCAACTTCCGTACGTTCGTATTTCAGGACGTGCTGCGCCGATTTTTTCGGCTACGCGACCTGCGCGTGCTGCAGGTGATGAACATCACCGACGTTGACGACCGCATCATCCACAACGCGGCCGCCGCCGGTGTGCCAATTCGCGAGTACACCGAGAAATACATCAAGGCGTTCCTGGAAGATATCGACGCGCTGCACATCGAGATGCCCGAGGAGTTGGTGCGCGCTACCGATCACGTCGACGACATGGTCGCGCTGATCGACACGTTGCAGAAGAAGGGCCTCACCTACAACAGCGACGGCTCGATCTATTTCCGCATTTCGAAATTTCCGTCTTATGGGAAACTTTCGAAAATCGACGTGACCGGGATGCAAGCCGGCGCGCGCGTGGATGTGGATCAGTACGAAAAGGACGACGCCCGCGACTTTGCGCTATGGAAATCACCCAAACCCGGCGAGCATTTCTGGGACACGCGCATCGGGCCCGGACGTCCCGGCTGGCACATCGAATGCTCTGCCATGGCTATGAAATACCTGGGGGACACGATCGACATTCACACCGGTGGCGTCGATTTGGCGTTCCCGCATCACGAAAACGAGATCGCGCAGAGCGAATCAGCGACCGGCAAGCCATTCGTGCGCCTGTGGCTCCATGCCGAACACCTGATCATCAACGGGCAAAAGATGTCCAAGTCGCTCGGCAACTTCTATACGCTGCGCGATCTATTCGCCAAAGGCTACAAGCCCTCGACGATTCGCTTCCTGCTGCTTTCCGTTCCATATCGGCGGCAGCTGAACTTCACGGAAGACGGACTGACGCAGGCCAAAAACTCCGTCGAGCGCTTGCGCAATTTCGTGGACCGGCTCAAAACGCAGCAGTTTCCGGCCGGCATCAGCCCTGATGTCCATAAGCGGATTGAGAAAGCCGAAGCGGATTTCGACGCCGGCCTTGCCGACGATGTGAACACCGCGCGCGCACTCGCGGCCATTTTTGACATGGTCCGCGACGTGAACGCGGCCATGGATCGCGGCGAATTCCGGCAGCAGGATGCGCCGCGCGCCGTCGCCGCGATGGAAACTTTCGACAGCGTTTTGGCGCTGCTCGTCGACGATGACGAAGAGAAACTCCGCGGACTCGGAATTGCACCTATCAGGCCTCAACTGCTGCCCGAGAAAGTCGAAGCGCTCATCGAGGAGAGAAACGAGGCCCGCCGCCGGCGGGACTTCAAGCGTTCGGACGAAATACGCCAACAACTGTCCGATTCTGGTATCCTCGTGGAAGATACGAAAGACGGTAGTGTCCGGTGGAAGTACAAATGAACCGATCTGCAGCCAGCATGCGTCGGCGCCATATTCGGAGCCACGTCCAGCCTTCCCGCGAGCGCCCGAACCTTTTCGGCGTTGATTGATCCGTTTTCCTCGGCCCTGTGACGGGTGGCGATGTGCATAGCTTCGCTGCCCGCAGAAATCGACCGCCGGAGGAAAGCATGCAAGCAGCTGAGAAAAAAGTGTCGAACCTTCCCCATCTGATCACTGAAATTCCGGGCCCCAAAGCGAAAGAGATTGTGGAGCGCGATCACGCCGTGATCTCGCCTTCGTATACGCGCGATTATCCGCTGGTGGCAAAGTCTGGCCGTGGTGCAATCGTCGAAGACGTCGATGGCAACAAATTTCTCGATTTCGCCGCCGGAATCGCTGTGGTTGCCACGGGCCATTGCCATCCGCATATCGTCGCAGCGATTCAGAAACAAGCGTCCGAACTGATCCACATGTCGGGGACGGATTTCTATTATCCGGCCTTGGTCGAACTCGCGGAAGAATTGGCTGAGATCGCACCAGGAAAAAGTCCGAAGCGCGTGTACTTTGGAAATTCTGGAACGGAAGCGATCGAAGCAGCCATGAAGCTGGCGCGCTATCACACCCGGCGCGACAAATTTATTGCCTTTCACGGATGTTTTCACGGCCGCACGTTTGGCTCGCTTTCGCTCACCGCGAGTAAGGCTGTTCAGCGCAAGCACTTTGGCGCGCTGCTCGCCGGAGTGTTCCACACGCCCTATCCGGATACGTATCGCGGCGCATACGGCGTTCGTCCAGAGCACGCGGCGGCGGATGCTCTCGCGCACATCGAAAGCGAACTGTTCAAACGGCTCGTGGATCCCGAAGACGTGGCTGCCATTTTCATTGAGCCAATTCAAGGTGAGGGCGGTTACCTGCCCGCGCCCGCGGAATTTTTGCAGGGGCTGGAAAAAATCTGCCGCCGCTATGGCATCTTGCTGGTGGTTGACGAGGTTCAGTCGGGAATGGGTCGCACCGGAAAATGGTGGGCCTGCGAGCACTCCGGCATCGAGCCGGATATGATCTGCACGGCAAAGGGCATCGCTTCGGGCATGCCGCTGAGCGCCGTGATCGCAAAAGCGGAAGTGATGGACTGGAAACCCGGCGCGCACGCGTCTACGTTCGGCGGAAATCCGGTGGCTGTTGCTGCTTCGCTTGCAACTCTCGACCTGCTGAATCGTGAATTGATTGCCAATGCTACTCGCGTGGGCGATTTTATTTTCCGGCAAACGGCCGACTGGCGCGAGCGTCACAAGATCGTCGGCGACATTCGTGGAAACGGCCTGATGATCGGCATCGAATTGGTGCGCGATCAGCAAACAAAAGAACGAGCGCCGGAGCTTCGGAATCGAGTAATCCATGCGGCGTTTGAAAAAGGCCTGCTGATTCTCGGCGCGGGAGAAAATACCCTGCGGCTCGCACCTCCGCTGATTGTTGACGAAGAACAGGCGGAATTCGCGGTGCAAACTCTGGATGCGTGCATTTCGCAAATCGAGCGGTCGATATAGACGAAGTTCGCGGCGAGAAGAGGCTGCTTTGATTGCACGCCTGATGTTCGCGATGGTGAATTTCGCGGCCCGCAAAGGACTGACCGAGCCGCTGCCCGCGGATTCTGCGCAGACCGACTCGCGCCTGCAAGCGCGCCGCACCGGAGTCCGCGGCGAGACTTACGCTTACTGGTATTTGCGCCGCCATCATTACGTGATGGTTGCGCGCAACTACATTGCTCCGGGGCTCAAGGGCGAAATCGATATGGTCGGCTACGACGGTCCGGTGCTGGTGTTCGTGGAAGTAAAAACCCGCGCTGCCACGCGCGCCGACCTGCCGCGGCCGGAAGAAGCCGTCAATGCGGAGAAGGAATATCACTTGGCGCGAATGGCGGGACAATTTCTGTGCGCGCGGAAACTTGACGGCGTGCCGCATCGCTTCGACGTGATAGCGATTGAAACGCGCCGGGGCGCGCGGCCGGTGCTGCGTCTGCACAAAGGGGCGTTTACTTCCGGCCAGCAGGGCAGCCGCTAAACGCTGTTTCGCCGCAATTCAAGTGTAAGATCGTAGCCATTGGGAGCGCGCCGTCCGGGGGACTGGCGCGTTGGGGGAAGGAGAAAGAGTTGCCGGAACTTCGTCGAGACCCAATTACGGGCCGCTGGGTAATTATTTCTACAAATCGCTCGAAGCGGCCGACGGATTTTGTGCGCGAAAGTGTGCAGATCAAGGGCGTGGGCCTGTGTCCGTTCTGTCCCGGCAATGAAGGGAAAACTCCTCCCGAAATTCTGGCGTACGGGCGCAACGGTTCGGGGCGGAATACGTCCGGATGGTCGCTGCGCGTAGTGCCCAACAAATTTCCGGCGCTTGGAATTGAGGGCGGTCTCGATCGTGAAGGCGAAGGATTATTTGACCGCATGAATGGAGTCGGCGCGCACGAGGTGATCGTCGAAACCGCCGACCATTTCCAGACGCTCGCCACCATGCCGCCAAAATCGATCGAGGAAACGCTCTGGGCTTTTCGCGACCGCATGCTCGATTTGAAAAACGACCGCCGCTTCCGTTACGTGCTGCTGTTCAAAAACCACGGCGAGGCCGCCGGCGCGACGATCGAACACACGCACTCGCAATTGATCGCGCTGCCGATCGTTCCAAAACGCGTGCGCGAGGAAGTGGACAACTCCAAGCGCTACTACGATGAAAAAGAGCGCTGCATTTTTTGCGACATGATCCGGCAGGAGATGGAAACAGAATCCCGCGTAATTCAGATGGACGATCATTTCATCGCCGTGGCGCCGTACGCGCCGCGATTCCCATTTGAGACTTGGATCCTGCCGCGGCAACACAGCTCGGCCTTCGAAAATATGCCGGCGCCTTATTATCAGAGCCTTGCGAAGATCATGGGTCAGTTCCTGACGCGCCTAGATTCCGCGCTGCTGCGGCCTTCCTACAACTTCGTGGTGCATACTTCGCCCATCGGCGAGGAAATCAATGACCATTATCACTGGCATATTGAAGTAATGCCGAAGCTCACCAAAGTGGCGGGATTCGAATGGGGCACCGGCTTCTACATCAATCCCACGCCGCCGGAAGAATCCGCGCGTTTTTTGCGCGAAGCGAAGTAGCCTAAGTCGCAGCTGCTTTGCGAACTTTCAGTTATCGCTGCGAGCCGGACTCATTCCGATTGTTACGAGCCACATCTGCATCAGCTCAGGCCATTGCGTGATCGGAAGATTCGTGCGACGCGGTCCAAAGCCGTGCCCGCCCTGCGCGTATAAATGCATCTCGACGGGAACTCCAGCCTTCTTCAACGCGAAGTAGTACGTCAGCGATTGGTTGATGCCGTCCTCATAATCGTTCTCCGCTTGCACCAAAAACGTGGGCGGTGTTTGAGATGTGACGTGAATCTCCGGATTCAATCGCAACGTTTGCGGCGGGCCGTCATGCGGACATGGGTGACCCGGATATTCGCAGAGATGTCCGGGATAGAGTGCGATGGCGAAATCGGGCCGTGCGCTTTCCCGATCGGCGGCGTCGATCGCCGGGTACAGACGCTTCTCATAATTCGTGCTGATCGCCGCGACCAGAAATCCGCCTGCCGAAAATCCGATTACGCCAATTTTGTGCGGGTTGATGTGCCACTCGGCGGCGTGAAGGCGGACCAGTCCCATCGTTCTCTGAGCGTCTTCCAGGGCCGTCGGCGCTTTCGGAGCGACCTCGCAGCGACAGCTCTGCTCCCAGTGCGGACCTGAATTCGGCACGCGATACTTCAACAGCACGCAAGTGATTCCGTGGAAGGTGAGCCAGTCGCAAACCTCGGTGCCTTCCAGGTCGATCGCTAGGATCTGGAATCCACCGCCGGGGAAAACGACGACGGCGACGCCCGTATTATTTACCTTTGACGAATAGACCGTCATCGTAGGACGCGAGACGTTGCTGACGTATAGCCAGGTTTTTCCGGCAACGAGATCGTGTGTTTCGGGTTTCGCGCTCTCCGGAGCCGAAGCTGGTTGCGCATCGGGGACTGCTCCGGGCCAAATCGGTATTTGTGTGTGGCCGGGCGTGGGTTGCCACACCGGCGTTTTTGCGTGAAGAGTGCAACATGCAAATGCGGCGCAGAGAGCGAGAACACAAATTTTCATGGCGGTCACACTTTCTCGGCAAATCTGCTACGCAGTCCGGCCTAATTCTGCAGCTTCTTGCGCGCGGAAACGTAGAGCGTGACCGCAAGAAGCACGAAAACAACGACTCCGAGCGCCGGATTTTGGCTCAAGTGCGGAAATAATCGCGCGCCCACAGCGAATATGCTGGAAGGCCAGGGAAGATGGAGGACCGCCCCGAGGCAGTGTGGCACGCGCTTGCTGAGCTCCGGGTCCTGGAGTAAGTTGATGACGATGGCAAGCAGACCGAACACACCGCCGGCGGCGATCAATCCGCTGGCGTAGAGCGATCCGGGACTGACCTCGCTTTCTGAGTCGCTCTTCTTTTCTTCGCCGCGTTCGGCGAGCCACCGCACCACGCCTCCCGCAAACATGGTCATCGTGGTGGCGATCGAAAGATACGAGCCGACCGCGAACGGCAGCGAGCGGATTCCCAACAGCTCGACCGCGATTACCAAAAATACTCCGAGAAAAACGAGGTGCCAGGGCAGCCTTCGGTTCAATATTCCGCTGATCACCGTAGCCATCAGGCGCGCCTGGGGAGCGGCGGCTTGTTCGCTGCCAATTCCCTGCACCCACTGAATTTCAATTTCGTGAGTGCCGGGATCGTAGAGATATTTCCCGTCGGGAATCACGCTGGACCCAATGGCGTTGACCAGTACGTAGGTTTTGCCGCCGTACACGTAGTTATTTGACTGCCGCTCGACACCCTCGGGCAGGTGCTGAATATCGAGAGCCATGTGCATCGGCTTATACTGCGCGAGGCCCACGTTCATCAGAATCAGCGTGCCGCCAACGGCGAAAGCGGACACGGCCACTCCGACAACCAAAGCGACCTGTTGATAATAGGGAGTGGCGCCGACCAGGAAACCGGTCTTCAGATCCTGCGAAGTGGCTCCGGCGATCGCGGCTGCGATGCAAACCACGCCACCGATCGTGATCGCCAATGCGGCGTAGGAATTCGCAGTCCAATGCATCACTAGGAACATGGCGCAAGTGGCCATCAACGTTGCAATCGTCATACCGCTGACCGGATTCGAGGAATTGCCGATCAAGCCGCTGATGCGCGAAGCCACGGTGACGAACAGAAATCCGAAAACAACGACGAAGATGGCGGCAATTAAGTTGGATATGAACCCCGTCTGCGCGCCGGGAATCGGTTTGAATCTCAGCAGCGCCCACATCATCGCGACGATCACCGCTGATCCCACAATGACGAAACGCATCGAAAGATCGCGCTCGGTGCGAAGTGTCTCAGCGATGGCGGCTTGTTTTGCGCGGACGTCCTTCAATCCCGCGCTCAGCGCCGAAAAAATCGTTGGCATGGTTTTGATCAGCGTGATTAGTCCAGATGCGGCGACTGCGCCAGCGCCCATGGGCCGGATGTAAGCGGACCACAGCATGTCCGGCGTCATCTGCGGGATTGGGACAGTGCTTGGATATAGCGGCGTGGTCGGCGAGAGCGAGCCGAAAAACCGGATCGCCGGCATGAGCACAAGCCACGAAATCACTCCGCCGGCGAACAGCGTGCCGGCCACGCGCGGGCCGATGATGTAGCCCACGCCGAGATATTCCGAGGTGATCGCCGCGCGGAACGACGCGCCGGGCAGCCACTTCGGCTGGTACTCCGGCTGCCCGGGCCACATGCCGAACGAGTTCATGCAGAAGGTGTACACGCCGCCGAGCCCGAGTCCCCAGAAAACGCGCCCGGCGAACGATCCGCCGCGTTCTCCGGCGATGAGCACGTCTGCGCAGGCGGTGCCTTCCGGAAACGTGAGATTGGCGTGCTCTTTGACGATCAGCTGTCGGCGCAGTGGAATCATGAAGAGCACGCCGAGCGTGCCGCCAAGCAGCGCCAGAAAGAAAATGCGCCAGTATTCCGTGTTCAGCGAAAAACCAAGGAAAATCAGCGCCGGAAGTGTGAAGATCACGCCAGCGGCGACGGATTCGCCGGCCGAGCCGGTGGTCTGCACGATGTTATTTTCGAGGATCGACGACCGGCCGAACGCGCGCAGGATGCTGATGGACAAAACTGCGATGGGAATTGACGCCGAAACTGTCAGTCCGGCGCGCAGGCCCACGTACACGGAAACAGCGCCGAACAGGACGCCGAAGAGCGCGCCAAGCACAACGGCCCGGAATGTAAATTCCGGAAGCGTCTCGCCCGGCCCGATATAGGGCTGAAATCCGCCAGGTGGCGGAGCTGGTTTCTGAAGCTTTGTGGCCACGAACTACCTCAAAGTGGCGTTTAAAGGCGCTTGTAGCGCCATATCGCCCGTCGAGCCCACGGCACGCGAGTGGGCAAAGTAACATCGCAGCGGCAGAGGAGCAAGGCGCAACTGCGGAGGTTGGGTGTGGCCGGCGAGAACGGAGCCGCTTGCGGCAAGTGTTCTGGAATGAGCAGCGGTTAGCCGCTTGAAACCGGATGCGCGGCCCGTTTGACGCAGGGGGCGCTTGCGGCTATTCTTGTCCCAGTAGGACGTTCAAATGTTCGCCACTTTCTATTAGCTGACCGCTCTCTTCCGCCCGGATCGGGCGCTGCCGATACATAAATTTCCGTTTCCACATTCAATTTGTCCGCTGGTTTTCTTGAGGCCTTGCCATGTCGAATGACACGCTGTTTGCAAAGTTAGACGAGATCCAATCGCGCTACGAAGAGATGACGCGCGAGCTTTCCTCACCCGAGGCTCACGATGATACGGCGCGCTTCCAGAAGCTCGCCAAGACCCATTCCGAGCTGGCCGAGATCGTGAGCAAATATCGCGAGTGGAGAGAGATTGAGAAGGGAATCGACGACGCGAAGCACCTGCAGGCTGAATCCGACGACGCGGAAATGAGAGAGCTGGCGCACGAGGAAATGCGCTCGCTCGAATCACGCCGCGAGAGCGTGGAACGCGCGGTCAAGCTGCTGCTGGTGCCGAAAGATCCGAACGACGAGAAGAACGTCATCGTGGAAATTCGCGCGGGTACGGGCGGCGACGAAGCCTCGCTCTTTGCCGCCGAGCTTTTCCGCATGTACTCGCGCTACGCCGAGACGCAGGGCTGGCACGTGGAAGTGCTGGAAAGCTCGCCTTCGCCAATCGGCGGCGTGAAGGAAATTGTCGCCTCGATTCAAGGGCGCAAGGTGTACTCGCGCTTGAAATACGAAAGCGGGGTGCACCGCGTCCAGCGCGTTCCGGCGACGGAGCAGCAAGGGCGCATCCATACCTCCGCCGCGACAGTTGCGGTGCTGCCCGAAGCCGAAGAAATCGACATCAAAATCGAACCAAAGGATCTGCGCGTCGATACGTTTTGCTCCTCGGGTCCTGGCGGGCAATCGGTGAACACCACTTATTCGGCGGTTCGCATCACCCACATTCCCTCCGGGCTGGTGGTTTCGCAACAGGATGAGAAATCGCAAATTAAGAATCGCGCCAAGGCCATGCGCGTTCTACGCTCGCGCCTGTACGAGATGGAGCAGGAAAAGCAGCACGAGGCGCAGGCCGCCGAGCGCCGCGGCCAAATTAAGACGGGCGACCGCTCGGAAAAAATCCGCACGTATAACTTTCCACAGAACCGGGTCACGGATCACCGCATCAATTTCACGGTGCACCAGCTCGATCAGGTCATGGAAGGTAAGCTCGGCCCGCTGGTGGACGCGCTATCGACGCATTACGAATCCGAGCGGCTGAAGCAGGAGCTGACCGCGGCATAGGCACCGCGCTTTGCGTAAGGAAAGTTCGATGGCAGCAACGGCGGCTAATTCGACTTCGGTGAATGCAGTACCAATGGACGTGCGCACCGCGCTGAAAGAGGGAATGGCGCGGCTGCGTGCGGCGAATGTGCCGTCCTCGACTTTGGCCGCCGAGCTTTTGCTGCTGCATGTTCTGGGCCGCGACCGCGCGTGGATGTACGCGCATCCAGAGGCGCCAGTCGATCCCGCAGCGGCTGAAAAGTATGTGGCGTTGCTCGCGCGCCGCGCCGCTGGCGAGCCGACGCAGTATCTCACCGGCAAACAGGAGTTTTGGGGGCTGGAATTCGAAGTCACTCCCGCGGTTTTAATTCCGCGGCCGGAAACCGAGCACGTGGTGGAAGTTGCGCTGGAGCGTCTGGGCGAGGAGCGCGGCATCAGAATCAATATGCGCACCGGCGAGTCCAGCCCCACCTTGAGAATCGCGGACGTTGGAACCGGATCGGGATGTATTGCGGTCGCACTTGCGCGCGAACTGCCGCACGCGGAAATCATCGCCACGGATATTTCGTCCGATGCGCTCGAAGTTGCGCGAAGGAATGCCGCGCGTCACGAAGTGGCTGAGCGCATTCGTTTCGTCCGCACGGATCTGTTGCGGGCGCTGCTGGATGAACGGGGAACGAGTGGTCACGACTCAGAACTGTTCGATCTGATCGTCAGCAATCCTCCGTACGTGGCGCGCAATGAAGCGGCTGAGCTTGCAGTCGAGGTTCGCGATCATGAACCCGCTTCAGCCTTATTCGGTGGCCCGACCGGTACCGAACTCTTCGCGCGCCTGATCGAACAGGCTGCCGAGCTGCTGGCTGCCCCAGGCGACCTGGTGGTGGAGTTGGGCTACAATTGTGCAGATACGGTTCGCGCGATCGTGTCGCGCCAGCGGGCGTGGGCAAATGTAAGCGTGACAAACGACCTCGCCGGAATTCCGCGCGTTCTCGCCGCCGAGCGGATTGCGGATGCCGAGCCGATTACTGCCAGAAGCAGGCGGCCAGGGTAGTGCGGTACTTCGATGCCAAAGCTGGCTCAATTCCGCGCCAAGCACGAAGCGTCTCCGACAACCCCGCCTGATTCCTCCGCCGCAATCCTGCACGTCGATATGGACGCGTTTTTCGTCTCGGTCGAATTATTAACGCGACCGGAGCTGAAGGGTTTGCCTGTTGTGGTCGGCGGGCAACGCGACCAGCGCGGCGTGGTAAGCTCGGCCAGCTATGAGGCGCGCCGTTTCGGAATTCACTCCGCCATGCCTCTGCGGACGGCGGCGAAACTTTGCCCCAGCGCTGTTTTCCTCGATGGACACCATGAGCTCTACGGACGATGGAGCGATCGCGTAGCCGCAGTGCTCGGCAAATTCTCGCCGGTGGTCGAAATGGCGTCCATCGATGAGGCCTACCTCGATCTGGCCGGAACCGAGCGATTGAACGGGCCGCCGCTCCAAGCCACCGACAAACTGTTGCGTGAGATCACCGCTGCCACAGGACTGCCATGTTCCGGCGGATTGGGCGCAACGAGGCTGGTCGCGAAAGTGGCAAGTGATCAGGCCAAGCCGCGAGGACTCGTCTGGGTTCCGGCCGGCAGCGAAGAAGCTTTTCTTGCGCCGCTGGCGGTGCGCAGGATTCCGGGAATTGGCCGCGTGACGGAGGCGGCGCTGAAGGCGCTCGGCATCGCTACCGTGGCGCAGTTGCAGGGTTTCTCGCTTGAGCGGCTGGAACAGCAGTTCGGCCGCTGGGGTACGGCTCTGCACCGCAAGGCGCGGGGCATCGATTCATATGAATTTTTTGTCGACGCCGAGCCGAAGTCGATTTCGCACAATTGCACTTTTGGAGAGGATACGAGCGACCGCGAGCAGCTGCACTCGACGCTGAGTTACCTTTGTCAGAAAGCGGCAAAGCGGCTGCGGGATGCGAGCCTGCATGCGCGAACGGTGACGCTCACTCTTCGCTACGCCGATTTCAAGACGATTACGCGCAGTCAGTCGCTGGCCGATCCCTCCGATCTCGACTCCGTGTTGTTGAATGTGGTGCGCGAACTTTTCTCGCACGCGTGGAATGGCTCGGCGAAATTCCGCCTTTTGGGCGTGGCGCTTTCCTCTTTTTCCCACGGATCGCAGCAGCTCGACCTTCTCGATCCCGAGCGGCGCGACAAACTCGAACGGTTGGTGCAAACCGCTGATCGCCTGCGCGACAAATTCGGATTCGAGAAAGTTCAGCTCGGCGGTTCGCTCGGGAATCGCAAACGCCGCGAGGGAGGCCGGCCCCAATGAACCTCGCCCGCCGGCTGGCCGAAAATATTTGCCAACGCCTGCGCGACTCCGGGCATCAGGCCTATCTTGTGGGCGGATGCGTTCGGGATATTTTGCTTGGACGCGAGCCCGCGGATTACGACGTGTCAACGGATGCCACTCCAGACCGGGTGCAGCAGCTTTTCCCGCACAGCGTGGCGGTGGGTGCGAAGTTCGGCGTGATCATTGTTCAGGACGACGAGAACGTTCAACAAGCCGACAGTATTCAGGAAGACGACAGCGCTCTCGAAGGTTACGGCGTTTCGGAACATCATCATCGAGCGGAGTCGCTTCAAGTTGAAGTAGCCACCTTCCGCTCTGATATCGGCTACTCCGACGGGCGCCATCCGGATCGCGTGGTGTATACGACTTCGCCGCAAGAGGATGTGAAGCGCCGCGATTTCACCATCAACGCGCTGCTGCTCGATCTGGCCACTGGAGAAGTGCTCGATTACGTGGGCGGCCGCGACGATTTGAGGACCGGCATTATTCGCGCGATTGGGTGCGCCGAAGACCGCTTTCGCGAAGACAAGCTGCGGATGGCGCGCGCGGTCCGTTTTGCGGCTCGGTTTCGTTGCGCCATAGAGGCACAGACGTTCGCCGCGATCTCGAAGTTGGCTGCCGAAATTCATCAGGTTTCGCCGGAACGCTTGCGCGATGAACTGACCAAGCTGCTAACTGAAGGCTCGGCGAGGCGCGGGTTCGAGTTGCTCGACGAGACGCGCCTGCTGCCGGAGCTTCTGCCGGAGATAGCGCGCATGAAGGGTGTCGAACAGCCGCCGCAATATCATCCCGAAGGCGACGTCTGGATTCACACGTTGATGATGCTGGAAAAGCTGCCGGCCGGCTGCTCGCCGACGCTGGCGTGGGGCGTCCTTTTGCACGATGTGGGGAAGCCGTCCACGTTGACGCTGCCCGCCGGTCCAGACGACCGAATCCGCTTTAACGAACATGCCGAAGTCGGAACCCGCATGGCCGAGGAGATTTGCCGCCGGTTCCGGTTTTCCAATGCCGAGACGGAGCAGATTGCCGCCTTGGTTGCCAACCACATGCGCTTTAAGGATGTACCGCAGATGAAGCCTGCGACCCTGAAGCGATTTGTGCGGCTAGGAGACTTCCAGGAACATCTGGAGCTGCACCGCTTGGACTGCTCCTCAAGTCACGGCCATTTGGACAATTACGAGTTCGTGCGCCGCTTTCTGGAAGATACGCCTCCTGAGGAGGTGCGTCCGCCACGGCTGATTTCAGGTAGCGACTTGATTGCGCTGGGGCTTAGGCCTGGCCCAGAGTTTAAGGGCCTGTTAGACGCGGTAGAGGAAGCCCAGCTAGACGGTACCGTGGAAACACATGAGGATGCCTTGGAGTTTATCCGGCAGCGCGTGGGGAAGGCGTCCTGAAAAGCTAAGCAATTGAGGATAAAGTTTTTACGGGGTTCGTGCTGCACTTTAGTCGTTCTCGTGACTCTTGCAAATGAGACCTTAGTCGTGTATGCTCATGTTTTCTAATACCAACGTGCGAATGGATGTAAATCTTTTTCCCCCATTCCGCATCTAACCTGTAAGATAGCCGATATAGCTGTCTGGAACGGCTTTATCCCGACGCCTTGGGTAGGGTCGGCCAAGGGGGTCATTGTGACAAATAGAATTGTTCCTGAAGAACTTCCAGTGCTTCCCGTACGGGACACTGTGTTGTTCCCGGGAGCGGTCATGCCGCTGCCGGTGGGCCGCGAGAGCTCGCTCGCGCTGCTCGATTCATTGGAAGGACAGGAAAAGCTGCTGGGCGTCGTGGCCCAGCTCGATCCGCGGGTTGAGACGCCCACAGGATCGGACCTTCACGCGGTTGGCACGCTCGCGAAAGTGCATAAGATGGTGCGCATGCCCAACGGAAACGTGGTCGCGTTCCTCGAAGGTCTGCAGAGGATTCGTGTAACCGAAGTGGTCGGCTTGAAGCCGTTTTTGCGGGCTCGCATGCAGTCGGAGCCGGACCTGGAGGATCAACGCGACGCGGAGCTTACCGCCCTCGAACGCAACGTGCAGGAGCTCTTCCGGGAAGTGGTGGCGCGTTCGCCACAACTTTCGGATGACTTGCAAACCGAAGCCATGAACATCGAATCGGCTTCGCGGCTGGCGGATTTTGTGGCTTCCACGCTGCCATCGCTAAATACCTTGGTGCGCCAGGAACTGCTCGAGACGTTCAACGTCCGCAAGCGCCTGGAGACTTTGGTCGGCGAGTTGACTAAAGAGAAGGAAGTGCTGCAGCTCCGCAACAAGATTCACGAACAAGTGCAAGAGCAGGTCAGCCAAAGCCAGCGCGAATTTTTGCTGCGCGAGCAGATGAAGGCCATTCAGAAGGAGTTGGGTGAGTCTGACGACGGGCAATCGGAGGTCGAAGAACTTCGCAAGAAAGTCGACGAATCCGGAATGTCCGCCGAAGCCAAGAAGGAGTGCGAGCGGGAACTCAAGCGCCTTTCCAAAATGACGCCGGCTTCCGCCGAGTACATGGTTTCGCGTACGTATCTTGAGTGGATGACCGCGCTGCCATGGAATAAGACCTCGGCCACCAGTGAGCAGGAGATCGAAATCGCGAAGGCACAAAGCATCCTCGATGAGGATCACTACGATCTGGAAAAAGTGAAGCAGCGCTTGCTCGATTATCTGGCGGTGAAGAAGATTCAGCCCGGAATGAAAGGGCCGATTCTTTGCTTCGTCGGGCCTCCCGGCGTGGGCAAAACTTCGCTGGGGCAGTCGATCGCTCGAGCCACAGGACGCAAGTTCGTCCGCATCTCGCTCGGCGGTATGCACGACGAGGCCGAAATTCGCGGCCATCGTAGGACCTACATCGGCGCATTGCCCGGTCAAATCATTCAAGGCATTCGCCGCGCCGAGACCATGGACCCGGTCCTGATGCTCGACGAAGTGGATAAGCTCGGGCGCGACTTCCGTGGCGACCCATCCGCGGCGCTGATGGAAGTGCTCGACCCGCAGCAGAATTCCACGTTCCGCGACCATTATCTGGACGTGCCGTTCGATCTCTCGAAGGTTCTCTTCGTCATGACCGCCAACTGGCTCGATCCGATTCCGGAACCGTTGCGCGACCGCATGGAAATCATCGAGCTTCCGGGCTACACGGAAGGCGATAAGGTCGAAATCGCGAAGCGATTCTTGATTCCGCGGCAGGCCAAGGAGCACGGGCTCAAGTTGGGCGAGCAAATCGAGTTCACCGACGAGGCTTTGCACGACCTGATTCACCACTACACGCGTGAAGCAGGCGTCCGCAACCTCGAACGCGAAATCGCCACGCTCGTTCGCAAGCAGGCCCGGCGCATGGCCGAAGGCAAGACCGATAAGCTCACGGTCACGATTGACGTGATCCGCGAAGTGCTCGGAGTGCCGAAGTTCCGGCTCGAACACGAAGTGGAAGAACGTGTGCAAAAGCCGGGCGTTTCGGTGGGGCTGGTGTGGACGCCTGTGGGCGGCGACATCGTCTTCATCGAGGCCAGCAAGATGCGCGGAGGGAAGCAGTTCACCATGACCGGGCATCTGGGCGAAGTGATGCAGGAGTCCATGCGCGCCGCTTTGACTTGGGTGCGCGCGAACTCCGATCGCTACGGCATCGATCCCGACTTCTTCCGGAAGTACGACTTGCACATTCACGTGCCGTCGGGCGCGATTCCGAAGGACGGGCCGTCGGCGGGCATCGCCATGGTCACCGCTCTGGTCAGCTTGCTGACCGGGCGGCCGCTTCGCCCTCGCCTGGCGATGACCGGAGAAATCTCGCTCACCGGTGTGGTGCTGCCGATCGGCGGAGTCAAAGAAAAGGTGCTCGGAGCGAAACGGGCCGGAATTCGCGAAGTGATTCTGCCTTCGGAGAACGAGCCAAACGTGAAGGAGGATCTTCCCGAGGACGTGCTTCAGGACGTGAAGATCCACTTCGTGCGCAGCGTCGATCAGGTCCTCGAAATTGCCCTCGGCAAGTTCGAGGAACCTGTGCGACCGCCGGCGCAGGGCGGATCCCGCGGCGAGGATCGGCCGTTTACCAGTCCCGTGCACTAATTCATCGACTACGACATCAGTTCGGCCGCGAACGGCGGCTGAGCTGACAAACGAAAACAAGAAAGGCCCGGACCACAATTCCGGGCCTTTTTCATTTGTGGGCACGGCGCACGGTTTCCAGTTGCGGCGCGGAGCGCAATCGCGTAGAGCTTAGTTTCGATGCCTTATCGTCCCAGAGAACTTGTCGTGCGCGCACGAGAAGCCGCGACCCTGCTGCTCGCCACGCTGGACCGCAACGAGATGGTCGCGCGATTTCTGGACATGTACGCCGCCGAGCACCGGCGGCCGGGCCGCGCGGATCATCCCTTTCTCTATCGCGAGCAGCTCGCAAGAATCCGCCGCGAAGCGATTTTGACGATGGTGCTGCGCATCGAAGCTGCACTGCCCGCGCGGCTCAAGGTGAGCGTGGCCGTCCGCGGCGCGAAGCAGCGCAAAAATCCGCAAAAGGGCAAAAAGGGCGCGCGAGGCATCAAACGCAAAAAGCAGCCGGACCTCGAGCTGGCCATTCCGTTCCTCGATCTATTTCGCGAGGAATTTTTCGTCGCGTTGGGTCAGGCCCTGGAGTGGACCGACGATGAAGCGGAGGAATTCTGGCGCGACCTGGGCTTTTACGAACGATTGACGCCCCGCGATCGTGGGCGCGCCAGCGCTGCGCCTCGTCGTGTCTCCATTTCCGGACCCTTCGTTGACCGAGTGGCGCTGCTCCTCGATCCCTCGATCATGGATCAGGCCCGTCGTGAGGCCGGAAAGTTCGAGACGGAGCTCGAAGCAGCCGCCGATAAAGTGCTGCGACTAGTCTTCTCCCACAGCCGTTCCAACTAGCTCTCCGCGCCGCGAGCCCGTGCTATTTAGAAAACTGGCGGCTCGTCCGCGCCGCTGGCCGGGGCTGAATTTGCTATTCTCGCCTGGTGGTCGACCTTTTCTACATACTGATCGTGGTGCAAATCGCCCTGGGGATCTATTCGCTAGGGGACGGTTTCAGTTGGTACCAGATGGTGCGCAAACGGCTCGGCTCGCACGCCGGGTTTTACGCGCCTGTCGCCGCGGTGATCTGTCCGTGCAAAGGCACCGAGACAGGGCTGGAAGAGAACCTGACAGCGCTGACGCGGTTCGACTACGCCAACTACGAAATCTTCTTTTCTCTCGCCACTAGTCTCGATCCGGCGCTGAAAATTGTAGAGCGAGTAAAGGCTGCCAGCCAGCGGCCGGTGCACATCTTGATCGCCGGTCCTCCGCAAGATTGCGGCGAAAAGGTTTATAACCTCCGCCGGGCGGTCGAATCGCTGCCGGATAATTTCGAGGTCATGGTTTTTGTTGATACCGACGTGCGGCTGGGCCGCAACTGGCTCGGCAAACTGGTCGCGCCGCTGCAGGACGCGCGCATCGGAGCGACGACCGCCTATCGCTGGATCATCCCCTGCCGACGGAATGGCGAAGGCGGCTTTGCGAGCGCTCTCGCCTCCACTTGGAACGCCTCGGTAGCAACCCTTCTCGGCCACCCGAAATCGAATTTCTGCTGGGGCGGCGGCACGGCGATCCGCCGGAAAACGTTTGATGACGCCAACGTGCTGGAATCCTGGAACGGCGCAGTGAGTGACGATTTTGCGCTTACGAATGCGCTGGAAGCGGCTGGCAAGCCGATCGTGTTCTGTCCCGAGTGCCTGGCAGCCACGCCGCATCCATGGACGGCATCGAGCTTGCTGGAATTTACGAACCGGCAGATTTTGCTGACGCGCGTCTATTCGCCGAAGCGCTGGATCACGGCGATGATGGCGCATATGAGCTACTGCCTCACCTTGATCTATGCCGCGTTTGTGATTCTTGCCAGCATGGTTACCGGCGACCCGTGGTTCAATCTGCTCCTCATTACGCTTGTGGTTCCACTACTGGCGGCGATGAAGGGAGCGATTCGCACCATCGCCGTGGGCGAATTGCTGCCCGAATGGAAGTTGCAGCTCAATCAATGGAGCTGGGTGTGGACAGCTTTGGCGCCGGTCGTGCCCTTCCTTTTTTCATGGAATTTCATCGCATCCTTGCTTAGCCGCCGTACCCGCTGGCGCGGCATCCGCTACGAGCTGGTCTCTCCGAGCATTACCCGCGTTCTCACCCGCTAACGAAAAACTCGCTGTAACATTCCCAGCCTCGCCCGCGTAGAATCGGCTAGCAATCCATCCTGTTTCGCCGACCTGGAGGAGATATGGCCACCACGAGCGCTTCGCCGGCACATGCCCCCGAATCGGATTCCAGCAGTTCTATTGGACGCCTGTTCGGTGTGTTGTTCAGCCCCAAGGCGACGTTCCAGTCCATTGTCCGGCGGCCTACTTGGTGGCTCCCGATGGTCGTCCTGATCCTGTTGGCACTGCTGGTGGTCGGTATTTTCGGTAAGCGCGGCGGCTGGCCGCCCTACTTGCAAAAGCAGGTGCAGTCGAACACCCGATTTCAGCAGCTGCCTGCTAAGCAACAGCAGCAGCAGCTGGCAGTCGCCCTGAAATACACGCCCGATTTTGTTTTTGGTGAAGTCGCGGTGGTCGTGCCGCTCGCCATGGTGATTATTGCAGCGCTTCTGCTGGCAACTTTCAATCTGGTTCAGGGCACGCAGATCAAATACAAGACAGCGCTTAGCATCGTGTCGTACGCTTGGGTGCCGGGAATCATCTCCGGTTTGCTGGGCATCGTTGTTATTTCTTTAAAGGACCCAGCTACGGTGGACTTGCAGAATATTGTCGTCGCAAACGCCAGCGCATTCATTTCGCCTGATGCCCCGCGATGGCAGGTGATGCTGCTAAGCTCGATCGACATCTTTACATTCTGGGAGATGTTTCTGATGGCCATCGGCTTCGGCGTTGCCGCTCCTAGGAAGCTGAGCACCGGCAAGGCTTTCGCGTCGATCTTCGCCATATGGCTGATCTGGATCGCTATCAGGGTCGGAGCGACGGCCGCGTTCTCCTGATACACTCTCGCGGATGCCTTTTCGCTTTGAGGTTCTCGCCACCGATCCGACTGGCGCGCGTTTGGGGCGTCTGACCACGCCGCATGGAACGATCGACACGCCAGCCTTCATGCCCGTAGGCACGGCGGCCACGGTCAAAGGGCAAACGCAAGCGGACCTCGAAGACCTCGGCGTCCAGATTCTGCTCTCCAACACCTATCACCTCTTTCTCCGTCCTGGCCACGTACTGATTCGCGAACTAGGCGGGCTGCATCAATTCATGTCCTGGCCCCGCGCGATTCTTACCGATTCCGGCGGGTACCAGGTTTTCAGTCTCAGCGCGCTCCGAAAAATAACGGATGAAGGCGTGAAATTTCGGTCGCACCTCGACGGATCAGAACAATTTCTTTCTCCGGAAAAAGCGCTGGAAATTCAGATCGCGCTCGGCTCGGACATCTGCATGGTGCTCGACGAATGTATCGAAGCGCCCTCGACTGAGCCGTGCGCGCGTCAGGCGGCGGAGCGGACGCTCGCTTGGGCGCGGCGTTCGCGCGACTATTTTGAGCAGCATGGCGACTCGGATCGGCAGATGGTTTTCGGAATCGTGCAGGGCGGCACGCACGCCGATCTGCGCCGTGAGAACGCCGCCGCGCTGGTTGAATTAAAATTTCCCGGCTACGCGATCGGAGGTCTCGCCGTGGGCGAATCGCATTCCGTCACCTGCGAGATGACGCAAGCGGCGGCGTCCGCGCTTCCCGTGGAAAAGCCTCGCTATCTGATGGGCGTCGGCAAGCCCGAGCAGATCGTGGACTACGTCGCGCTGGGCATCGACATGATGGATTGCGTATTGCCCACGCGCAGCGCGAGGCACGGATGCTTATTCACTTCGCAAGGGCGCGTGCTGATTCGCAACGCGCAGTACGCGCGCGATCCGCGCCCGCTCGACGAAAATTGCGGCTGCGCGGTGTGCCGCCGATACTCCCGTGCCTATTTGCGGCATTTATATTCCACGGGAGAATTTTTGTCGGTCATCTTGAACACTCACCACAATCTTTACTTTTACCTTGACACCATGCGCAAAATTCGCGAGGCTATCCGTTTTGGGAACCTTAAAAGGTTCCGCTCTGACCTTCAGGAACGCCTCAAATAGGCAAAACCAGCGGGCGGTGGCAAAGGGCAGGGCATCTACGGCGAAGGCATCGGAAGCCTGCTGGTCCTAGCGGGCAAACGGCGGCGGAAAAACAAAATGTTTGTTACAATATCCATGTTGATTCCGGGGACGATTGTCCTCGCATTGCAATCCTCGTCTCAAGCTAGCGGCTTTACGCTATTTCTCCCGCTCATCGTGATCATGGTGATCTTTTATTTTCTGATGATTTTGCCTGCGCAAAAACGTCAGAAAAAGGTCGCTCAAATGCTCAAGAATTTGAAAAACGGCGACAAGGTAATCACCAACGGCGGATTATTTGGAACCATCGTAGGGCTCGATAGCGACAGCGTGCAGTTGCGCGTCGCCGACCAGGTGAAGATCAAAGTGGCGCGCAGCGCGATATCAGGCATGCAGCCGGACACCGACGCAGCGCTGATAAAGAAGGAGAGTTAGCAACTCCGCATGAATTCCCAGCTCAAATGGAAATTTATTTTTATCTTTGCCGTGGTGCTGTTGTGCTTGTACGGCATTCTCGGACTGCCGAACTTTCCGACCTCGGTCGCCACTCTCGGGCAAAACGTCGCCGATCGCATCAAGCTCGGCCTGGACCTGAAGGGCGGCAGCCACTTGGTCCTGCAAGTCGAAGTGGACAAGGCCATCGGCCAGCGCTGCGACGAGGCCGTCGACGACCTCAGTAAACAGATTCAGACCAAGAGCGTGCTTTCGCCCACCGGCGAGATTCGCCGCGTGGACGATACGCACATCATGGTTCGCAATATCAATCCGGATGCCTACAATACCTTTCAGGACATCGTAAACAATCAGTTTTCGGATTGGAGCGTGGCGCCCGCAGCCGGCGCCGCGAATAGCTACATACTCACGATGAAGCCCACGGCTGTGGCGGATCTGCATACGCAGGTGATGGATGACGCCATTGAGACGATAACAAGACGGATCAATGCTCTTGGTTTGACGGAGCCGCAGATCGCGATGACTGGGCCGGCGAGTCAGAACGAGATTCTCGTTCAGCTTCCCGGCGAAGGCGATCCCACCCGGGCCAAAGCGGTAATCCAGGCTGGCGGCCAGCTTGAACTGAAGCTGCTTGTCGACGACCAAGCCTACCCTTCCGAAGCTGCGGCGCTTGCTGCGCACAACGGGGTGTTGCCGCCAGACACCGAAATCATGCCGGGAAATCCCGAAGGCTCCACGTCCAGCGACCAGTCGCAGGTCTACTACCTGGTCACGCGAGCGCCGATCGTGACCGGACAAGACCTCCGTGGAGCCACCGCGAATCCCAGTACGGATAATCCCGGGCAATTTGAGGTAGATTTCCAGTTGTCATCTGCAGCCGCGGGGCGCTTTGGGCCGTTCACGGAAACGAATATCGGAAAAAGATTGGCCATCGTTCTCGACAATAAAGTTTACGAGGCGCCCACGATCAATGGGCGCATCGATGATCGCGGCCAAATCACCGGCAGCTTCAGCCAGCAATCGGCGCAAGACCTCGCGCTGGTTTTGAAAGCAGGCGCGCTCCCGGCGCCGATTCAGTATCTCGAAGAGTCGACGGTCGGGCCCTCGCTCGGCGCCGATTCGATTCGCGCTGGAGTGCGCGCTTCGGTCGCAAGTTTGCTCGCGGTAATGATCTTTTTGGTGTTCTATTACCGGATCTCCGGTGTCAATGCTGTTGTGGCCTTGCTGCTCAACCTCGTGATTCTGGTGGCGTTCATGGCTTGGTCTAGCGCGGTTCTCACGCTGCCGGGCATCGCCGGAGTCATATTAACGATCGGTATGGGCGTGGACTCTAACGTGCTCGTCTTTGAGCGCATTCGAGAGGAGTTGCGCAACGGGAAGGCGCCCGCTGCGGCAGTCGATATTGGCTTCGACCGCGCGTTTTTGACCATCATCGACACGCACGTAACCACGATGGTATCGTGCGCCTTTCTCTTTTTGTTCGGTACTGGACCTGTACGCGGATTCGCGGTCACCCTGGTGATCGGCTTGATTGCCAACCTATTTACATCTATTTACGTGTCTCGGGCAATTTTTGACTATCATCTTTCGCACATGGAGCGTCAGGCGGAGTTGAGCATCTAGGCGCGCTCCGAGCATGGGGCGCATGAATGTTATAGCCGCTAGCGGAGGGGGTGACGGCGGCTGCTGGCAATCGCAGACGGTTTGCGCAACTGGCGTTGTAGGAATGACCCCTGCGGTAGAAAATCACGAACCTAAAGAAAAATAAAATCCACTGAGCGGCCCGGGAACAAATCGGCGGGCAGCGGTGTCAAAACTAAACGGACAGAACTCGGCATGGAATTCTTTCACGACGTAAACATCAACTGGATGGGCAAAGCGAAGTACTTCGTCGCTTTGTCGCTGCTACTTCTTGCGGTTGGCTGGATTTCGATCTGGCATCACGGCGGAATGCGCTACGGAATCGATTTCCGCGGCGGCACGCTGGTGTATGTCCGCTTCGCGGGCACACCTCCGGTCCAGGAGATTCGCAAGGGGTTACAGCAAGCTGGTCTTAAGAACAGCAGTATCCAGACCATCAGCGATTCGAATGATGTGGGCTCGCGCCACGACGTAATGATCGGACTGGCTCAGTCGCCCAGTGAAGCGACGCTGGACGCGGGCAAGCAGACGATTTTGGATGTGTTGCACAAGACCTTTGGCACCGATGTGTCCGGCCGTCCGGATTTCAATGCCGCGACTCCGTCGGAACTGGCTGCCGATCTTTTGCAGAAGGATCCGTTGCACCTCGGAGTGAATGCGGGCGACCGCTATACGCAGCTGGCGCAGCAGATCGCTTCCGCGCGTGATTCGCAGCACGATGGCATCGTGACGAACTTTGACCAACTCAGCAGTGTGTCTGGAGTTACTCCGGCGGTCATTAACACTTTCCAGCACGATTACTCGTTGAGCGATTTCACCGTGCGAAACGCCGAAACGGTTGGTCCCACGGTTGGCGCGCAATTGCGCAGCCAGGCGCTGTGGGCCACGCTTTACGCGCTGGCGGGCATGCTGCTCTACGTCGCGTTCCGGTTCGAATGGGTCTATGGCGCCGCGGCGGTGATTGCCGTGTTTCACGACGTGCTGATCACCCTGGGCTTTTTCTCTCTTTTTCATTACGAAATTTCGCTGACGGTTATTGCCGCGCTATTGACCTTGGTAGGCTACTCGATGAACGACACGATCGTGATCTTCGATCGTGTCCGCGAAAATCTGCGTTTGATGCGCCGGGAATCTTTCCCGGACATCATCAACAAGTCGATCAATCAAACGCTTTCGCGCACCATTCTTACCAGCGGCCTTACTTTCATCACTGTCGTCGTTTTGTACATCTGGGGCGGCGAAGTCCTTCGATCATTCGCCTTTGCCATGGTGGTCGGAGTTGTGGTAGGAACGTACTCCAGTTTTGGCATCGCGGCTCCGATCGTGGTGGCATGGAACAAGTTTAGCGGGGGCAAGGGAGTGGCGGTGCGCGCCGGATCCGCAGCCGGAAAGCGCGTACCAGCCGCCGCAAGGAGATAGGCTATGTTCGATCAAATGGTGGTTTCGAGCCCGCACGGATCCAAGACCCACAAGCCGTGGACCGTGGCTCTCTCGGCCATCGTCCAGATATTGGTTGTGGGCGTGTTGATTTTGATCCCTCTCATCTATACGGAGGCCCTGCCCAAGGCGATGTTGAGCACGTTCCTGGTCGCTCCGCCGCCACCGCCTCCTCCACCACCGCCGCCTCCCAAGGAGCAAGTGGTGGTGCGCAAAATTCAGATCGTGCAGCCGCAGAAGATGGTGGCTCCCACGGTCATCCCCAAAAAGATTGAAATGATCAAGGACCAGGCGCCGGACATCGGCGCGGTCGGCGGGACGGGCGTCGCGGGTGGCACCGGAGTTCCTGGCGGCATCATAGCCGGGCTGGGTGCAGCGCCGCCTCCGCCTCCGAAGCCGGTTACTCCGCAGCGAATTCGCGTTGGCGGCAACGTGGAGGCGGCCAAGCTCACGCGCCAGATTCTACCGGTGTATCCGCAAATTGCCCGGACTGCTCACATTTCCGGGACGGTGGTCTTGCACGCGGTGATCGCCAAGGACGGTTCGATTCAAGAACTGACGTACATCTCCGGACCGGCTCTATTGATGCGCTCTGCAATGGATGCGGTGC
This sequence comes from Candidatus Dormiibacterota bacterium, assembly GCA_035534415.1. GTDB lineage: Bacteria > Acidobacteriota > Terriglobia > Acidiferrales > UBA7541 > Palsa-295. The sequence continues at coordinate 29,832 of DATLSB010000131.1, read as the reverse complement.
GTCAGTGGAGGTATCAGCCGACGCAGCTTAACGGCGTTCCGGTGGAAGTGGATACCACGATTCAAGTCGTCTTTTCGCTCGGTGGTGATTGAGGAAATGCCGGTCTCGTTCGCGGGGCCGGGTTAGGCGGGGCTGAGATTTGCGGCCGGCAGAATCTGACTGCCGAGTCGATGGCGGTGACGGAGGAGGACAGAACTTTATGCTTGCGAATTTGGTATGGGCGTTTCTTTTGCAGGACCAGGGTGGCAACGCCGGCATCAGCTGGAACTTGATTGACATGTGGCACAGCATGGGCTGGCCGGCTCGGACGGTAGTGATCATTCTTTTCATCATGTCCGCGTGGTCGGTGGGTATCATGATTGACCGCTGGCTGATGTACAGCGCAGCTCGGAAACAGTCGCGCGTTTTCGTGCAGCAGGTAGCCGGAGCGCTGAAAGACAACAAGCTCGATGAAGCGATCTCGATTGCCGAGCGCAACAAAAAGAGCCATATCGCCAAGGTTGTGGCCACCGGCCTTTCGGAATTTCAGGCCGCTTCGGCGCAGGTAAATGACGAGGAAGTAATCGAAGCTGCGCGGCGCGGGTTGGAGCGTTCCGTGGCCATCGTTCACGCCGAGATGAAGCGCGGCCTTTCCGGCCTCGCCACGATCGGATCGACGGCGCCATTCGTCGGGCTGTTCGGCACGGTTATGGGCATCATCAACGCGTTTAAGGGCATTTCCGCTCAGAAGGTAACCGGCCTTTCCGCGGTCGCCGGCGGTATCGCAGAAGCCCTGGTGACCACTGCTCTCGGCTTGCTCGTGGCCGTGCCTGCGGTGTGGACCTACAACTACTTCACCAATCGTGTGGAAGCTTTCGACGTGGAGATGGACAACTCCTCGATGGAGCTGATCAACTACTTCATCACGCGCCGCAGCGGAAGGAAGTAAGCCATGGCGTACAAACCCAAAGCACCGCCGGTGATGGCCGCGCCAAACGTAATCCCAATGGCGGACATTATGCTGGTGCTGCTAATCATCTTCATGGTGATTACGCCCATGTTGCACAAAGGCGTCTCCGTGAACATGGCCGCGGCGCAGAACGTAGACAAGATGCAGGCGGCGGACAAGGACAATGCCATCATCGTGGCGGTCACACGCGATGGCAACACGTACTTGGGAAATCAGGAGATCTCACTGAATCAGATCACCGATCAAGTGAAGGACATGCTTTCCAACCGCCTCGACAAAACTGTCTACATCCGCGCCGATGCCCGTGCAAAGTACGGAGACGTCGTTAAGGCCGTGGACGCGGTCCGCTCCGCCGGTGTGGAGGACTTGGGGCTGTTGACGGAGAAACTTCCTCCAAACGCGCACATTCCACCTCCGATGGCCGGAGAATCCGGGGCAGCGGAGTAGTCCGCGGGCAGTATCAGGGCTAAGGAGCAATCTCATGGCAATGAGTGTCGGCGGTTCGAAGGGCGTAGTATCGGAACCGAATATCGTTCCCTTGATCGACGTACTGCTGGTGTTGATCATCATCTTCATGGTGATCACACCGCGGGTGCCATCGGGTCTCAAGACTTTGGTTCCGCAGCCTACGCCGCCGAACCAAAAGCAGCAGATACCCGATAGCCGGACGATTGTGGTGCAAGTGCTGGCCAATGGCACGGTGAAAATCAATCAGGACTCCGTCAGCTGGGACGACCTCGGTTCGCGCCTGTCCAACATTTTCGCGGCGCGCGCCGATCGCATCGCTTTCGTGAAGGGCGACGACAGCGTGGAATTTGCCCAGGTCGCACATGCCATCGATATCATGCGTGGGGCAGGAATCGATCACGTTGGATTGATTACCGCCAAGATCGAAGCGGGACAATAGTTGCGCATTGGCTGGTGTTCGGCGCCCGCGCGTTGATCTGCGGGTGCTATGCGGAACGGGCGCCGGGCGGTCGTGAGTCCGTCCGGTATGGCAATCTAAGGAGAGCAGGGATGCGACGGAAGCTTGAGGTATGGTTTATTGCGGCCGTGGTGCTGGCCACGATAGGGGCGGGAGCGGGTTGCAATAAGCTGCGCGCTCGTGATGATCTCAATAAGGGCGTGGACGCTTATAAGAATGCCCAGTTCGATGTGGCCATTGAGGACTTCAAAAACGCGCAGCAGCTCGATCCCACGCTCACGAGCGCGAAACTCTATTTGGCGGCAGCCTACCAGAACCAGTACGTCCCGGGCGCGCCGTCGGATGCGAACCTTCGCAACGCGCAGTCCGCTATCGATGTGTACAAGCAAATTCTTCAGGGCGATCCGAAGAACTTGTCAGCGATCGATGGCATTGGCTCTCTGCTCTACAGCATGGGAACCACTCCCTTCGATCCAGGCAAACTGCAGGACTCGAAGGCCTATCACGAAAAGCATATCCAGATCAGTCCCAACGATCCCGAGCCGTACTATTGGGTCGGCGTGATCGATTGGAGCCTCGTCTATCGAGGGAACTTGGATATGCGCCAAGATTACAACCGTAGCGCCAGCCCGAAGCGCCAGATCAAGGAAAACGATCCGCTTCCGGAAAAGCTGCGGATGCAGTTCACGGATAAGTATGGCTCGCTGATTGACGAGGCCGTCACGAATCTGCAAAAGGCTATCAGCCTGAAGCCGGATTACGACGATGCCATGGCCTACTTGAACCTGATGTACCGGCAGAAGGCCGATACCGAAAGCACGCAGGAAGCTCGCGAGGCCGATCTGAAGCAGGCCGATCAACTGGTTGAGCAAGTTAAGGCCATCAAGCAGAAGAAGGCCGGCGTGCAACCTTCGTGATCTCGTGAAATCTGTTCAAAAGTCGTGACATTTTCCCGGCGGGCGATTCATGCCCGCCGGTTTTTTTTGCGGCTCGATGTTTGGTATCGAGGTAGCGTCTTCTGCCGCGAGACCCGCGGGGCCATTGCACACCCTTGTACAATGGAAGCGAAAATTGAATTCCGAATTGCGCGGAATGGGACGCGCGGCGAGCACACGCGAGGGAGTACAACCGATGCGGAAATTTAGGAAATCGCCATGGCTCTTGGTTTTGTGCGTCGCGGGAGTAGCCGTGCTCTCGGCCACGACAACGCTTTCCCGCCCCAGGCCGGCTCAGTCGCGACCCGTTGCCACCCGTGCAGCGCAGGCTTCCGCCGCGAAGGCGCAGGCCCAGCAACCAGACCCGTGGACCGACGAGCAGACGGTTTACCCCGCAGCTTTGGTGAAAGAGATCAGCGGGCCGGCTAATCAGCGGCCCACCATTGTGAGCGTCAGCCCGCATGCGCTCTACCTGGGCGGACACATTCCCGGAGCGGTTTACGAGGGACCAGGATTCAGCGCGGCAGGTATCGAGTCTCTAAAACATTGGGCGCAGCGCCTTCCGCGATCGACGAATCTGGTGGTCTACTGCGGCTGCTGCCCGCTGGTGCACTGCCCGAACCTACGTCCGGCATTTCGCGCGCTACAGTCCATGGGATTCACTCATCTGCGGGCTCTGATACTGCCTACCAATTTCTACACGGATTGGTACTCCAAGGGCTATCCGACAGCAAAGGGCAGCTGAAAATCGCCTAGTTTTCAGGAAAGTCGCAGTTGTTTACCTGTTATTTACCTTCTGTGTCCATCCATTTGACGCGTGCCTCGGCCTTGCTTACGATTAAAAGCAGGGGGAAGTGCGATGGCGGCGCGACAGTGTCCATTCTGCGGAAAAATGATTTCGGATTTGCACTCGCAATGCCCGTTCTGCCGCGAGGCGGTCCCACCGTTGCCCGGTACGCCAGCGTTTGTCGCGGCATCGCCGGCTGATTCTGGCAACGACGCCAACCGGAAAATTCGGCAGGGTTTGCTCTATATGTTGCTGGCTGCGATAATCCAATATTTCGGCGGCGGCTATGGCGCTCCAATATTGAAAGTCCCAATTCACATTCAGCCGCTGGTTACCTCGTATCTCACTCCTTTGCTCTTCTTTGGCGGACTAGGACTCGCAATTTACGGCTTCTATCTCCACGCCAAGCCTGCTGCACGTAGCGATTCTGCGCATTAGTTCTCGCCACTGGCCGCGTTATCCGGCAGTGCAAACACCCAAATCGCTGCGCCGTGTCCCGGCGGATTTTGAATCTCCGGCACCAAAATCGGGAATGTGGATGTTTGCGGGCCGCCATTCCCCACGACCACAGCGACGTACTGTCTTCCGCCAACGCTGAACGAAATCGGGCACGAACTCGGTACGTCATTGAGCCGCACATGCCACAGAGTCTTTCCATTCGCGGCGTCGTATGCCTTCAGCGTTCGATCCAGCGAGCCCGCGAAAACCACGCCGCCAGAAGTCGCCAGCACGCACGTGGTCTCGGGGACGCGCTGCCGGTCGATCCAAACCGGTTCCTTCGTTTCCAGGTTAAGCGCTTCCACCCGCCCGTACTTTCCGTCGCTGCCGGGCCGCGGCCGGACGAACCAGTCGTACCCGGAGCTTAGGTTGCCGCGCTGCCCCTTGGGCGCCGGAATCAGATCCATACAGGATTCGACCATTGGCACGTAAAGAATTTTGGTTTCGGAATCGTACGATGTGGCCAGCCAATTTCTTCCGCCGCCGGGATGCGGGCAGATCAGATGCGGCTTGCCATCGCCCAGCACCGCTTCCGGGTTGATCGTTGCTTTGCCAGTCTTTGGATCGATCGATTGCACCACGTTCTGCAGACCTAAATCTTTCGCGAAAATAAACTTGCCGCTCGCGGCGTCCATTCCTTCGTAAATTCCCATCTTCCCCGAGGTGACGATCAGCTTGCGGTTGGCGCCGTTCACAGGTAAATCGATCAACTGCTGCTCGAAAGCCCAGTCCAAATCCCACTGATCATTTTGGATGTGCTGAAAGTGCCAGGCGAGTTTGCCGGTGTCCGGATGGAAAGCGAGCGTAGTGTCTTCGTACAAGCCGTCGTTCGTGACTCCAGGTTCATGCACCAGGTGGAGCATCGGACCAGTATCGTACGTTTGCCCGGTGCCAAAATAGGCGAGGTTCAATTCCGGATCGTAACTTCCGGTGGTCCACACCGACGCGCCGCTGCGCTTGTCGACCGGCAGGCCGTTCCAGCTGTTGCCACCGAATTCGCCGGGACGCGCAATCGTATAGAACTTCCACGCTGGCTTTCCCGTCTCCGCGTCGAGCGCAGCGATCCAGCAGCCGCCCGGCGCTTGTCCCACGATGCCTTGCATCACGATGCCCTTGGCTACCAGCGGGCCGCCTGTGATCTGCCAGCCTTTGGTGTAATCCGCCAGCGGCTGATCCCACACGACATCCCCCGTCTTCACGTTGAGCGCGATCAAATGGTCGTCCGACGTCGGAACGTACAGTTTGTCGCCATAGAGCGCCATATTGCGCTTGTTTCTTTGGCGCACATCGTTCGGCAATTGCCGGTCATATTCCCACAGCAGATCCCCGGTGGCGGCATTCAGCGCCTGGACGTGATCGCCATAGCTGTCGATGAACAGAACGCCGTCATGCTCGAGTGGCGTCATTTCGTCTGGACCGTTCGCCAGCGACCATGCCCACACAAATCGCAGATCGCTCACGTTGCTCTTCGTAATTTGTTTTAGCGGGCTGAAGCCTTTATCGTCGTACGTTCGCCGCCACAGCAGCCACTCGCTCGAAGGCGGATGATCGAGAAGAGCGTCAGTCACACGCGTGATTGTCGCCAGCGGGTCAGGAAGCTTCACCACCGGAATCGGCGGAGCGAGTGGAGAGAGCGGCATCATTGGTGCGGCGCGCTGCACCGTGACGCGCGGAATGCTCATCGCCGCGAGAGCTTGTTCGCTGGTGGGGAGTTCCGTTGCCGCCGGTTGCACTCCGTTTCGCTCCAGGATGAAGGCAACGAGCTGCGCGCAGCTTTTCGCGTCGACGCTACCCGGATTGTCAGGCGGCATCTTCGTGCAGATGTACGAAAACAGCATTCCGGCGTTTTTGCCGCCCCAGTTTTGCGCAAACGTGGCTCCCGCGAGCGCGCTGGCAAATTCTCCGCCGTTCAAGTTCAGCCCGTGGCACCCCGCGCAAGTTGCCGCGTACACCTGCCGTCCTTGCGCCGCTTGTTGCGACGTGAACGTCGCGACCTTTCCAGTGCTCGACTGCTGCGCTCGTGCGTTTGGCGCACCACCGACAACTAGCAACAGAGCGATCAGTGCCACCGCCGAGCCGCATGCCACGTTTCGGCTCAGACTGCGTTCGTGTTCAGCCGGGACTGGCCCGGCGCCGCGATAAACAATCCCAGCTATTATTTCCATGGAACCCCTCCGCGGATTTGTCCGCCCCGACCCGCGGTGCATTCCATCACTCTTGCCGGTCCGCGCCAAGCGTTTTTTGCGCGGAATCTGCCGCCGGGAGCCGCCGGCAAGCAGGTCCGCATGGCTGCGGGAAAATTGATCCCGCTTTCGCGCAATCGAGTCTAGAATGTCGGCCACTATGTACGGCGAATACAGCAAATCAATCGGCCCGAAACTGTTGCTCTCACTGCTGCACGCGCTTTCGCTATATATCGTTTTCTGGCTATTGTTCCGCGGCGGGCTCGTTGCTCTTTCTTTCTGGGCCGGGCGCTCGTTTCTGCCCGGCGCTTTTTCCACGCGCGCGCTGATATTTTCTTGCGCGCTCGTCTATTTCCTGCGGGTGGTCTTCGGATGCTTTTATCTGATCCAGCGCACCATGCGCTGGGGCGAAGCGATCGGCATCGGATTTTTCGTCTTCCTGGTGCACATCTTTTTCGCGCTGCTCGGCGGGACCAATCCGCACGGGCCCGGCGCGGTCGCGGATTTCGGGGCATTTCTGTACGTCGTTGGCTCGTATTTGAATACCGGCTCGGAGTTCATGCGCCGCAAATGGAAGCAGAACCCAGCGCACCAGGGGCAGCTTTATACTGGCGGATTATTCCACTACGCGCGCCACATAAATTATTTCGGAGACGAAGTGCTGTTCACCGGATACGCGCTGGTCACTGGCTCGCTGTCGGCGCTGGTGGTTCCTGCATTTATGGCGTTAGGCTTTATTTTCGCGAATATTCCCGCGCTCGATCATTACCTCGCGCGCAAATACGGTGATCAGTTCGACGCCTACGCCGCCCACACCAAGCGCTTCATTCCATTTGTGTACTAGCGGTCCTCTGCGGCAAACCAGAAACGAACGTCCGGCCATCGTTTGTGGGGAACTCTCTCTCGCCGCTTCTGATTGCCAGTCGGATTAGGGCTTCGAGTGTGCGCCGACGGGCTCTTCGTGCTCGTGCGCCGCACCAGCACCGTTGCCTGACGAAGGTGCAGGCGACGTACTCGGTGCGGAAGTAACCGGGTTCGCCTCGGCGGGCGGCGCTTCGGGCGCTTCCACTTCCCAATCGCAGCCTTCTTTTATGCACGCGCGGTAATTGCCATGCTTCGTGCGCTTTTCCACGACGAATGGAGCGCCGCATTTCGGGCAGGGCTCGTTGATCGGCTCGTGCGGAGTGGTGAAATCGCAGTCCGGATAGCGGCTGCAGCCGTAGAAAATTCGTCCGCGCCCGCGTCCTTTGGATGTGCCGCGGCGCACGAATTCGCCCTCGCCGCATTTCGGGCACTTGATTCCCATCGTCACCGGCCGCGTGTACTTGCACTTGGGATAATTCTTGCAGCCGATGAAATCGCCGTAGCGTCCCTGTCGCCGCAGCAACTGAGCGCCGCAATCAGGGCAGTTTTCGTCCAGCGGAACGTCGGGCTGGCGTGGCACCTTCGTTCCGGACACGAGCCGTCGCGTGGTCTTGCAATCGGGATAGCCGGTGCAGGCCAGAAACGCGCCGAAGCGACCGCGCTTAATGACCATTTCCTTGCCGCAGTTGTCGCAGTATTGCGTCGTCGTGGTCGCGTCGGAATCGTCGGAGTGCACTTCCGCGATGTCGCGAATAAAATCGCATTCGGGATATCGCGAGCATCCCAGGAAAAATCCGTGCCGGCTGATACGTTCCAGCAATTCGCCCTGCTCACACTTTTCGCACTTCTGTCCGGTGGGAATGCCCGCTTTGTATGACGCCATCTTGTCAGAGGCTCTTTCGAGGTCTTCTTCGAAGCGATCCCAGAAGCCTTTCACGGAATCGCGCCACGGAAGCTTGCCTTCTTCTACCTCGTCGAGTTCCTCTTCCATGCGCGCCGTGAAATTCACGTCGAAAATATCCTCGAAACTTTTCACCAGCAACACGCTGACGCGCTCTCCCAGCAGCGTAGGCGTAAACCGGCCCTGGTCTTTGGTCACGTACTCGCGGTCGACTAGCGTGGAAATAATGGCAGCGTAGGTCGAAGGCCGCCCGATGCCTTTTTCCTCCAGCTCTTTCACCAGCGTTGCTTCCGTGTATCGTGGCGGAGGTTCGGTGAAGTGCTGCTCGGGTCGGATGCTTTCCAGGCGCAGCTCTTGGCCTTCTCTGACGGCGGGCAGCGCACGGCTTTCGGAATCGCCTTCTTCCTTGTCTTCGTCATCCTCTTTCACTGACTGGTACGCGGCCAAGTAGCCATTGAATTTCTCAACCGAGCCGCTAACGCGGAACAGGTAATCCCCAGCCGCGATTTCGATCGTCGTTTGATCGAACACCGCCGGAACCATCTGCGACGCAACGAAGCGCTGCCAGATCATCTGGTAGAGCTTGAACATCGGCTCATCGAGATAGGCCCGGACGCTCTCGGGCGTGCGCGCCACATCCGTGGGACGAATCGCTTCGTGCGCTTCCTGCGCGTCCTTCTTCGACTTGAAAAAGTTCGGTTTTTCCGGCACGTATTTGGCGCCGAATCGCTGCCCGATGTGATCGCGCACCTGCGAAAGAGCATCGGCGGACACGTGCACGGAATCCGTGCGCATATAAGTGATCAGGCCGATCGAGCCTTCACTGCCCAGATCGATTCCTTCGTAAAGCTTCTGCGCCAGCATCATGGTGCGCTTGGCGGTGAACCGCAGACGATTGTAGGCAGCCTGTTGCAGCTTCGAAGTGGTGAAGGGCGGCGGTGCGAACCGTCGCTTCTCCTTCTGTGCCACGCTCGAAACCGTCCAAGTGGCGCGCTCCAGATCGGAGAGAATGCGCTGCGATTCCGCCTCGTCTGGAATTTCGAGGTCTTCGCCCTTGCGCTTCACCAGTTTGGCTTCGAACGACGGAGGCTCGCCAGCAGCCAACAGCGCGTGGATGCTCCAGTATTCCTTGGGATTGAACGCGCGGATTTCCTGCTCGCGCTCGACGATCAGCCGCAATGCGACGGTCTGCACCCGCCCGGCTGATAGCCCGCGCCGAACTTTGTCCCACAGCAGCGGCGAAACTTTATAACCAACGATGCGGTCCAGCACCCGGCGCGCCTGTTGAGCATCCACCAGATGCTCGTCTACCTTGGTGGGCTTTTCGAAAGCGGCGCGGATCGCCTTCTGCGTAATTTCGTTGAACATCACCCGCGAGAATTTGGCTCGGTCGGCCTTATTCTTGGCCAGCACATCCAGCAAGTGCGCGGAGATGGCCTCGCCCTCGCGGTCAGGGTCGGTAGCCAGGTAGACGTTATCTGCTGAATCGGCCGCACTCCGCAACTGCCCGATGATCTTCTGCTTGTCCGGAATAATCTCGTAGGTAGGCTCGAAGATATTCTCCGACGTGATCGGGATCTTCTTCTCGGGCTTCTCCGGCGCCTTGCCGGCTTTGGCCTTACCTTTACCTTTTTTAGTCTTCCGCTTCGGCTTGCCGTCGGGCTGTCCGGGCAGGAGGATACCGATCGTCTTCTTCGGCAGGTCCATCACGTGGCCATAGGAGGCCTTCACCGTGTACCCGCGGCCGAGATATTTATTGATTGTCTTCGCCTTAGCCGGCGATTCGACGATTACCAGTGATCTTGCCATTGTCTTCCATTATATTCCTCGCGCTTTGCGCCCGCTGCTCAGCGCCGCCCGAGCCCTTCATAAGCGGCCGAGCGCCCCCGCCCCAAGGCACGCGCCCTGTACCTTTCCATCCTAACCCTGCTTTGCCCGGGGGATTACAGCAGGACTTTCAAAAATTGCTTACCAGGTAACTGGCGTACCACACCTTTAAGCTCTAGGTCAAATAACGCCGCCAGCACCTCGGACGAGGTAAGTCCCGAATTTTCGACCAAGTCATCCACGTGCCTTGTCTCGTCGACGCTCAAAAGCCCATAAAGCGGCTTTTCCGTCGGAGTCAAATCCTGCTCGATCAGCGCGCTACGTTCTTCCGACGACGCCGTATCAACCGGCATCAGCTCGGCGCGAACCGGCGTCGGCAGCTCTTCGACCACGTCCTCCCAGCCGGTCGTCAGTTTCGCACCCTGCTTGATCAGCTGGTTAGGCCCAAAACTAGCAGGCTGAGTGGCGTTTCCCGGCACACCGAACACCTCACGACCGAATTCCATAGCCAGTCGCGCTGTGATTAACGACCCAGAATACTGCGCGCCTTCCACCACTATGACGCCAAGGCCCATCCCGGCAATGATCCGGTTTCGGATGGGGAAGTTCTGAGGGGCCGGAAATGTTCCCAACGGAAATTCCGAGACGACAGCTCCCCGCTGTTCCATTTCCTGGAAAATCTTCTTGTTCTCCTTCGGATAGATCACGTCGATTCCGCAGCCGAGGACCCCGATCGTAGCTCCGGCCGGCGCGCTCAATGCGCCCCTGTGAGCGCTGGCATCGATTCCGCGCGCCAAACCGCTCGCTATCACCAACCCGCGGGAGGCCAACTCTCGGCTTAGCCTCTCAGCCATTTGATTCCCATAAGGCGTCGGACGACGCGCGCCCACTATGGAAATCAGGTGCCGCCCAAGAAGTGCAGTATTTCCTTTGACATACAGAAGCGGCGGCGGATCGTATATCTCCCGAAGCCGGGCTGGATATTCAGGCTCGTCCCAGGTCAGCAGACGGCAGCCGATCGCTTGGGCGTTGGCCAGCTCTTTGGCGGCAGCGCTCAGCGGCTGGCGGGAATGTATGGCTTGGGCCACAGCCGCAGGTAAGTGCCGCCCTTCCAATGCGGTCAGAGAAGCCCCAAATATTGCGTCAGGGCTTCCAAATTCGCGCAACAGCTTGCCAGCCGAGCGCGCGCCCAGCCCGGGCGTCAGCGCGAGCGCCAGCCAGCCTAAATAGTCGTCGGCGTGCATTAACGAGAGGGAAGTCCGCGCCGAGGGTACGCATCGCCTTACCGCGCTGTCAATATAGGGATTGTACGGTACGGCGGCCAGAAGGACGGCAGCACGTTTTACCATCATATTCGCGGCCTTGGCGTTGGCCGGCGCGCTCGTACATATAGCGCTTCGCAAAAACGGCCGCACTCCAAAATCGGCCGTGGAAGTACTCGTCGTGCCGTTCCCCCGATCGCTGCCTCCAACTGATCACCTATCGCCGCTTCAGGGCTCCATGCTATTTTGGTGCAGGCTCGGGCGTTAGGCATCGAGAGTCTGAATTGAACTTCGCAATTCGCGCGCGCGAATGACCACTGAGTACGCCAAGTTCCGCAATACTCGCTTTTTCGGTTCGCTGGACGGCCTGCGCGCGTTCAGCATCGCGGGCGTGATCTGGTTTCACTGCTGGTGGGGCACTCCGTATTTCCGCCAGTTCAATCGCGTTCCAGTGCTGCGGCAGGGATCGATGGGGGTAGACGTTTTCTTTGTGATCAGCGGATTTCTGATCACCACTCTGCTTTTGCGCGAGCAGGACCGCTTCGGCCAGATTTCCATTCGCGATTTCTACATGCGGCGCGCTCTTCGCATCTGGCCGGTCTACTACGCCACGATTGCTCTGTACATCATTCTGATATCTGTTTTTGAGCGAGGCTCGCGCGACAAGACGTTCTTTCACTACCTGCCGTATTTTGTAACCTACACCTACACCTGGTTTATTTCTCCGAAGTGGCCCACCGGGCCGTTCAACCTCGCCTGGACTCTGGCAACCGAGGAACAGTTCTATGCTTTTTGGCCTCTGCTGTTGCGGTTCTTGCGCCGTGGGTGGTCGTCAGTCGTAATCGTGGCGCTGGTGCTTCTGCGCATCGCTGCCGGTTACCATTGGACTGACCCGATCTTGCCGCCGGGGTGGCTGCCCACGCGCATCGTGCTCACCATATCCGTGGCTATTTGTTTTGGCGTATTGCTCGCCCAGGCTCTTCATTCCGAGAAGTTGTTCGAACTGCTCTATTCGTTGCTTGGGAAAAGGTGGTCAGCTCCCGCCGCAGCCGTTCTCACCGCTCTTTGCCTGTTCCCTTTGCACCCGTCGCAGCTGGCCGCTTTTTTCGCCATGGCCGCGCTGGTGGGCGCCTGCGTCATTCGTGAGGATAATGGCCTTAACCTCCTGTTGCGCTTCCGTCCGATCGCATACATGGGGGTTCTCAGCTACGGGATGTACTTGCTGAACTCGATCTCAATTCACGCAGTGGATGTCGGGCTCGGCGCGATTCGCTTCAATTACCCGTTGCTGAAATTCCCACTGGCTCTTGGATTGGCCATGGCAGCGGCATTCGTCAGCTACCGGTACTTCGAATCGCGGTTCCTGCAGCTCAAATCGCGTTTCTCGCGGCTGCGGCCCGATCCCACAGCAGGCGCGCCCGACTCCATTGCAGCCGAAAGTGGCGAGCCGGTGCATCCTTAAGCGATCGGCATCAAACCAATCTGTTCCGCGGCTATCAATTAGTCGACGTTCCAGATTGACGCGACCGCGAATTCGAGCGAATTCCCATCCGGATCGCGGAAATATATCGACGCGGGATGATTGCCGAAGGCGAACTCCTTCTCAATTGGAACGCCGTGCTCCTCCAGCCGCTTGCGCCAGGCAGCAAGCTCTTCGGGCTCAACTCGAAACGCGACATGCCCCGAGCCCGTCGTCCCGTGCGCCGGAAGCTCTCCGCCGGCTCGCGTAAGCTCTGCCCGAAACAGCAATAAAACGCTCGGCCCGGCTCCCACCTGCAACCCTGCGCCGCGACCGCCGACGAAGTAGCCATCGTTGATTTTCCGCAGACCCAGCACGCCTTCATAAAATGCTACGGCGCGATCCAAATCGTCCACGTACAGCGAAGTTTCCAGCACCGCCTGCGGAGAAAACTCCATGTTTCGCGCTCCTAGCAAGAGTATAGCTCCCGCAGGAGCCGCCCGCGATTGTGCTATATTCTTGATATTGGAGACGATGATCGCACTGTGAACAAGCTGCGCATTTCCGTGGTCGAGTTTCTGAATACCGCGCCGCTGGTTTGGGGCTTTACTGACGGCCCGCTAGCCGGCAAATATGACCTATCCTTCGCGGTTCCTTCGCGGTGCGCCGAAGCGCTCCGCCAAGGCGAAGCAGACCTGGGTATCATTCCCGCCATCGAATATCAGCGCATGGATGGCGACATGGTCGCGCTGCCGGGCATGGCGATCGCTTCGAAGCTCGAAGTTCGCAGCCTTCTCATCGTCGCAAAAAAACCGATCGAATTGGCCAAACGCATTGCCTTGGACACCAGTTCGCGCAGCACCGTAGCGCTGGTCCGCATGCTGGCGGTCGACCGTTGGAAGATTTCCCCGGAATTTGTGGACGCGGCTCCCGATGCTTCCGAAATGCTTCGGAACGCGGATGCAGCCTTGGTGATCGGCGATCCCGCACTCGAAATTTCCCTGAAGATGGACATTCTCGCGGGCAAAGCCCCCAGCGGCGAGCAGTGCTGCCAGGGCGATCCCGACGATATGCCCGTGCCCGGGTTCGAAACTCTGTTCGTGTACGATGTCGTGTACCAGTGGCGGCAGCTCACGGGCAAGCCGAGCGTTCTTGCTCTGTGGGTGGGACGCCGGGATGTGGTCACGCCCGAATTGATCGGCGATTTTCTGGCATCGAAAAAATACGGACAGGACCACGTGCGCGAGATAGCCGAAGCCGCTTCGACCAAACTGGATATGTCACCGCGCTCGCTGGAGAACTATTTGACCGAGAACATCAACTTCGATCTCGATGAAGAAAATCTGTCTGGATTGCAGCTGTATTTCGAAAAGGCTGCATCGGCAGGATTGATTCCGCGGGCGCGTCCGATTGAGTTTGCGAGCGCCGCAGCGGAAAATAGCATTGCCAATCGCGCCAGCCAGACGGCGCATTCCTGACATGGGACTCACACCTCAAGAAGCACTCGACCTTTTCAATTCAGACGATCTGCTCGGCATCGGCATGGCCGCCAACGAAGTTCGCCGCCGCAAAACCGATCCGCGCGTCGCTACTTATCAAATCGACCGCAACATCAACTACACCAATTTCTGCACCGAATATTGCTCGTTTTGCGCCTTCTACCGCCCGCTAGGCTCGAAAGAGGGCTACATCCAGCCTCTTGAGGCCATTTACCAGAAAATTGAAGAGATGCTGGCGCTGGGCGGCAATGGTGTGTTGCTGCAGGGCGGCCTGCACCCCGATCTGAAGATCGACTATTACGAAAACATGCTTCGCTCGATCCACGAGCGCTACCCGCAGGTCCATCTGCACTGCTTTTCAGCTCCAGAAATTCTGTGCATCGCGGAAGTTTCTGGACTTTCCATTCGCGACACGATCGCGCGGCTTCGCGATGCCGGTCTGCAATCCATTCCCGGCGGCGGCGCGGAGATTCTCGATGACGAAGTCCGCCACCGCATCGCGCGGCTGAAGTGCAAGTCCGACGAGTGGGAATCCGTTCACCGCGAGGCGCACAAGCTCGGCATGCGCACCACCGCTACCATGATGTTCGGCTGCGGCGAAGAATACCGCCATCGCGTGAATCATCTCGAACGCATTCGCCGGATTCAAGAAGACGGCGGCGGAGGTTTCACCGCATTCATACCGTGGATTTTCGCCCCCGAACACACCCCGCTCGGCAAAAAAGTTTCGGAAACCACCGCCGTGGATTACCTCAAAACGTTGGCGATCAGCCGCATGTATCTCGACAACATCGATCACGTTCAATCCAGCTGGCTCACGCCGGGAATCAAAGTCTGTCAGGTCGGTCTGCAATTCGGCGCCGATGACGTCGGCAGCATCCTCATCGAGGAAAACGTGGTCTTTGCTGCCGGTGTTCGCAACCGCACCAATGAAGAAGAGCTTCGCCGGATCATCTCCGATGCCGGTTACATTCCAGCGCAACGCGACACGCTTTACCGCTCCTATGCGCTGAAGCCTTTGCAGCCCGCCTGAGAAATTCAGCGCGTGCCATTCACAATTTTTTGCCGGGATCGATGAATTCCGCGTGAGTCCGCGCGATTATTCCGCGCCGACGCTACTTCTGCCGGGGATGAATTTCGAGCAGAACTTCGCTGCCTTCCGGTAGCTCCGGTTGCTGAGAAGGAACGAAAACGCCGCGCTCGAATCGCGCGCGAATCCGCGGCGGCTGCGCCGAGCCCGCGTCGGACTCAGCCCGTGGCCGCTCCGGCGCGCTTCGCGCTGCATCCGCTCCGGGCGTGGGCGATGCAGTCGGCGCTCCGGAATCAAGCGCCGCGTTGGCCAGCGCATCCGCCTCGCGATTCAGCTCCCGCCGGACGTGCTCGATGGTGAAGTAAGTCAACTGGCGCGCCATCTTTGAAGCGCGCTCGTGCAGCGGCTTCAGGTCCGGACTCTTCACCTTGTACCGCCCTTGCATTTGGCGAACCAGCAGCTCCGAATCACTGCGAATTCGCAGCGATTTGATCCCGCTGCTGATGGCGTAATCGAGCGCGGCCAGCAACGCGTAATATTCCGCTACGTTATTTGTGTCGCGCCCTAGCCGCTTGCCTAATTCGAGGATCACATTGCCGTTCGGATCCCGCATCACCACCGCATACGCCGCCGGCCCGGGATTGCCGCGCGAACCGCCGTCAATATTGGCTATGTACACGCCGGCAGGCGGGTTCGACGGTGCATCGGAGAACAGCCGCGCGCTCTCTGGACGGAATTTTGACGCCGCCGTCATGAAAGGATTTCCCCGCTGCAAATTGCGGCGAATCGCGCCGATACCCCGGCGCGAAAATTGAAATCTCAATGCTGAAAAGTTTTATTGTTCACGGGAAGGAGGCGCTGCCGAACTCTCGCCATGCGCCGAAGCCGCCGCTGCGGAAGCTTCGCTCGCTTCCGGCTCAATGTAGTAGAGAATACGCGTGCACGTTTCGCAGTGAAACATCTCGTCGCTGCCGCGCCGCCGCATTTCCTGAAATACGTGTGGGCGGATGCGCATTCCGCAGGCGCTGCACTTTTCGTCGCGAACTTCCGCCAGCGCCACGGAATTGTGCTTTTTGGCGATGCGCTCGTAATGGTCCAGCAGGTCTTCGGGGATTCCAGCCACCACGCGCGCGCGTTGCGCCATCAGGTCGGCGAGTTCCTTTTCCGTCGCAGCTTTATCCGATTCGATTTTCGCCCGCGCTCCGCGCGCAACCTCTTCCACTTCTTTCAGCAGCTTCTCGGAGCCCTTCACGCGCCGGTCGTATTCTTCCGCCGCGACCATCTGCTCCAGCAGGCGATCCTCGGCCTTGGCGATCTCGCCCTCCGCCGTTTGCACTTCATGCTGCAGCGCCTTGTACGCCTCGTTGGTCTTTACCTGCGCGGTCTGATCCCTGTATTTCCGGACGCGCTCTTTCCACTGTTCCACATCGAGTTCGTATCTCTTTCGGTCGTGAATGGTTTGGATCTGCGCGGCTTTGCTGGCGTCGAGCTCGCCTTTCGCGCCGGCGATGCGCGTCTCGATTTCAGCAAGCTTTTTGGGGAAAGTCTCGAGATGCTCCCGCACTTCTCGCAGCTGAGTATCCACGCTCTGCAAATCGAGAAGATCCTGGAGGGTTTTTTGCACGACGCGCTCATTCTAACACAGCGTCGCCCAGCGCCTTGCAGCCATCGATCCGGGACGGCCAGCAGCGCCGGCCAGCGTCCATCACAGGTGTTTGTTTAGGAACGCAATCGCGCGGTGCCAGGAATCCGCCTGCGCCTCGGCGTCCGCCCGGGGGCTGCCGCCGAAAGAAAACCGCGCCCCACGCAGGTATTCATGCCGGCTGTCGCGCGCTGTCGTGGGCAGATGCGGATACCGCAATAGGTGTCCTGCAGCCGGATAATGAAGGTGCTCGACGTCGTGCTGAAACCCGCGCTCCTTCAATCGCGCCACAATGGCTTCGGCCATTTCCTGCGCCGGCCAAACATGGTCATCACCGCCCGAAATCAGCAGCAGTGGGCCATTTATTTGTTCCGCGGGGATTCCCGCCCGCATCACCGCATCCTGGTTTCGCAGCCCCGCGCGAAACAAATTGCGGAACATCACCGGACGTCTCATCGCCACCACTGGAATCGCCGACCTCCACATAAAACTTCGCAGCGGCAGCGGCACGGACGCAACCGGTTCGCCGCGCCATAGCCACGCGGGAATATTTTCGCCCGTGCTTTTATCGTGCCCTCCGGAATCCCACGCCACCGAACTGGGCGCGTACGCCACCACCGCCCGAATGTTCGAAAATCGCGAGGCAGAAAGCATCGCCAGCTCCGCTCCGCGCGACACTCCCAGCACTCCCATGCGCCGCGAATCGATCTCCGGCTGCTCCGCGAGCCACGCCAACGCCGCCTCGATGTACTCAAGCGGCACGCGATGCAGCCACTGCGCCAGCGGCCGAGTGCCGAAGTACGCCAGCGCCAGCGTAGCGAAGCCGTGCCGTGAAAGCACCGCGGCCTTGTCGAGATCGAATCCTCCGCCTGAACCGCTCAGCACGATCACGGCGGGCCTCGCTCCCTTGCCGCCAGTCGCTGGCGGCAGGAATAGCCGGCCTACGCGCCCTGTTGGCAATCCCGGCCCCGAAGTCTTTGCCGTTTCAAATTTATTTCCGCCAGTCACCATCAGGTCGCGGATCACCGTTCCGCGCGCGTGGAAACTGCGTTCGATGCGCCCGGAGACGATCATCACCGAGCGATCCAATTCCACTTCTAGCATCACCGCATGAGGCAGCGAATCTTTTTTGGTGAACGTCGCTCCCGCGCCATCGTTCTCACTTCCGTTCGCCAGTCGCATGGACCAGAAAAGCCCCATCGGCGCCACGCCCCGGTACGTACCTGCAGTCGGTTCCTGCGTGGCCAGATCTACTTGTCCGCGCGAGTCGGCGCGAAATGTTGCGTCGGACATCCACCGGCGATTCTCGTCATCTTCAGTGGTGGCGTGGATCCGCACGCTCTGGTGCGGTGCAAGTCCGCTCAATCGAATCTCCACGTCTTCATCGATGAATGCGCCGTTGGGCGGGACATCAAAGCGTAGATCGCCTGCGTGTGCCTCGATTGAGTCTTCGGGCCTCTGCATAATGGACGCTGTCTTATATCACAATGTATACACGCGCCGAACCCGCGAAAAGTTTCGCTCGTATTACCAAGCGGCAACGCGACTCGGTCGGGGAGCGACTGCTGGCAGGTGAATGTTCAAATGGGCTTGCGCCGAGACTGGACGGCTCCAGGTCACGTGCGCGACATGAGCGGGACCAGAGCGCGGCTCGCTACGGCGTGGCTTGAATATCCATCGTCTGGTCGATGGAGTAATTGATGCACCCCGGGTTCGTGGCAACAGGGCAGTGCGCGATGGCCTGAAAACTGTCGCTGGACGCGTTCACGTCGTACGTGTATCCGTCGCGCCCCGATCGGCGAACACTCATCGCGCCGCTGGAAACCAGATCGTCGATCGACCCGTACGATCCGTGCTGGGCCTGATAGAGCCGCTCCGCCTGGCCGATGGACAGCAGATCGCTCTTCACTCCGACCACATCAATCGTTTGCTGCGGTGTCGCCGAGCCGCTCACCGCGGAAGATTTCTGAAAATAGAGCTTATACGTCAGCGCGGCAATCAGTGCCACCACCAGCAATCCCGCCAGACTTCCCAACCCTCGCATGCTCACCTCGGTCGCGCCGTACGCCTTGGATTGCAGAAGCGCGGCGCCGGAACCGGAACCTTACGATCTGCTGCGATCCCTTACGATCAATCAGACCATGGCGCCGATCGCTCGTCCAATGTGCATGGCAAAATCGTGCGTATCGGATAACGCCTCCGCCACGCCGTACCCCTGGCACCTCGCACACGCCGTTTGCAGCGCGCCTGCGTCTAACCAGTGGCGTAGTTTAGTGCTTGACGGATTGTCACTGCCGTCGATTGATCCCTGCTTGCCTCCGCGACCGCGCGATCTGAATGATTGCCACTTCGTGGTAGGACTGAATTAAGATGATTGTTTCACGCCTGATGCGTGCCCGTTGCGTGAAAGCTTTGCCCGCTGCCTCAAAGCATTGGAGGAGATCGCATGTCGCGCTGCTCAAGATCATTGGTACTCGCTGGCGTAACTCTGCTTGCCCTTCTGCTCGTTCCCGTTTTGCCTCTCGGCTCTTCAGCCTTATCAGCTCAGCAAAATTCCGACGTCTTGCGCGAAACTCTGCCCAATGGTCTGCGCGTAATTATCGTCCGCGATCCGCTGGCACCGGCCGTCACCGCGGTCATGAACTACAAGGTGGGCTCGGACGAAGCGCCTGCTGGCTTTCCAGGAATGGCGCACGCGCAAGAGCACATGATGTTTCGCGGCAGTCCCAATCTTTCCGCCGATCAGCTGGCCGAAATCACCGCCGCGATGGGCGGCGATTTCGACGCTGACACGCAGGATACCGTCACGCAGTATTTCTTCACCGTTCCTGCCGAAGATTTGAATGTCGCGCTGCATGTGGCGGCGCTGCGCATGTCCGGCGTGGATGATTCCGCGGCGGAATGGAAGAAAGAACGTGGCGCCATCGAGCAGGAAGTTGCCGCGGACATGTCCAACCCGATTTACGTATTTGAAAAAAAATTGCTGGCCGACATGTATGCGGACACACCCTACGAGCATGACGCGCTCGGCACCCGACCTTCATTCGACAAAACCACTGGCGAGATGTTGCACGATTTTTATTCCAACTGGTACGCGCCGAATAACGCCGTCTACATTATTGCCGGCGACGTGAATCCGCCCGCGGTCATGCAGCAAGTAAGAGACCTGTTCAGCAAAATTCCGGAAAAGAAACTTCCCGCGCGCTCGGAAGTCGCTCTGCAGCCGGTCAAGTCCACCACCCTCAATCTCACCACCGATTTTCCGTTTGGCATCGCGGCGATCTCGTTCCGCATGCCAGGTACAGACAGCCCGGATTACGCCGCATACCAGGTGCTCTCCGATGTGCTCAATAGCGAACGCGGCAGCCTCTACGCGCTGGTTCCCGAAGGCAAAGCGCTCTTTACGGAGTTCGCCAGCTTCAGCGATTTGCCCAAATCCAGCCTGGCCGTGGCGCTTGCCGGATATCCCAACGGCGGCGATGGCGCCGCGCTGGTCAAGGAAGTTCAATCCATCCTGCAGGACGACGTGACGAATGGCGTACCCGCCGACTTGGTTGCCGCCGCCAAAGCCCACGAAGTTGCCGACGCCGAATTCCGCCGCAATTCAATTTCCGGGCTGGCGTTCGAGTGGTCTAATGCCGTCGCCGTCGAAGGACGAAACTCACCCGATGACGACATCGACGCCATCAAGAAAGTCACCGTAGCCGACGTGAATCGCGTCGCCTCCGAGTATCTGCAGCCGGACAAATCCATCCTCGCCGTGCTCACGCCGCAGCCTTCTGGCAAGCCTGTTTCTCAGAAGGCCTTCGGAGGACAGGAATCTTTCGCGCCCTCGAAAGTCACCCCGGTGGCCCTTCCCAAGTGGGCCTCCGATGCGCTCGCCAAGCTTTCGATTCCCGAAATGCCGGTGCATCCTGATGTGTCGAAGCTTTCGAATGGCATCAAGCTGATCGTCGTTCCCGAGAAAGTTAGCCAGACCGTCAGCGTGTTCGGCGGCATCCTCAATAATCCGGACGTGCAGCAACCTCCGGAACAGGAAGGCGTCGCGGACGTTCTGGGCCAGCTCTTCGACTACGGCAGCACCACTCTCGACCGCCTCGCCTATCAGAAGGCGCTGGACGATATCGCCGCGCACGAATCGGGCGGCACCAGCTTTTCGCTGCAAGTGTTGCCGGAGCATTTCGACCGCGGCGTTGAGTTGCTCGCCGAAAACGAGCTGCATCCCGCCATGCCCGAGCAGGCATTTAAAATCGTGCAGCAGCAGACTTCGCGAAGCGTTGCCGGCGAGCTGCAGAGCCCAGGATTCCTCCAGGAACTCGCGCTCGATAAGGCGCTGTATCCGCCCAAAGACCCCGAAATTCGCCACGCCACGCCGCAAACCATTGATTCGCTCACTCTCCCCGACGTGGAGAAATATTATGACCATGCTTTCCGTCCCGATCTGACCACCATCGTCGTCATTGGCGACATTTCTCCATGGGAGGCCAAGTCCGAAATCGAAAAGTATTTTGGGGACTGGAAAGCGCAAGGGCCGAAGCCGGCTACCGAATATCCGGTGGTGCCGAACAACAAGCCGACCAGCAACGTCGTCCCGGATAGCAGCCGCGTGCAGGATCAGGTCACGCTCGCGGAGACGCTGCACATGAACCGCTTCGACCCGGATTATTACGCGCTCGAACTCGGCAACCACGTGCTCGGCGGCGGATTCTACGCCACTCGCCTTTACCGCGATCTCCGCATGAACAAGGGACTCGTCTACAACGTATCTTCCAATTTCGCATTCGGTCGTACGCGGACCACTTACAGCGTCAGCTATGCCTGCGATCCGCCGAACGTGTCAAAAGCGCGGGCCATCGTGCTCGACAACTTGAACGCAATTCAAAAGAGCCCGGTGACGCCGGAGGAGCTGCATCAGGCGAAAGCGCTCTTACTGCGCGAGATTCCTCTATCGGAGGGCAGCGTCAGCAGCATTGCCAACGGCTTGCTGTCGCGCTCTCTAATCGGTCTGCCTTTAAACGAGCCGCGAATCGCGGCCAAGCACTATCAGAAGCTCACCGCACCGGAGGTGCAGGCCGCGTTCGCGAAATGGCTGCGCCCGGATGATCTGGTGGAAGTGGTGCTCGGGCCGAATCCGAAGTAACTACTCGATCGAATGGCGCGGACTCCGATTCGCGAACGCTGAAATTGCCGTGGGTTTCGCCGCGGGTCGCGCCTCCGCAAACGCGGCGTGATCTGCGCGAAACTGCTTCGCATCACTTCACCGCGAGAATCACCTTGCCGGTGTTTTTTCTCTGCTGCACGAATTGGTGAGCGGCCGCGGCTTGCTCCAGCGGAAACGTTTTCGAGATGATCGGTTTCACTTTGCCCTCGGCATAGAGCTTGAAAATCTCATTCAGCTCGCTGCGCAAATGATCGCCGCGCGACCGCGCTTGTCCCAGGTTGACGCCAATAATCGATGCACCGGTCTTCATCAATTCCAGCGGACTGAATTTCGGTGTTTGCATCAGTGCCTTCACTCCGCGCAGCCAATTCTGTTTTCCGTCCGCTCCCGCCACTGTCGAGAATCCGTACGCGACCAATCGGCCGTTGGGCGCCAGGCACGAATAGCTGCGCTCCCAGGATTTTCCTCCGATCGGGTCCATCACCATATCTAATCCGCCGGGCGCGTATTTCTGGATTACGTCCACAAAATCCGATTTCTCGTAGTCGATCGCGTGCTGCACGCCGATTCGGCGCAGATGTTCCTGCTTGGCGGCCCCTGCCGATCCGAAGACGAAAAGTCCTCTCGCGCGCGCCAATTGCACGGCCGCAGTTCCCACGCCGCCCGCAGCGCTGTGAATCAAAATCTTCTCTCCCGGCTGCATATTGCCTTGCGTGATGATCGCCTGATACGCCGTCAGATAATTTGACGGAATCGCCGCGCCATCGCTGAAGCTCATCCCAGCGGGCAGCCGATACACATAGGCCGCGGGGACGGCAACCCACTCGGCATACGCGTTGAAATCCGTAAGCGCCACCACGGCATCGCCGGGCCGCGGATTTTCTCCGTGATCCTGCGAGCCTCCTTCGGCAGTTTTCTCAACGACTCCGGCAACCTCCAATCCCGGCACGAACGGCGGCTTGGGCGTGGCGGGATAAAGTCCCATCCGCTGCAGCAGGTCCGCGAAGTTCACGCCGATCGCTTTCACACGGATCAGCACTTCTCCCGCTTTGGGCTGCGGATCGGGTGCTTGCTGCACCTCCAAAACCTCGGGCGGCCCATACCTCCGCACGACCAGAGCACGCATCTAAGTTTCCTTTCCGTCGAATTCCGGGATTTCACCCGCCAGTTGTTTTGGGCCGGTTTGAAACGGCTGGCGGCTTTTTGCTTGGGATTCGATGCATCCTATCTTAAACTCATGAGCCTTGCGCCAATATGAAATCTGAAACAAGATCGAAATGTTTTTCTGTTTTTGTGGCTGTGCTTGCCGTCGCATGGGTCTGCATGGCGGCGAATTCGCCCTCGCAAGCCACGGCCGCCACGCCCGCCGTGCTCACGGCTATGCAGGACGAACTGAATCAGACCTTCCCGATCCTCTTCCGGGCCGATCCGCCCGCTTACTTTATCAGCTATACCGTTGACGACCGGCAAGACGTGCAGGTCTCGGGCTCCAACGGCGCGTTACTTTCCAGTTCCCAGGATCGCGGCCGATGGCTGCAAGTGCAAACGCGCGTGGGCAGCTACCAGCTAGACGACACGCACTACATTCCCGGCCAGCAGCCCAGCTGGACCAGTCCCGGCACGAACGTGGTGCTCGATAACGATATTCCCGTGCTGCGCCGCGAGATGTGGCGCGAAACGGATACGCAGTACCGCGCCGCCGTCCAAGCTCTGATCAAGGTCAAAACCAGCCAGCAAGTGCAGGTGCAAGGTTCGGAGGCTTCCGCTCCCGATTTCTCGCATGAAGATCCGCACACATACCTGGGCCCTGCCGTGGAAATTCACGTGGATCGCAAGCCCTGGGAAGCGCGCGTTCGCAAATACACGGCAGAGTTTAGCGCCTCGCCCGTCGTTTTGAATTCTATCGCTACGTTCACCGCGGAAGCCACCAATCAGTACCAGGTGAATTCCGAAGGCACCAAACTGGCCTTCGGCCTCGTTCACTACCGGCTGGAGCTGTACGTCCAGAGCAAAGCGCCCGATGGAGCGGACATCGATCGCTATGCCAACTTCGATTGGCGCGATCCCAGCAAGGCTCCAAGCGACAAAGAAGTGATGGCGCGCATTCACGTCCTGATCCAAGAAACCCAAGAGCTCGACAAAGCTCCGCTCATCGATCCTTTCGCTGGGCCCGCTCTGCTCACTGGCCGCGCCGCCGCGGTCTATTTCCACGAAGTGTTCGGACACCGCTCCGAGGGCTTCCGCCAGAAGGAAATTACCGAGGGCCAGACCTTCACCAGCAAAATCGGCCAGCAAATTCTGCCCTCGTTCCTTTCCATCAAAGACGATCCGTTAGAGAAATCTCTCGATGGCGAAATGCTACTCGGCTACTACCCTTACGACGACGAAGGAGTGCCGGCGCAGGACGTGCAATTGGTCGATCATGGCGTCCTGAAAACTTTCTTAATGTCGCGCTCGCCGCTGGTGGGCATTCCTCACTCCAATGGCCACGGCCGCCGCCAACTGGGATACGCCCCCGTGTCGCGCCAGGGCAATCTGATCATCACCAGCACCAAAACCATGACCGACCAGCAGCTCCGCGCCAAACTGATCGAGCTGGTGAAAGAGCAGCACAAGCAGTATGGACTGCTGATCGATGATATCGAGGGCGGTTTCACCATGACTGGCCGCAGCAATCCGCAGGCGTTCCAGGTAATTCCGCTGGTGGTCTACAAAGTTTTTCCGGACGGGCGCCCCGACGAAATGGTGCGCGGCGTCAACATTGTCGGCACGCCGCTCGTCTCGCTGACGAAAATCGTGGCCACCGGCGACAAAGAAGAAATTTTTAACGGCTACTGTGGCGCGGAATCCGGTTCCGTCCCAGTTTCAGCCGTGGCGCCCGAGATTTTAATTTCCGAACTGGAAGTGCAGAAGAAGGAAGCGTCCACAGACAGGCCGCCGATCCTGCCGCCGCCCTTGCACGATCCGGAAGCAGAGGGTGGCCAGTGAAGCGCTACCTTCATCTCGCGATCGCCGCGGCGCTCGCGCTTTCGATAGCCGCCATTCCGGCGCTGGCGCAAGCGCCCGTGCCGGATAGCGAAAAAGACCTCACCCTGCACGCCATGCACGACGAAATGGCTCGCGCCCGCGCTCGGCTGGTGCTGACTGGCGCGGACAAGCCCTTCTACATCGAATACCGGCTGCTCGATCTGGATATCCGCTCGATCAATGCCTCCTTCGGCGCGCTGCTTTCCGATACCGTCTCGAAAAGCCGATTCATGAGCGTGGACGTTCGCGTCGGCAACTATCATCTCGACAGCTCGAATTTCATCAGCGACGACGGTTTTCACGGCTTCCTCGGCTCCACGGGCCAGGTGGGCATCGACCGCGATTACAATTCGTTGCGCCAGGATCTGTGGCTGGCTACCGATCAGGCCTACAAAGCGGCGCTCACGCAGATGTCGCTCAAGCAGGCATTTCTGCGCAGCCTGACCAAGCCGCCGGAAATTGACGACTTCTCGCAAGCCACGCCGCTGGTGAAAATCGATCCGCGCATCCAGACCGATTGGACGTCGCGCGACTGGGATAACGAAGCGCGCACCGCCTCCGCCGTGCTCACGAATTTCCCCGATCTCTACGGCACGAGCGTCCACTATTACCTGATTTACGCCACCACCTACCTGATGAATAGCGAAGGCACCACCATCCGCACTTCGCGTTCGCTCGCGGCCATTGAAGCGGCCATCGGCGCTGACGCTCCTGACGGCATGCCGCTGCACAACTACTACGCCGTGTACACCGCAACGCCCGGCGCTTTGCCCGATGCAGCCACTGTAAGCCAGGCGTTCACGAAAGCGGCCACGCAGCTAATGGCTGTTCGCTCCGCTCCGCTGGTATCGGATTACACTGGACCGGTTCTATTCGATCCGCAAGCGGCGGGTTCGCTGTTGGCGCAAATTCTCGAGCCGTCGCTTTCGGGGGCGCGCCCGCCGCTCTCCTCCACGGAAGACTACGACTCTTTCATGGAACGATTCGGCGGGCGCAACGAATGGACCGACCGCGTAGGAGAGAGGGTGCTCCCACCCACGGTTTCGCTCTTCGACGATCCCACGCAGACTTCGTTCCAGGGCACGCCGCTGTTGGGCGATTACGCGATTGACGCCGAAGGCGTGCCGGCGCAGCGCGTCTCAATCGTGGAAAACGGAATGTTGCGCAACTTGCTCATGTCCCGCCGGCCGGGGCCCAATTCCGAGATCTCGAATGGCCACGCGCGATCCGCCATGCTCAGCGATCCGCAGCCGCTCAGCAGCAATCTTTTTTTCCAGTCCAGCAACGAACTCAAGCCGGACGCTCTGCGGCAAAAGTTCCTGGCCGCTTGCAAGGACGATGGCCTGCCCTGGTGCCTGGAAGTGAAGCGCATGGATAATCCCGCGCTTTCCTCCCTGCAGCAGCAGGATTTCAGCGATTACGTGGGCGAGCTCGGCGGAGACATTGCCAGCGGCGCGCGCGTGCCGCTGCTTCTCTATCGCGTCTATGTTTCCGATGGGCACGAAGAGGCCGTTCGTGGCGGCGTCCTCGAAGGGCTCAACATGCGCGCCCTGCGTGACGTTTTAGGAGTCGGCGACGATCCGCAGGTCTACGACTACATGCAGAATCCGCAGGACGGGCTGGCCGCAACCGCGCTGGGCTCCTTCGGCTCGGCAGGCGGCGGCGCCGGAATCCCCAGCAGCATCGTCGCGCCCTCGCTCCTACTCGACGAAATCGACGTCCGCGGCTTCCACGGCGAGCCCCGCCGCCTCCCCCTCGTCCCAGCTCCCCCGCTCAAATAGCACCTCTGCGGGCTCACTAGCCGAGCATCTCAACCTTGAATCTCGAGCTGGGCGTTGTAGCGCTGGCTCCCCGGTATTTCGCGCCCCGGGACGAACTCCGCGGGCGAAAAACCCGCGCCAATTGAAGTCCAAAACCTTAAGGTGATCGGCGGCTATTCCCCACAGTGCGCTGGTGCGTACGGCGGATTGCTTCAGATGCCCCGGTCTGCAAATCTGGTGATTGTGGGTGTGTGAATAGGGGCATACAAATGAAAGGAAAAAGTACGCCATGCTAAAAACTGGACTAAAAGCAGGATTGATAACAGCGGTGGCTTTGCTGTTTGGCTGTTCGGTCTGCGCCGCCAAACCGGCCAACTCGGCGCCAGAAAGTCAGGAGTCCGCCAACGCCGCGCAAACTCTTCGCCAAATGACCAACTCGAATAAAGTTCCCAAGACTTTGCTCGATCAGGCGCGGTGCATCGGAGTAATTCCGAATATGACTAAAGCCGGTCTCCTGGTCGGCGGTGAGCACGGCTCCGGCCTGGTAAGTTGCCGGACCAGCAGTGGCTGGAGCTCGCCGGCGTTTTTTGGCATTTCGGGCGGGAGCTTAGGCCTGGAAGCCGGGGCGCAGAATTCGCAGATCGTCCTGCTTATGAATAACCAGGGCAAACAAGATTTGCTGCAGGGCAAGTTCCAGCTCTCCGCTAAAGCAGTCGCCGCGGGTCCCACTGGCAGCAACTACAGTGCGTCCGCTGGATGGAAAGCGCCCGTTCTCTCCTACAAACAGTCGCACGGTGCCTATGCCGGGGCCAGCATCCAGGGATCCACGATCTCGATGAATAGCGGCGACATTCACAAGGTCTACGGTCAAAACGTGACCGCGCGGCAGGTACTCAGCGGCAAAGTCCAGACCCCCTCGCAAGCGCAGCAATTCACCAACGCTCTTCCGAAGGGCTGATCCACTCGCAATTCGCAAAAGCATGTCGGAGAGCGCCGAACCAGCCGGCGCACTTTTGTTTCTCCGAATTTCCGTCGACCAACTGTCGCGTTTGGAACGCGAGAGGACAGATTTAAATCGCAGGTCTAGGGCTTTCGGAGCGAGAATCCTGAAGGACGGATGCCAGTTGATTGGCCAGTAGTTTTCCGACCAGGTCTTCCATCGCGCTGACATCCACCTCCGGTTTCCGGCCATACGCGGAATCGGCCAGCTCTAGCGCTTCGTAATATGGATTCTTATTCTTCGCTATCTGTTCCGGAATCGTGTTCGTGCCCGGAACCCGATAACCAATCCTCACACACAGCACGACGAACGATAGCGCGCGCGTCGTGCGCCCATTTCCGTCAACGAACGGATGGATCCAATTTAGCCGCCATAGGACGAACGATGCCAAGTGAATCGGACTTCGGTGCCATTTTTCGTTGACATAATCACAAAGCTCCTCCACCAGTCCTGGAACAAGATGGGCTGGAGGCGGTTTGTGTTTGCTTCCACGAATTTCAACATCAGACGGCCGGAAATTCCCCGCGTACCGGCTCAAGCCTTCGAGTGCAAGTCTATTGAGGGTCAGAATCGCTGAAGGGCGCAGCTTGAACTTCCGTTCGGGATGGAGCCAATATTCTATTTGCTCAATTGCATTGTCGAACTGCCGAAGGCCGTTCTTGGCTTCTTGCTGGGCTTTTTGGTCGGGGTCGGAGATCAACTCGACTTCGAGGGCCTTGCTGTGCCTGTCATCCAACCCCATGCTGCTATTTTCCCCTCAGCGCCTCGGCTTCTCGATCTACCGTTTCGCGTGTGACCCGTGGGTTTTCTATGTTCGTATTGCCGAATGCGAAACTCCGCCGTTGCTCTTCTTTCTGCTCAGGTGAAAGTTCAATCCGCTTGGCAGCTTCTAAAAGTTCGATCAATTCTTTCGTCATGGGGCACCCCTCTGCCGTTCGGATAATCTCTCGCACCCCCGTAGACGAAACGGATAGTCATCACGAGAGCACAGGTAGTCCCGATAGAGCTCGGGGAGCCGATGGCTCATGCTACCAGAATGAGATAGAGCCAGCAACATCGCACGGTGCAATACACGTACTGTCCATCAGCTCCCGGCGTCCGGGCGCGGAACCACCAAAGATGTTCGACGCATGCTCTTGGATGTAAAGTCAGGATTACGTTTTGTGGAATTTGGTAGCGCTAACGGGAATCGAACCCGTATTTCAGCCTTGAAAGGGCCGCGTGCTAACCGTTGCACCATAGCGCCACAGCTGGGGAAACAACTTCTGCGGTCTTTTGATTATCCGGGAATCTTCGCACATTGACAAGCCGTTCACATCCACCGCGCCGTTAGTTTCTCTCCGACTTTTCTGAACGTCCCGTGCCGTAGCAGGCCAGGTGCTGGCCGCCTGTACTAAACCTGTACTTCCGGCCAGTAGAGATTTCCCGTGCCAATGCGATACGGTCGATCTGTGATATCGGCTTGCCGAAAATTCGCCACTGAAGCCACGGGCGCCAGCCAAGGGAGTAATCTTGCCCCGCTAATCTCCACGATTTTCCCCTTCCAAATGGCCTCCCAAGCGGCTCGCGAGGGGCGGAACGGTCAATCGACCTCGACCACTCGTAAGTTACAGAAAACAAACAACCGGCCACATGCAAGGGCGGAACTTCCCGGTGCAATTTCTCTGCAGGAATTCCATTCGGTTTATCTTCGCCGAATTCCTCCCAAAAAATCGCGCGTCGCCGAGCGTGAATCCGCGAATCCCGCGCCGCAGTCCGCCAGGCGAGCTCCCACTGTCCGGCGGACCCGCGCCTCCATATGCGTTGACACGCATATGCCACAAGGAGTATATAAGCGGCATGGAATCGGCCTTCGAAATTATTGCCGAGCCGAATCGCCGGGCGATCTTGAGCCTGCTGGTCTCGTCAGAGCAGTCGGTGGGAGAGATCGAGCGGCAGCTGCGCATGGCGCAGCCGACGGTATCGAAGCACCTGCGGGTGCTGCGCGACGCAGGCTTCGTGGAATCCACGGTGGACGCGCAGCGGCGCCTCTACCGCCTGAAACCAGAAAAACTTCAGGAAGTGGACGACTGGCTGGCGCAGTTCCGCCGGTTCTGGTCCGCGCACGTGGATGCGCTGGAACG
>DATLSB010000130.1:0-21650 GCA_035534415.1 Candidatus Dormiibacterota bacterium | reverse complement strand
GGATTTTTCGATGACACCGGAGCACAGCGTAATCAGGTTCCCTTCCGCATCGGCTCCCAGTCGACCCCGTGATTGGATGTGATGGACCTGGAGATTCTCCGGAGATCCGCAGTACTGGCACCTCCAACCGTCGCGCGCTAGAACCTGTTTGCGAAGTTCGTCGTGGCCCTGTTTGTCGAGTCCAACGCGAGCTCGTTGCTGACGCAGTGCACTCACGAGGCCTTCTGTAGTCTTTCGAGAAAGGTGACTTTCATTGGCCCGGGCAACAGCTCGAACATCCGGTTGATCGATAGCAGCAAACTCTCTTTTTCATTATTGTCCTGACTGGCCCCGGCGAGAAAATCCGCACAAATCATCTCCAGGCAGTAGCCTCGCGATTTGTTTGTCCCCAGCATCAGTCCCGCAATCTCGAGGGCCTGTTCGATCACCTGTAGCTGGCTCTTGTAGACCTTGAAGTAGAGCAACTCCCAGGGCTCGGTGTCTTTGCCTGTAAGGTGTTTCTCGACTTCGCGTTTGAACTCTTCTTTCGACAGTGCCTTCGCTTTGTGCACCCAGGTTGCACTTTCGAATCGCTGTCCCTCCCGCCGCGCCACCTTGGCTAGTTCGGTCGCCTTCGTCCACCCGACCTCCTTGAGCTGATGCTTCGGCACTCTCGTTAAGTGCTCGTGAATCGCCATCAGGTAATGGGCCTTACGGCGAGAATCAGGGAAGCGTTTTTCCAGGAATTCATCGAAGGATCCGAACTGATCAAGCCGCCAGTACTGTCCTGCTCGGACCTCGCAGAGGTAGCGACCGAGATCGACGAATTTGGTATCTCGTTCACGCTCGATGCGTGTCTCCCAAGCCAAGTTCTCCTCGATCTTGGTGAGCACAAACAAGGCTCTCTTGCGATTGAGTTTCGGAGGCATCAGCGTCTGCCCGTTAATCCTCAAGCTGGTCAAGCCAATCAAGGTCACTTGCTCCGGGTCGACGAACGAGCTTGGATTCGATCGTCGTCTGATTTTCAAGACAGAGTCCCAAGTGGGCACAGCTGACGCAGCCGTTCTGCGGAAACCGAATGCCGCTGTGCGGCAGAAATTGACCTGCCTCGATCTGAGAAGCGGTCGTTTCGATTAGCCGGCCGAACTCTCGCCGCTGTTCCTCAGTGATTGAGGTCCTTAGATATTGAATCTCGGGCGTCTGCTTGCGGACGAAGACCACGAGCGCGACATCGGAGATGCCGGTAGCCCACGAGTAACAGATCAGCTGCGGATCGAGGGCCAGTAGTCCGGTAGATTCATCCGGGTAGCGGCTGGTGGTTGTTTTCCAATCGATAATGCAACGCGTTCCATCCAAATGTCCCAGAGCATCGATGTAGGAAACGAAGTCATTGCCACCGAGCAGTGAGCGGTTGATCTTGGCCTGTAGATTGTTGCGAGGATCCTCGATCCGCACTCGGTTGGCGCGTGCGAACAACTCGAGCAGATGAATTCCCTGATGGGCCATGCGGTCCCAGGAGTCGTTCCTCGAGTATTCCAGTGTCGCTTCTCGCCAGACACCCCACTCGTTGAATAAGGTAGCGGTGCTGTCCTCGCCATTGAAGTACGCCGCCAGCGCTTTCTCGAAGCACCGGCCAAAGAGCAGGGAAGCCTTGGTTTCTTTTTCCTGCCAGCCATCCAGATACCGATAGCGATAGCTTCGCGGGCAGCGCAGGTACTGGCTGATCTGCGTGTAGCTATAAGTCATTGCCCGCCTCGGCTGTCTCCCCTTCCGGTATAGAAGTAACCGCAAACTCTTCCCAGTCTGCTTCCGGAGCGAAGCCTTCGAGGTTCGGATCTGGAAGTTGAACTGGAAGGTGATCGAGTGATTATGACGCCGAAGGCGCTCATTGAAAAGCGCCTTGCCGAGGGTCTCAACGACATTCGGAAGGGCCGAGTGCGTGGCCCCTTCCGGTCAGTTCGCGCGCTGGTTCGCTCGTTACGCAAAGCCACCAAGACCAGAATCGTCTAAAATGCGAATTTTCTACACCGAGCGTTTTCGGCGAGGATACGCACACGCTCCCCCTGAAGTCCAAAGACAATGTGCGCCGCTACGGACTTTAGTCGTTTCGACAGCCTCACGGCATTGCATCCAGATCGCGTCAAGGCATGAATCTCGATTAGCCTCTCCTTTCGGGAGCCAGGGCTAGTGGCTCTTGGCGGGCGGTACCTCAACCGGCAGTTCGATATGCGACGCCGCTGACGGAGTTCGGAACACGCGCTGGGTTGCTTTCTGATAATCGGAATCTTGTGCTGCAAAAATGTCGGGAACGAACTTCTGCGGATTGCGATCGATGACGGGGAACCATGTGCTCTGGACCTGGACCATGATGTGGTGTCCGGCGAGAAACGCGTGGTCATTGGTGTGCAGATCGATCCGGTAATGCGTCACTTTATACGGGACGATTGGCTCGGGATGTTCAAAGCTTTGACGGAAGCGTCCGCGGAAGACTTCATCGGCAATCATCAGTTCATAGCCGCCTAATTCCGCATCGGGTCCGTAATTCTCCGGATAAACGTCAATGAGCTTAACAATCCAATCGGAATCGGTCCCAGTGGTGGAGGCGTAAAGTTGAGCAACGATATCGCCGGAAACCGTCACGTTCTTTGTGAGTGGGGCCGTTTCCCAGGTCAGCACGTCGGGACGATCCTCGACGAAGCGCTGATCCTGCACGAGCCATGTCGGCCATCCCCCGCCCGGATACGTCGGGCTAATCGGCCGATGGCGATATGGGACGGGACGAGCGGGATCGGAGACGTATTCGTCAAATGATGTTCTGTCTCCCTTGGGTGGGTCGAACGACAGTTCGCCGCCGGAACGCAAGTAAAGGTCGCGGCGGATTACTCCCTGGCGCGGAGGCCACGCATCCCATTCCCGCCACCGGTTTGATCCTGTTTCAAAGGTTAGCGCTTCCGACAGCGGCAGTTTTCCCTCCCCGTGCAGCCAATAACGAAACCATGGCGCCAGAACATGGCTGCGAAAATAATCGCCGGTGTTCTGGCCGAAATCGATCGGGCCAAGATGAGACCCGCCCCAGTGGTCCCATCCGCCATGATTCCAGGGACCGATCACGATATCGTTCCAATGCCCGGTGTCTTGTGGTTCAGCCAGCTCATAGATCTCCTCGGGTCCATATCGGTCCTCCTGATCCCACCAGCCGGCCACGTTCAGGTTTGGCACGGTGGTCTTCTTCAAGTATGGAGCGAAGGCCTGTTTTTGCCAGAAGACGTCGTAGTTGGGATGCTGCACGAAATCGTTCCATGTCGGTATCTGCCGGTGAAAATATCGCTCGTTGACGTGAGACAAGGCACCGAGACCCAAGTACCACTCGTAAGTATCATAGCGGTCGAACGCGAAATGGACATTCTGCGCCTTGCTGCCTTCCAGCATGGCTGCGTATTCGAAGCCGTAACTGAGCCGGAAAGCGCCGTTGTGGTGGAAGTCGTCGCCCAGGAACTGATCGGCAGGCGAGGCCTGTTCGGAAACCGCCTTCAAGTCTGGGTGTGGGTGCAAAAGCGCCATGGTGGTGAGCCAGCCTCCGTAGGAAGTCCCGAACATTCCAATCTTTCCGTTGTTGTCGGGGACATGATGGACGAGCCAATCGATGGTGTCATAGGCATCAGTGGTCTCATCTACTCCGCCGGGCTGATCGGCGGGCTGCCGAAACATAACGAATTTGCCTTCGGATCCAAAGCGCCCGCGGATGTCCTGGTAAACGAAAATGTAGCCATCGGGCGCGAGGGCTTGAACATTCGGATTCGACCAGAGGACCCCCGGATCGTCAATGGCTCCGTAGGGCGTGCGCGCCAGCAGGATCGGCAGCGGGCGTCGATCTCCGGCGGGCCGGAAGATTACCGTGTGCAGGTGGACGCCGTCGCGCATCGGCACCATCACATCCGTCTTTTCGAACGCGATGGTTGCCTGTGCTTGCGTGGTGCGCATGCCGTAGCAACAGAGGAGCGCAACCACGAATCCAAAGACCGCCCCAGCCAAGCGTTTATTGCTCATAGCTCTACGCCGCAAAAGCCTTTTCGAGCGCCCGCTGCAAATCCGCAATTAAATCAGCGACGTCTTCGATGCCCACCGAATAACGGATCAAGGCTTCCGGGATGCCGCTGGCCTTGCGTTCGGCGGGAGTGGATTCCACGTGGCTGGTGGTGGCCGGAGGGCCGGCAACGGTTTCTACCGCGCCGAGGTTGGCCGCGAGGTGCGCGAAATGGAGGTGCGGCAGGAGCCGCTTGACGGCCCCAAATCCGCCTTGGGGAGCGAAGCTGAGAACGCCGCCGAAGCCGCTCATCTGCCGACGGGCGATTTGGTGATTCGGATGCGACTCGAGTCCCGGATAGAACACTTGCGTAACGCGCGGATGCTTTTGCAGAAAGCGCGCAATCTCGAGCGCGCTCTCGTTCTGCTTGCCGACGCGCAGCGCAAGCGTCTTCATACCCCGCAGCAATAAATAAGCGGACATGGGATCGAGCGAGGCGCCGGTAATTTCGCGGAAATGAAAAATGCGGCGGACCAGGTCGCGATTGCCGCAGACGATTCCGCCCATGGCGTCCGCATGGCCTCCGAGGAATTTGGTGGCGCTGTGAATCACGAGGTCGGCTCCGAGCCGCAGCGGCTGCTGGTTGATAGGGGTGGCAAAGGTGTTGTCCACGACGACAGTCGCCTGATGGCGATGCGCGGCGGCAGAGATCCGTGCGATATCGATGACCTTGTTGGTGGGATTCGTCGGAGTTTCCAGATACACGAGCTTGGCGCCTTTGGCGATGGCCGCTTCGATGGCCGCGTGGTCGGTGGTATCGCACAGGGTGACGGATATGTGAAACCGCGGAAGGAACTCGATGAAGATCTTGTTGGTGCCTCCATAGGTATCCTTCACCGAGACTACGCGTTCGCCGGGAGAAAGCAGCGTGAAAAGCGCGTTGCTGATCGCCGCCATTCCACTCGAGAAGCTCGTTGCCGCTTCGGCGTTTTCGAGCCGCCGCACTTTCTCTTCGAAGGCGGCGACCGTTGGATTGGTGTTGCGGCTGTAGATGTGCCCGGGCCTGCGCCCCTGTGCCACGGAAAGCCATTCATCAACGTCGCGAAAACCGAACGAAACGCTTTGCGCTATGGGAACCTGCGTCGAGCCCATCCAGTGCTCGCCTTGCTCTCCCGCCCAGACGGAGAGTGTTGCAAGTCCCGGGACAGTTTTGTGCTGGGCCTCTTTTCGCCGCGTTTGTTTACGTTTCGGCATTCAATCGGTGGTATTCACAATTTCCAATCGCGAATCCATAGCCACAGGCGACCGACTAAGGGTCCGCTCTCAAGTCACCTCGTGCCGCAGCCGTCGACGCGTTTCAGATCGCGAGCTTTCTCCACCAGATCATAACTCCCGTTGCCACCATGAAGACCAGCGAAAGACTGAACAGCGACACCAGAATGTGCCCGGGAAAACCCAAGACGTCCCCGGTGTGGATGGAACGATTGAAGCGAATCACCCGGCGTCCGAGCGATGTCCTTAGATCCCAATCCCAAAGCACCCGGCCGCTGTATTGATCCACATCCACTTGGCTCATCACGGCGGGAGCAGTCTCCTCGGGAATACGCATGCCCAAGGCATAGCAAGCGCGCGGACTTGACGGGAGTTGAATCTGGGCGACCGTCGTCCCCGGCAGCGCCTGTCGGGCGATGGCCATGGCCTGATCGATGCTGATCGGATTAGCGCCGGCGATGGGCGTGGAGTTCGGCGGCGGGTGCCTCGGCATGGGAGCGGAGTTCGTGACGCTATAAATCAGTGAGCTCATGAAGAAATCCTCAAATCCGATCGCCACGCCGGTCAGGCCCATGAGCAGCAAACATGCGAGCGCGTAAATCCCGACTACGTGGTGAAGATCGAAATATACGCGAAATCGCGAGCCAGACCATTTCACCTTGGTTCGTTTGAGCCGCAACCAGAGAATCAGCCCGAAGACCACTTCAAAGCAGAGCACCAGTCCGGCCATGCTGACGATCAGCTTGCCGGCGTCACCCATGCCGATGCGCAAATGGATGTTGTGAATGGTTTGCAGAATCTGCTCATCGGTCGTATGCAGAGGCAGCGTTCCGAGCACCGCGCCGGTGTAAGGGTTTACAAAGGCCCGGCGTGGTGGGACCGTTCCCCGACCTTTTCCCGGCACGGCTATTACCATCACCTGCACCAACCGCGGCGAGCGCGAGATGTGGACGCTTATGACCCGGGCCGGCGCATAGCGGCGCTCCACGTTCCCGATCAACTCCGCTTCCGGGACCTTCTGCGATTCTGCCGGCACGTACCACACGTCGGCGTGGAGCCAGCGTGGTATTTCTTGCTCGAAAGCCATGACGGCACCGGAGACGCCCAAGGTCAGCAGAAAGATCGCCGAAACGAGTCCGAGATAGAGGTGCGCCGTCAGCACGAATTTCTTGAACCTCGCCGAGCCATTGCCTTGAGCAGGCCCTTTGGCGTGGATAGCGGACGTCCGGTTCTCCGGTGTGATCATTTTCTCCTTTTCGTTCGATGCTGAATCAAAACATGAGCTTCAATGCAAACTGGATATTACGCGGAGCGCCCTCGGCGAACACAGGATTCAGTCCCCCTCCCCCGCTCAATCCGGCTCCCGCGTAAGCATTGGCCATCTGCGTGACCAAGCCGAAATTCGCAGCATTCAGGTTCGAACTCCCCGCAGTCGACGGACCGAATTGCGGATGGTTGAACACGTTGAAGATATCCGCCTCGAACCTCAGCCGGAGATTCTCATGCAGCGGAAAGTCGCGCTCCAGCGAAAGATCAAACTCCTGCAGTGAAAAACCGCGAAGAGCGTTGCGGCCGAGTGTGCCGCTGACGGGCTGTCCGCCTGCTGTTGCGGGAGTGCAAAAGGCTCCTTTCGCATTCGCAGTCGCTCCCGAGGTTGGCGCAAGGCACCCCGCAGCTGCAGCCATGGAAGCGGAGACGGGAGCCAGATTGATCGCCGAACCGCCGGGACAGCCATAGAATCCTTGGGTACTAAGGTATTGCTGAGCGCAGGCAGGTCCAGACACGTATGCGGGGACCCCGGGGATCCGATTCGGCCGCTGCGAAAATGCAGTGCCGCCCAGCACGCCCGATATTCCGGTGAAGATGTCGATCGGCACCGCAGTTTGCAAGTGATAGATCGGATCGACCGACCAGTTGCCCAGAACTGACCGTGCGAAGGAATTGTTGTTGAAAGGAACGGGAACCTTGTAAACAGCGGAGAGGGCGAGGTTGTGCCGGATGTCAAAATCGGACGACGCGGTCAACAGAGCTACCGGCAGTCCCCCCGCCAACTGAGAGGCGGTTGGCAGCGTCAGCGGAGGCAGAAAACTGGAGGACGCATCATCGATCGAATGCGACCAGGTGTAGGAGGCCACGGCGGCGAGACCGTTGGTGAATTGCCGTTGGAAACTGGTCTGGAGTGCGTTGTAGTCGGAGAAGGAGTAATTGCCGAAGATATCCAACGCATCGGTCTTGCCGTTCAGCGAGAAAACGGCCGGATTGCCGCGGTTTGCCGGAAACGCCTGTTCCCCGAGCAGACTCCTGCCAAAAGCGCCAACGTAGGCGACGGTCAGGGATTGCGCGGCGCCCAGCTTTTGTTCCAGCGTCAAATTCGTCTCATGGACATAGGGCAATGTGAAGTGGGGGTCGATGAGGACGTCAAAGCCGCCCTGGCTGACCGGTAGCGTGAGGTTCGCTACGGGCGGCGTGACGTAGGCGGAATCGGCGGTGGAGATGGGAAATTGGACGAACGTGGAGGTTGCGCCACCGCCCAAATTGTTGAAACGCGCGTTCCATGGGGTTGAAGCGCGGATCCCGCTCTGGGCGCCGGTATCGTAGAAGATCCCGTAGCCAGCACGGAGCACGCTTCCCCATTTCGGGTCGGTGGAAAGCTGGTAGGCAACGCCAATCCGCGGCGAAATCTTGTCCCATGATGTCCGGTAAGGGGCTGTGCCGAACGGGTTGATGGTGAGGTTGGACAGATCGGCGAGGTTGAAACTGGCGGCGTTTAACGAGAAACCGGGATGGCCGTTCGTCCATTGGAATGGTGGGTTTATTTCCCATCGCAACCCGTAGGTAACAGTCAGACGCGGTTTTACGCGCCAGGTGTCCTGGCCGAAAAAGGAGTACTGCTCGATGCGATAGGTCTCGCCATAATTGTGTTGAAGATTCGACGAAGACGCCTGGCCGCAGATAAATCCCGGTACTGTGTTGCCGGATCCCGCCGGCAACGACGCCGAGGGGCAGTCGTTGGCGGGATTCCCGTTGATCGAGGCCCGGATGGCAAATGTATTGTTCCAGTTGAAGGCGGATTGCACCGCGGTCGGCAGCAGCACCCGAACGTCCGCGCCAAACTTTAGCTGGTGATTGTCACGAAGCCAGCTAAACGTATCGGTGCCGTCGTATTGATAATTGGTACTGTCGCCGTTGTCCGGCGCGTCGATGAACCCGTCGGTAGCGAAGCGGATCTGGACCGCCATATCCGGCGGAATCTGCGAACTGGTGGCCCCGCCGATGAAGGCCGCCGGAGGCTGAGCGTAGCCTGACGGAAAAACAGTGCCCAGGCCGCCCTGGTAGTTGAACGGAGTAACTCCAAGAATAACGGATGTGTTAGTAACATTGAACCGAGCGTCGTTTGCCATACTGTCGTTGATCGTGTCGATCAGTCCCGCCGTGAAGGCGTCTGTACCGTCAGTAAACGCCGTGGTGGTCACGCTGTTGGTGAAACTCAAGTCGGAGGGAGCATGGCTGTAGCGGCCAAATACGCTCATTCGATTGTTGATGGCATAGTCGAGGCGGAAGCTGGTGTTATTGAGGGACGACTTGCCCGGAAAACTGGAGGTGTAGCTGGCCAGACAGGTGGCAAATGATGTGCATGACGTGGACGGGTTGCCGTCGGGCAGTGGAAACGCATTCAGAAACTGAGCCATATACCCAGTTACCCCGTTGTCGTTTGCGGCGGCCGCCAGGGTGCGCGCGGCCTGAGTGGGGACGAGCTTGACCGAGGGGGTAGGAGCGCTCAGTCGCAACCCCTCGTACGAGAAGAAAAAGAAAAGCTTGTTTTTGAGAATCGGACCGCCGAACACACCTCCGAAATCGTTTTGCTGCACCACGCCGCGCGGTTTTCCGGCGGCATTGAGGAACCAGTCATTCGCGTCCAGAACGGTATTGCGCAGGTAATCGAAGGCGTCGCCGTGAAACCTATTCGTTCCTCCCCGGGAAACGATGGAAACCTGGCCCCCGGGCGTGCGGCCGAATTCGGGCGCAAAACTCGAAGTGGAAATACGGAACTCTTCAACCGAATCGAGCGAAATCAGGTTGTTGTACCCGCCGGTCGCCGAATTGGTGGGTGCGGAGCCGCTGCCGCTTACTCCCAGGCTCCCTCCCCCTGGGCTTGCTCCCACATTCGCGCTGACGCCATCCACGGAAAAATAACTGGTGTCAGGGCGCTGGCCGTTCACCACGAACTGGCCTGGATTCGTGCCGCTGGCCGCGATCGATGCCACCCCTGGCGCCAGTGTGATCAAACCCTGAAAGCTGCGACCGTTGAGGGGCATGTTTTCGATCATCTGTCGTCCGACCACGGTTCCGACAGTGGCGTCCTGAGTGTTGAGCGGTTGCGTCTGCCCACTGACCACCACTGTTTGCTGCGCGGACCCGATCTGCAAGCGGAAATTGAGGGAGACGCGGTCGAGAACGTGCAGGACAAGATTATTCCTCAGATTCTTCTTAAAGCCCTCTGCGCGAACGGTGATCTGGTAATGACCGGGCTGGAGCGCGACGAACACGTAATCACCCGATCCATTGCTCCGAATCGTGCGCGAAACGTTTGTTTGGATGTTTGTGGCAGTGATCGTTGCACCCGCAACCACCGCTCCGGATGGATCTAGAATTCGTCCCGACAGCGAAGCGGTTTCGGTCTGTGCCGCGGCCGACCCGCAGCCGACCATGATCAACAGCGCGAACACGATTAGACGGCGCATGCTTACCTCCCTGATGCAGACCGTTCTTTTGCTCCCGAGCGAGCTTCAGGTCAAATGGATAATTTCAGACGGAAAAAATCGGTTTATTCGATGAGCGGAGCGGGACGAGCTTCCCCGTGCTTCACCCCAGCAGTTTCTGCATTTCCCAATGAGGGATGGCGTCGAACAACAGTTCGGATTTCTGAACGACGGTGTAACCATGTTGCCGGTAGAATTGTACGGCGCGATCCCGGGCGTTTAGGAAGATTCGCCGCGCGCCCGCGGCCTCCGCCCGTTCCTCCAACCCTGCCAGGATGCGCCCTCCGATGCCCCGACCTTGTAGCGTGGTTTCAACCGCCATGTAGCGGATCTGCGCCTGCCCCGGAGCCACAAAATGTGCGCGCCCGACACCGACGATGCGACCGTCCGCCCACGCCGCCAGATGAATGGCTTCTGGTTCATGCTGATCCCGCTCCTGTCCGCGCTCTTGAGACCACGGCTCGCGGAGAATTCGCCAGCGGAGATCGTAATACGCTTCTATTTCCTCCGCAGTCGAGGGCTCGCGGACCTGGACTTGGGAGGGATCGGCCAAGGTCGCCGCGCCGGCTTTTTTCTTGCCGTGTCTACCGGGCATGGTTGCCGGGCTCCTTTCGGCCATCGCCGGGCAGAATTTGCCGGAGGTGCTTCTGCAGCAAATCCACAATCGCCAAAGCCGGGGATCGCAGCGGCCTGGATCTGGGATAGATTACCGCCAGGGAACGCTTCAGCTCTGCTTTCGGAATCGGGAAGGTCTTCAGACCTTCCGGCTGCCGCCCCTTCTCGAACGCGCTAGCCGGCAGTACGGAGATGCCCATGCGATGCGCCACCATCACTTTGATGGTTTCGGTATCCGCGATTTCGATCGGCACGTGAGGGGCGACGTGGTGGCGGAAAAGATAGCGGTCAACGAGTTTGCGCGTGTTCTGTCCGTGGATATGCAAGATGAACCGGTCGCTCTTTACTTGTTCAATGGCGACATGGCGCTGGCGGGCCAAGCGATGCTTTCTCGGAAGAACCAACACGAAAGATTCGTCCCGCAAATGAATCTTCCGGACATGAGTGAGATGCAGCGGAAGCACGACGAGGGCGATGTCGAGAGCGTCGGCGTCCATTTGCGTCAGGATGTCGGCGACCGTTCCGCCGACGATCTTCAATTCGACTTTGGGGAAGCGCTTTGCGTATTCCGTCAGCAAGGGAGGAAGTTGGTAGAGCAGCGTCGAGGAAGCGCAGCCAAACGACAAGCGCCCAGAATAGGGGTCGTGAGTGCTGAGAACGGCGCCTTCGGCTTCATTGAGAAGCTGGAAGATCTGTTTGCAATACTGAAGCAGGGATCCGCCAGCCGGGGTCAGAGAGACATGGCGCCGGTTGCGATCGAAAAGCTTCGCTTTCAGTTCGGTTTCGAGCTCGTGGATATGCTGGCTGACGGTCGACTGGGTAATGAAGAGCGACTGGCAGGCGCGCGTGAAGCTGCCGGTGATTGCGACCGCTCGGAAGGCTTCCAGTTGCCGAAGTCCTATGCTCATTGCCGAAATTGTGTGCGCCGCGGATTTTCCATCGCAGGATTATGACCAGTAGGCAAAAAAAAAGACATCGGTTTTTTCGATGAAGACGTGATGCGAATATGAATTTGACTCAGGATGGGCCTTCACGCCAAATAGGCGCCGGCTCGCGGGTCAGCTCACAAGAATCCTCCAGCGGACTTCGCCGGGCCGGCCGGAGCCGCTCGATGAAAGAAAACCTTCGTGGCACTCTCTTGCTCGATCGGCGGCAAATTTCCGAGCTGGCCGGCTTCCGCGATTACTTTGAGGCAGCCGAGGATGCCTTTCGGGCTCAGGCGAACGGGCAAGCCTTGGCCCAGGGACTGCTGCACCTGGACGCACCGGGCGGCGAATTTCACGTCAAAGCCGGGGGCCTCGACCTCGGACAGGCCTACTTCGCCTTCAAGATCAACGGCGGATTCTACGCAAACGCGCGCGATCATCGCCTGCCGAACATTCTGGGGGCGATTGTCTTATGCTGCGGCGAGACCGGGTTCCCGCTGGCGGTTATGGAATCGGGGGAAATCACACGCCAGCGGACTGCCGCAGCCGCGGCGCTGGCCGCCACCTATCTCGCTCGTAAGAATTCCTGCACGATTACGATCTGCGGCTGCGGGACGCAGGGACAGGCGCAGCTGCTGGCCATGAAGCAAACCCTGCCGCTCGCCAAGGCCTTTGTATTCGATGCTGATGCGTCACAGCGGCAAAAGTTTGTGGAGCGGAATGCTTGCCCGGGAATGACGGTCGTCCCCGTCGATGATCTGGGCGCGGCGGTTCGCCAGAGCGATGTGTGCGTCACATGCACACCGTCGCGCCGGCCGTTCCTCCAGCGCGAGTACGTTGCCCCAGGAACCTTTATCGCCGCCATCGGAGCCGATAGCCCGGAAAAACAGGAACTCGATCCCGCTCTGCTCGCCAGCAACACCGTGGTCGTCGACCGGCTGGAGCAGTGCAAAAAGGTGGGTGAACTGCATCACGCCATCGAATCCGGGCTGCTCACTCGCGAGTCCGTGCATGCGGAGCTTGCAGAGATCGTAAGCGGCAAAAAACCGGGGCGCATTTCCGGCGACGAAATCATCATCTTTGATTCTACGGGAACAGCGGTGCAGGACGTGGCCGCGGCGGTTGCGGTGTATCACAAAGCGCTCGCGCAAAACGTGGGCGTACATTTCCATTTTTGGGGATGATCACCATGTCTTCAATTCCATCAAGTGAAATCGGTTTGTCCCAGGCAGTTCGACGCACCACTTTCCTCGGCCCACGTTCACTGTCGGATTATCTGGGTCTCGAGTTAACGATCGCCAGCGAAGCGTTTCAACACACCGGAAGCTTCAAATTCCGCGCCGCTTACAATGTCGCACTCAGGGTTCCTCAGGAGGAAATAATTGCCGCATCCTCCGGTAATTTCGGCCAAGCGCTCGCTTATGCATGTCAGCTGCTGAAAAAACGGTGCATCGTGGTCATGCCGTCGACCTCGGCCGCCGTAAAAATCGCGGCGGTGCGCCGGTATGGTGCCACCGTCGACCTGATCGATACGCGAGTGAAGAGCCGTGCGGCGCGCGTGGCCGAGCTTGCGGCCGGGCACCCCGGCGCTTACTTGGCCAGCGCGTACGATGACCCTCTCGTGATCGAAGGAAATGCCACGCTTGGTGGCGAGCTCGCCGCGGTAGGAGGCGGTTGGGATGCTATTATCGCGCCGGTGGGAGGCGGAGGTCTTATCTCCGGGATCGCCAGCGGCCTGCGACAAGCGGGAAACGCGAACAAACTTCTTGGCGCCGAACCCGCGCTTGCCAACGATGCGGCGCGGTCTTTGAAGGCAGGACAGATCCTTGCCAACCAGACCGAGCCGAACACAATCGCCGATGGCGCCCGCACCGTCAGCCTTGGCCTGCTCAACTGGCCAATTATTCGCCGGGAAGTCTCCGATATTATCGAGGTCTCGGAAAGAAATATTGCCGAGGCGCTGCGGCTGCTGTTTATGTTCGCGAATCTGAAAGCTGAGCCCACGGGCGCGCTTGCCGTGGGCGCAATCCTGGAGCAGCCACAACAGTTCGCCGGAAAGGCGATTTGTTGCGTGGTCAGCGGAGGGAATGTCGATCCACTCAATTACGCGCAATTGCTCAGCTCCTGCGAGCAGGACAGAGCAGAAAGGGGGAAGGCATGAAGCACGTGGCGTCACTCCTGGCCGCGGCTCTTCTCCTGGCCGTCGCCGCCTCAGCGGCGCATGCGCCGCGCCCGCTCACTCCCGGAGACGTGTACCGCCTGGAAACAGTGAACGATCCCGAACTTACACCAGGGGGCAAGCTGGTTGTCTATGAGGTGACCACCGTCGATGCCTACAAGGATAAACGGGTTTCTCACCTGTGGATGGTACCGGCCGACGGCAAGGCCGAAGCAAAACCGTTTCTTGGGGACCTCCCCGCGCGGTTTCCGCGCTGGAGTCCCGATGGCCGGTGGTTGGCCTTCATTTCTACCGGAAGCGGCGGGCAAGCGATTAAAGAGAGTCTCCCCCTGGCGTCGACCGCCAAGCCGCAGATCTGGGTGGTCGCTCGCGACGGTCAAGCGAGGCGACGAATCACCGATTTTCCCAACGGAGTTCTGAGCTATTCGTGGTCTCCCGACGGCAGGCAGCTGGCGGTTGCGGCCCGGCCCGATTATGGTGTGAATCCCGAGCCCGGCGTGCGCGATTATATTTCGCTTGTTTACAAGCTGGACGGATATGGCTGGTATCACCGCGGCAGCCAAAGCCATCTCTGGCTGGTGGACGTGAGCAACGGCGATGCGCGCCAATTGACCTTCGGAAAAACCCGCAACGATAGCGATCCGGAGTGGTCGCCTGACCGAAAATGGATTGCGTACGTCTCTCAGAACATCGGGCCCGATCTTCGGGAGTACAGCGATAGCTCCGAGATTTTTATCGTTCCTGCTTCTGGCGGCGCGCCGCACGCCGTTACCGCACCGCTCGCCAGTCTATCCTCACCGCGCTGGTCGCCCGATAGCCAGATGCTCGCCTACGCTGCCGCGCCGATAGCAAGCGACCAACCTCTGCTTTTCCTGACCTCAATTTCTGGTGCCGGGAAGCCTGTGCTGGCGTCGGATATCGATCGCTTTCCCACGCAGATTGTTTGGGGCCGTTCCGGCGATCTT
This sequence comes from Candidatus Dormiibacterota bacterium, assembly GCA_035534415.1. Lineage (GTDB taxonomy): Bacteria > Acidobacteriota > Terriglobia > Acidiferrales > UBA7541 > Palsa-295. Next base: position 6,930 of record DATLSB010000130.1, on the reverse strand, counting down.
TGGTTTGGAGCGGCTGACCATGGCTCAGCCGTTTACTACCGGGTGGACGTTAAAACGCACCATGGCTTGCGGGTGCTGGCAGGCCACAGGGCCATCCATGAACTGCAAGCGAGCGAGAGCGGGAACCGCCTGGTTTATCTGGCGAACGACGCGACTCATCCGCCTGAGGTGTATTCCGCGGCGCTCGATGGCAGGGGCGAACTCCAGCTCACGTCGCAAAATCGAAGTCTGTTGAGCCAGGTGCAAACCGCTCCAACCGAGTCCGTCACCTGGCAAAGCTCCGCTGAGGGCCTCACCATCCAAGGGTTTTTCATGCGGCCTCTCGATTGGCAGCCCGGCAGGAAATGCCCCATGATCCTCGACATTCATGGCGGGCCAAACGGAATGTGGGGCTTCCATTGGAGCTTCGACGCCCAGCTGTACGCGGCCAACGGATATGCCGTTTTCATGGCCAACCCCCGCGGCTCCTCCGGTTATGGGATGAAATTTCAGCGCGCCGTTGCGGGAGAATGGGGCGGCAATGCCTACGAGGACATCATCAGCGGCGTGAAAGCGATCACGGCGCGCTATCCCTGGATTGACAGCAGCCGCCTGGGTGTCGTCGGCCACAGCTACGGTGGATTCATGACCGATTGGATTGTCGGACATACGGATATGTTCAGGGCGGCGATCAGCATTGCCGGAATCAGCGATTTCGTAAGCGTGGAGGGTACTCGCGACGCCGCTTTCGGACACACGCGGGATTTCGGCGCAGACCTATTCAGCCAGTTCGACACCTACTGGAAAACCTCTCCGCTGCGATACGCTGCGAATGTGAAGACACCCCTTCTCTTCCTGCATGGCGAGGAGGACCAACGGGTGCCAGCGAGCCAATCAGAGGAATATTTCCGCGCCATCAAGCATTTTGGCGGCACCGCGGAGATGGTGATGTTTCCAGGCGAGAGCCACATGCTGCCGGTTTCCGGAAAACCAAAGCACCTGATGGAGACCTACCAGTGGCGGATCTATTGGTTCGAGCGATACGTCAAAGGCCACACCGCAGCCATCGCTCCCGACGCCCCGAGCACGGCAAATCGCACTCACCATGAGCAAAATTGAAGCACCGCGCCCCTTTTGAGGAGCACGATTTTCGATGGAGGTCCAGCGTGACCCGAATCAAACTCCTGTTTGTCCTGCTGTTGAGCGCAGCGGCGGCCCAGGCATCCGCTGCCGCGACGGCTCGGCTCGATCCCTTCCAGAACCTGCATTTCCGAAATCTGGGTCCGGCGGTGGCCGGCGGTCGGGTCACTGCAGTTATCGGCATTCCGGGCAATCCACACATTTATTATGTCGGCACGGCTGCGGGCGGGATCTTCAAGAGCGCAGACGGAGGAGTGAGCTGGCAGCCGATTTTCCAGTACGCCGCAGTGAGTTCCGTTGGAGCGCTGGCGGTTGCTCCTTCCAATCCCAACCTGGTCTGGGCCGGAACGGGCGAAGGCAACCTGCGCAATGACGTCGTCACCGGGCGCGGCGTTTATTTCTCGCCCAACGGCGGACGGACCTGGCAAGATGCGGGCCTCGACGATGCCGGGCAGATTTCGTCGATCATCATAAACCCTACCAATCCGGAGGTCGTCCTGGTGGGCGTGGTCGGTGATGCCTGGGGCCCGAGCGCCGTACGCGGAGTCTTCCGCACTGCCGACGGAGGCAAGACATGGCAAAAGGTGTTGTATGTCAACGACACGACTGGCGTGAGCGATATGGCTATCGATCCCCAAAACCCGCGGATCGTCTATGCCGGAATGTGGCAGATCAGGCGTTACCCGTGGGAAATGATTAGTGGTGGTCAAGGAAGCGGCATTTACAAATCGCTCGATGGCGGCGTCACCTGGAACAAATTGACGGACGGATTGCCGGGTCCGCCGATCGGCCGCATCGGTCTGGCGATTGCGGCCAGCAATCCGCAGCACCTCTACGCTCTGGTGGGATCCAAAGCGGGCCGGCTTTGGGAATCACGCGACGGCGGGGATCACTGGAACAAAGTCAGTGACAATTGGCTCATCGACGCCCGGCCGTGGTATTTCGGCCGCCTGGCGGTCTCCCCAACGAACGAAAACAAGATCTATTTTATGTCCTATGACCTGCTCGCTTCCGAGGATGCCGGCCGCACGGTTCACAATATCGGCCGAGGAGTTCATCCAGATCACCATGCCATGTGGATCGATCCTCGCGATCCCACGCGCATTATCGAAGGAAACGACGGCGGAGTGTATCTGAGTTCGAATGGAGGCGACACTTGGCGGTTCGCCGACGGCCTGCCCATTGAACAGTTTTACAGCGTGGCGCTCGATGACCGTACGCCGTACACCATTTGCGGAGGCCTGCAGGACAACAGCGCCTGGTGCGGTCCTTCGGAAACTCTGGCGCCTGGAAACATTCCGAACCAGGAGTGGTGGGTGGTGCTAGGAGGCGATGGGCAATACGCCGTCCCTGCTCCCAAGACCAACCTGGTATACGCCGACTCGCAGAATGGGGTGATCGAGGTGCGCGACCGCAGTACCGGCCGCGGCGGCCGGATCCGCCCCTACTTGCTGAGCGTCGAGGAACTGAAGCAGTCGGATCTTCGCTACCGGTTCAATTGGACGTCGCCGATCGCCGTCGCACCCAACAACGCCAGGCAGGTATACCTGGGCGGAAATGTGCTGTTTCGCTCCGATGACGCAGGCGCCATTTGGCGTGTAATCAGCCCGGACCTGACGCGAAACGACAAGTCCAAGCAGGTCGTGAGCGGCGGCCCGGTCGAGAACGATCTATCCGGTGCCGAAACTTACGATACTATTCTGTCCATCGCTATTTCCCGCCAAAATTCCAAGGTGATCTGCGTGGGAACCGATGACGGCATGGTGCAGAGGACAAGCGATGGCGGCCAGCACTGGAGCAACGTCACTCCCAAAGGCGTGCCCGAGTGGGGCCGAATCGAACAGATCGATGTTTCGCCATTTGATCCCAACAGTGCCTATGTGGCGATCGATTACCACGAAACCGACAACAATCACCCGTACGTATTGAAAACGCACGACGGCGGAGCGAGCTGGCAAAGCATTTCCACCGGTCTGCCGGACAATACGCCGGCGCACGTGGTCCGTGAAGATCCGGATCGCAGAGGTTTGCTCGTGCTTGGCACCGACGCCGGGCTCTTCTACTCAACGAACGACGGCGCCGCCTGGGAAGCTCTGGGAGCGGGCCTGCCCACAGTCCCGGTTTACGATCTCAAGTTTCAGCCCGCGATGCATGACCTGGTCATCGCCACTCACGGGCGCGGCATTTTCGTGCTTGACGATATGAGTCCTATCGAGGAGCTTACGCCGGAAATCCTGGCGTCGAACCTGTTCCTATTCAAGCCCGAGCCGGCATTCCGCAGTTCAGTTTTCAACCGCTATGGGCGCATCCAAACCCACGGCGCGCAATGGTCGGCGGCCAACCGGCCTTTGGGAGCGTTCATTGACTACTACCTCAAGCAGAGTTCCTCAAGCGGCGTGCAAATTACGATTACCGGCCCGCATGGAGAAATTGTCCGCAAGCTCACGGGGCCGGGGAAAATCGGCGTCGACCGCGTGGCGTGGGATCTGACCTACGACGCAGCTCCACGCCCTGAATTTTTGTCGCAAAGCGTCGGATCGTGGATTCCGGCGACCGCGGTCGGACCGCCCGTCGTTCCCGGAATTTATACCATCACCGTTCATGCCGGTACCGAAACGGACACAAAAACCATTCGCGTTGGCGCGGACCCGCGATTCCCGGCCGAGAGCGAAGCCATGAAGGCGCAAACCGCCGCTGGTCTTGAGGTGCGCGCGATGGTTACGCACCTGGTGCACTTGCTCGATCAAGACAATCGCATCGAGGAGCAGCTTGGCTTCATCGAGAAGATGACTTCGCCCTCCGCGCCAAACCGTTCTGCGATGCTCGAGCAAAGCCAGGCGCTTCAATCAAAGCTGGTTGCCTGGCGCGAGCCGCTGTTCAACCCCGCCATCCAGACCGACCCCAAATATTATTTGCATTATCTCGGCCGCCTTTATGACCGGCTACAGCGGGTAATGAACGACATCGACGCGAATTACGCGACTGCACCATCTGCTGCGGATGAACAGGAAATCGCGACGCTTCGCCAGCGCACCGATGAAGCGCAGCGAGATTGGAGTGCCATCGTGCGCTCGGATGTGGCCGCGTTCAACCGTGTTGCGCGCGCTGCGGGGAGCATGACCATCCATCCCGATGCGGAAACGGGGGGCGCCGCGCCGGCTGGCAAAGTCTCGCCGCACCCATGATTATCTTGTGCGCTACCGCACCCGACTGCGGTTAACGCCACGCATCAAGTAACAAGCCGGGTACCGCCAAGCGGACAAGGAGGTCCTTCATGCGCAAGCGCATTCGCCTTTTCCGGCCCGGAGCGGCTGCTGCCGTCTCTCTCGCCATGACCGTCCTTGGCACGCTCTGCGCCAGCGCGGTTCCCCATCACGGCAATTTGTCCCAGCAGCCGGTTTCTCCGTCCCTGCGCTGCAGCATTGCTGATGGATTCACGCTCGCGGCGGTAGGCGACATCATCATGGCCAACCCTGAATCGGCGAACGCCGATCCTGGGTTCCAGGCACAACTGAAGATCCTGCGCGGCGCTGACGCGGCTTTTGGAAACTTTGAAGATACTGCTATCGACATCCGGCACTTTAGAGGCTCTCCGCAGGCGGAAAATGGCGGAGCCTGGCCGGTTGCTTCACCGCTCGTCCCTGGCGATCTGAAGAAAATGGGATTCTCGATGGTGAACCGGGCCAATAATCACGCCACCGACTGGGGCGTTCGAGGAATGGCGGAGACCGATCACCTGCTCGACCAAGCCGGAATCGTCCATGCGGGGACGGGCGACAACATGGCAACAGCACGAGCGCCGCAGTATCTCGAAACTCCGGAGGGACGAGTCGCGCTGGTGGGAATGGCCTCGACGTTTACACCGATGTCCGTCGCCGCCGATCCGGCCGGCATGATACCCGGCCGTGGTGGAGTTGACGCGTTGCGCACGACTCGCTCGGTCCTAGTCACCCGGGACATCATGCAGTCGCTTGTGAAGCTCCACAGCCTTCTGCCCTTGCCTCCCGAAGGCCCCGTCAGCGGCACGCCACATCGACTGTCGCTGTTGGGTACCCGTTTCGAGCTCAGCGATCATGTTCGTTTGCGTTATGAAATGAACCAGGCGGACCTCACGGATATCCTGCGCAACATCCGAGAGGGCAAAGAGAGTTCCGACTTCCTGATCGCGACGATTCACTGCCACGAGTCTGGTCAGAGGCTCGCGGACCCGCCCAAGTTCCTGGTGAAACTCGCCCACGGGGCGATCGATAACGGGGCCGATGCTTTCATCAGCCAGGGGCCACACCTGCTTCGCGGCATCGAGATCTACCGGGGCAAACCCATCTTTTACAGTTTGGGGGACTATTTTTTCGAGTTGCACGAGCAGCAGGTCATACTGCCGTCGGTCTACGCCGCGTTCCACTTCGATCCGAGGGCGGTGACGCCAGCTGAACTTGAAAGCTTGCGAATATCCCGATTGCTTGGCAGACCGGGATTCTGGATCAGCGTCATTGCCGTCAGCACGTTCCGCCGCGGGCAGGCTTCGGAAATCCGCCTTTATCCTATCGATCTCGGCCGTCACCGCCGCCCAAGCCAGAGCGGAGTTCCCCGGCTTGCCTCCGCCGATGCTGCCCGGTCGATTCTGGAGCAACTCTCCCTAGAATCGGAGTCTTTTGGAACCGACATCCGAATCGAGGGTAATGTCGGAATCATCCGAGTTCCGCCGCTACAATAACCTGAAGATTTCCGGCTTTGTCACCCTCGCCCCACCACGATTGTAGTGGATGGTCTCTGCGCACTCGCTGTTCCGGGGAAATGTAGCGGAACACGTGACTCTGCTGCTGATCGGTTCCTCGCATGCGCTATATGGGACGCGCTCGGCGCTCCTTCGTTGCGCAATTTTTGATTTTTTCAGCGGCCTGCTAGAAGAACACTGCTGGAGAAACATTGGCATCCATCAACGTGCGAAGGACTTCCACCGGGGAAGCATCGGGAAGGGAATGATACTTTTCTTCGTACGCTTTGATCAAGGCCGTACGTGCCGAGGCTGACGTAAAGACTGTTCTGATAACGAGTCCAGGTCCCAGGGAAGGGAAGTCGACTCTGGCGCTGAACCTCGCCGCTGCTCTCTCCGAAAAGAAAAATCAATCGGTCCTGCTGCTCGAAGGTGATCTGCGATGCCCCACGCTGGCTGGTGAGCTCGGATTGCATCTGCCTTCCGGCTTGACGCAATGCTCACGCAGCGATGCGGGTTTGCAGTCAGTCATATGGAAGATTGAGCCGCTTGGTTTCTACCTCTTGCCGTGCGGAAAATCGATAAAGAATCCGGTCGAGATTCTCAATTCGGAATGGTTCGCTGATGCGACGGAGAAGCTCGCAGCTTCGTTCGACTGGATACTGATCGATTCGCCGCCAGCCATTCCCGTCGTCGATACCCTTTCGCTTAAGGCACGTGCAGACGCCACACTCGTAGTCGCGCGCGCGGGACGTACCCAGCGGAGCGCCATCGACGATACGATTCGCATCCTCGGCCAGGATCACATCCTCGGCGTTGTCCTGAACGCCGTCGAGAAATTCGACCGCGGCTATTACGAATATTATCGTCACTACGCCCCCCAAAACGGCAACGACGCAAGACCAAAGCCCTAGCGGTCCCGGACGTCCCTACTTCGCCACGTTTTTACTGGCCGTGGATTTTTCGATGACACCGGAGCACAGCGTAATCAGGTTCCCTTCCGCATCGGCTCCCAGTCGACCCCGTGATTGGATGTGATGGACCTGGAGATTCTCCGGAGATCCGCAGTACTGGCACCTCCAACCGTCGCGCGCTAG
>DATLSB010000129.1:0-22292 GCA_035534415.1 Candidatus Dormiibacterota bacterium | reverse complement strand
GGTTTCTCGAAGCGCCGCTTTCGATCGCGCAGACGCTGCACAGATTCGTCGTTTGTCGCGTCCACAGCAAGATGAAATCCTCCCAACCCTTTCATCGCAACGATTTCTCCGGCTCGCAGCTTTTCCGCCGCGGCAAGGATGGGATCGCGTGCTTCCAGCGTGCGGCCTTGCGCGTCCCGTAGCTCCACCCGCGGCCCACATTTCCAGCAGGCGTTGGGCTGCGCGTGGAAGCGGCGATTCCGCGGATCTTCATATTCCGAGCGGCATTCGTCGCACATGGGGAAAACTGCCATGGACGTTCGCGCGCGGTCGTAGGGAATTCCGCGCACGATGCTGAAACGCGGCCCGCAATTCGTGCAGTTGATGAAAGGATAGAGGTAGCGGCGGTCGGACGTATCAAACAGCTCGCGCAGGCAATCGGCGCAGGTCGCCACGTCAGGAGAGATCAGCGTATTGGCATGCGCGCCCGCCTGGCTGGGTAGAATCTCGAATCGCCGGTCCGGCTTGCATGGAACTTCGCGCACGCTAACGCTAGTGATCTGCGCGAGAGCCGGAGCATCCGCGGGAAGCCGCGAGACGAATTCCTCGACCAACTCCAGCGGCCCTTGCACTTCTATGGTTACGCCCGATACGGTGTTGCTGATGCTGCCTTCCAGATTGCGATCGGTGGCGAGGCGATAGACGTATGGCCGAAACCCGACGCCTTGGACGATGCCCGAAACGAGGATTTCCTTGCGGATTTGCACGAGGCAATTTCAGCCGGCGGACGCAACCGCTCGCGGCTTCGCCCGCTGCCGCTCCAGCCAATCGAGCCAGTCCTGCAAACCTTCACGCGTCTGGCACGACACTCGAACGATTTCCATTTCGCGGTGAATCTGCCGCGCGTTGCTCTCGGCCGCCGCGATGTCGAACGGAACATAGGGTAGCAGGTCCACCTTATTCAGCACCAGCAGCTGAGACTTGAAAAAAATCGACGGATATTTGAGCGGCTTGTCTTCGCCTTCGGTGACGCTCAGCACCACGATTTTCGCGGCTTCGCCCAGATCGTAGCTCGAAGGACAGACCAGATTGCCGACGTTTTCAATCAGCAGCAGATCGATATCTTCGAGATTCCAGCCGGAAAGGCCTCTCTCAATCATGCGCGCGTCCAGGTGGCAGGTTCCTCCGGTAGTGATCTGCTTCACGGGAAATCCGGAACGCGCCAGCCGATTGGCGTCGTTCTCCGTTTGAATATCGCCGGTGAGAACGGCCACGCGTTCGTTCGTGTCGAAGCTTTCCAGGGTGCGCTCCAGCAAGCTCGTTTTTCCCGATCCAGGTGAGCTGATGAAATTCAGGCAGAGAACGCCATGCTCGGCAAAGCGCTCGCGCAATCCCGCCGCGATGCGGTCGTTTTCGTTCAGGACTTTACGCTCGAGCGGCAGCCGCTCCATCTTCCACCTCCAAATACGCGATTTCGAGTTCGTCGCCGCCGACAAAAAGTGCGTTGCCCGCGCCACATGCGGGACAGGCGGTATTTTCATCCTGCGCGGCGAAAGCTTGTCCGCACGCGACGCACACGTGCTGGCGCGCCCTGTACTCAATTTCCAGCGCCAGCGGCTCCAGGCCGGAGTCGCGCACCACCGCGTCAAAACAAAAACTCACCGCCTCGGGATCGACACCGGCGAGCGCTCCGATCCGCAAACCAACCTTGTAAACATGTCCATTTGGAAAGCGCAGCGATTCCGCGCGAACCGCATCCAGCACCGAACTGGCGATCCCCATTTCGTGCATTCGCGCGCCCTAGCAAATTCGCGGCAGCTGGTCGCCCGCGAGCAGATCGACGATTCGCGAAGTGCCCAGCCGCGTGCGCATGGTGACCATCGAAGAATGCGATTCATTCACGGTGCCGATGATTCGCGCCTCGCGCCCCAGGGTGTTGTTGCGCATCGCGGCGACCACGCTTTCGGCGGCATCGGGAGCAACAATCGCGATCAGCTTGCCTTCATTGGCCACATATAACGGATCAAGTCCCAGCATTTCGCACGCGCCCTGCACTTCGTCGCGCACAGGAATCGCTTTTTCGTCGAGCTCGATCCCTACGCGCGATCGCGCCGCAATTTCGTTTAGCGAACTGGATAGTCCGCCGCGGGTCGGATCGCGCAGGCAGCGGATTTCAGAACTCGCGATGAGCATATCCGCGACGAGAGTGTGCAGCGCCGCTGTATCGCTGGCAACGTCGCCGGCAAATTCCAGCCCCTCGCGTTGCGAAAGAATGGTGATGCCGTGGTCCCCAATCGTCCCGCTGAGCAGCACGCGATCGCCGGGGCGGGCCCGGTCCGCCGAAAGGTTGATTCCCGGCGCCACCACGCCGATTCCCGAAGTGTTGACGAAGATTCCATCGCCGCTGCCCTTCTCCACCACTTTCGTATCCCCGGTAATCACGGTCACGCCCGCGATGGCTGCGGCAACGCGGATCGATTCCACTACCTGCCGCAAAGAATCCATCGGCAGGCCTTCTTCTAAAATCAACGCGAGGCTCAAGAACAGCGGCCGCGCCCCGCCCATGGCCAAATCGTTGACCGTGCCGTTCACCGCCAGAGTGCCGATATCACCGCCGGGGAAAAACAGCGGCTTTACCACGAACGAGTCGGTAGTGAACGCCAGCCGCGCCCCGCCAAATTCCACGATTGCCTGATCGTTCAGCTGGTCGAGTACGGGATTTTGCAGCGCAGGCAGGAAAATGCTTTGCAGCAGGTCCGAGCTCATGCGTCCGCCGCTGCCGTGGCCCAGCAAAATTGCGTCCTTCGCTGGAACGGGCACCGGACAGTGCAGCGCCACTTCGATTTTGGTGTCCTGCGCCATCAGTGCGCGCCCTTCGCAGCGACCATATGCCGGCGGTATTGGTAATACGCCGCGCACGCGCCTTCGGAGGAAACCATCGGCGCGCCCAGAGGTTTTTCCGGCGTGCAACGGGTGCCAAACGCCGAGCAGTCCGTCGGCTTCTTCAAACCTTGCAGCACTTCGGCGCTGATGCATTCCGCCGGCTCGTCGGCGGTCACTCCTTGGGTGCCGAAGATGCGGTCGGCGTCGAAATCGGCGTATTCCTCGCGGATGTTGAATCCGCTTTCTGGAATGCCTCCGATGCCGCGCCATTTGCGGTCGCACACTTCGAATACCTCGCCAAGAATTTTCTGCGCGTGCAAATTGCCCTGGTAGGTGACCGACCGGACGTATTGATTCTCCACTTCGGCGCGTCCTTCCTCGAGCTGCGTCACCAGCATCAGGATCGCTTCCAGCAAGTCCACCGGCTCGAAGCCGCCCACGACGATCGGCACGTGGAATTCGCGGATCAGATCCTCGTATTCGCCATAGCCCATCACGGTGCAAACGTGTCCGGGCCCGATGAATCCTTGCACACGGTTTCGACGCGAACTCAGCAATGCGCGCATGGCCGGAGGCACCAGCACGTGCGACGCAAGCATCGAGAAGTTTTTCAGCCCCTCGCGCTTCGCCTGCCACACGGCCATGGCGTTCGCGGGAGCGGTAGTCTCAAATCCCACGGCGAAAAACACCACTTGCCGATCGGGATTGGCGCGGGCGAATTTCAGCGCTTCGGTAGGCGCGTAGACGATGCGCACGTCTCCGCCATTGGCCTTCACGTGAAACAGGTCCGTGTTCGATCCCGGCACGCGCAGCATGTCGCCGTAGGAAATCAGCGTCACTCCCGGCCGGGACGCGATGTCGATCGCCTTGTCGATGGTTTCCAGCGGCGTGACGCACACCGGGCATCCCGGCCCATGCACCATCTCGACGCCTTGCGGCAACAGTTCGTCGATCCCGAAGCGCATCAGCGTGTGTGTTTGACCGCCGCAAATCTCCATGAGCACCCAGGGACGGGTGGCGCGGCGCGCGATTTCCGCCACCAATCCGCGGGCGATACGCTCGTCGCGGTATTCATCCAGATATTTCATCGCTCATCTCCTGCACGCGAGCGCTTCACGAAGGCTCCAGATCGGATTTAAGTTCGGCTTCCAGCACTCCCATCGATTGCAGCAATTCGTAGCTGCGCTCGGCTTCTTCGCGGTCTACCACGCTGATCGCGAATCCCACGTGGACGATCACGTAGTCGCCAACCGAGGCTTCCGGCACGAAATCAAGACAGGCTTCGCGACTGATGCCGCCAAACTGCACGCGGCCAACGCGCACTCCATTGCTGATGTCGCTGCTGAGAATTTTTCCGGGGATGGCTAGACACATCGTTGCGCTCCCAAACTGGAAATCATGCTTCCGCGCGAGATTGTTGCGATTCCGCGAGGGCTCTTGCCGCTAAAAATTTTTGCTCTTCAGCTGTTTTCGTTGCGCGGAACCATTCCTGCAGCTGCTGCACGGCCGCGTCCACGATCTTATCGAGCGCCGCGGCAACTGGCGCCGTCAGCTCGGTTCCCCAGTCGGTCGATGCCGGTTGCGCGCCCAAAAGCAGAATCTCGCAGGGGACGTCCGAAACGAGCGGCAAAGTCGCCAGCAGATCGGCCACTCCCAGCTGATGCACGCTCGCTCCGCACGGAAGCCCGCACAACTCTGCTCCGGTCATGCGCACCAGCGTTCCGGGTTCCTGCCCCAAATCTGCCGCGTCGATCAATATCAGCTGCGAACAATCCTGGAGGTATGCCAGCAGCTCGAGCCCAAACGTACCGCCGTCGATTAGCGCCACATCTTTCGGCACGCGCGGATCGGCTTGCAGCCGCTGAATGGCGTGGATTCCAAGGCCGTCGTCGGTGTGAACCAGGTTGCCGACGCCCACGACCGTGATCGGAGCCGGTTTGCGTGGTTGCACCGCCATGTTCAGGCGCCCGGCTTTCTTGGGCCGCTGTCGCCTTCCCCGGCCGATTCCTCGGCTCCAGAACGCTTCCCGGTGCGAAGCTTGTGCGACCGTCCCGCCGCCACAGCGGGTACTTCTTCTTCATGCTCGCGGCGTGTGGGATCGGAAGCCACAAAAGCCGCCGGGAAAAACTTGTAGCCGGAGAAAATTCCGCCCACCAGCCCGCTGCGCTCCTCGATGCCGATCAGCACGGCGCTGTAGACATGGTGAATCACGAAGGCGAAGAACGCGAACATGATGAAGAAATGGATTTCGCGTATATAGCGGATGTTGACGATTCCCGGAATCCAGTTGACGACAAAGCCGAGAACTCTGCTGCCGAGAATATGGTTGTAGAGGACCAGCCCGGTGACGATTTCGACGATCATCAATCCGAAAATGGCCATATACGTGGCAGCGGCCAAGGGATTGTGTCCCACCTCGCTATCGGGGTGGCGATTCACGAAAATGTAGTATTTCAGCTGGGTGCCGAAACCCTTCCTCCACCATTTCTCAATCGGAACAAAGCTTCTCCAGTGCGCCCAGCGGTTGCCTTTCAAGAACCAGTAGAAGCGCAGCAGCAGCGCGGCGATGAAAACCCACGCGGCCACTTCGTGAATGAAGCGCATCCGCCCCATCAAGAAGGCGCGATGGCCGCGCGCGATGATGAATGGATCGTACATGTAGTACCCGGTGAAACTAAGCACGGCGATCGACAGGACGAACAACCAGTGCGAAAGACGCACCGGCACTTCCCATACGTACACGCGCACCAAACGCTCTTGGCGAGCGATGGGATGATCGTGTTCGGGTTCCGACTGAGCTGCGATTCTTGCCGTTGAGTCGCTCATTTCAGATCTCTTCGCGGGCCTGGGTTCTCCCGCGCGCATCCACCACGTGAACCGCGCACGCCAGGCATGGATCGAACGAATGCACCGTGCGCAGAATTTCCAGCGGCCGCTCTGGATCAGCGACCGGCGTGTTCAGCAGAGCCGTTTCGTACGGCCCGCGCTGCCCTTTCGCGTCGCGCGGGCCGGCGTTCCAGGTCGTCGGCACCACGCATTGATAATTCTTCACGGTCTGGCCCTCGATCTCGACCCAGTGTCCCAGCGATCCGCGCGGCGCCTCAAAGAGGCCGTAGCCTCGCGCGGTGCTGGGCCAAGTATTCGGGTCCCATTTTTCGCCGTTGTGTATGGCCAGGTCGCCGCTGTGCATGTTCTCGCGTAGCTCCTCGATCCAGCCCACGATGTGGTTCGATAGCAGCTGCGTTTCGAGCGCCCGCGCGGCGATGCGCCCGAGGGTTGAAAACAGAGCTGTCGGCGGCGCTTTGAAGTGCGTCAGCACTCCATCCACTGCCGTCTTCACCTCGGCGTTGCCGGACGCGTACGCCACCAGCATTCGCGAAAGCGGACCGACTTCCATCACCTGATCGTCATAGCGCGGCGCCTTCAGCCATGTGTACTTCTGCTCCACGTCCAGAAATTCGAATGGAGGCTTCGGCCCGCTGTACTTCGGGTTGGTCTGACCTTCCGCAGGAGGCAGCGCTACCTGATCGCCGCTGGTGTATTCGTACCAGGAATGCGTCACGTATTCGGCAACCTTGCTGGGATCGACGGGATGGACCTTCGAGATGTCGTCGTTCAGGATGATTCCGCGCGGCAGGAAATAAGTTGAAGTGTCCTTGATACTACCCTGCGGGAAACCACCGTAACTCATAAAGTTTCCCGGACCTTTTCCCTGTGAAAACCAGTCCGTATAAAATCCAGCGACGGCTAGCACGTCCGGAATCAGCACCTGATCCACGAAAGTCTTCGCGCTCTGCGCTACCTGCACTAGAAAATCGATGCGCTCCGGATTGAGCGGCGCCTGCGGCTCGTTTAGATCGAGCGAAGTGGTCATGCCGCCTACCAGAAAAGTTTGCAGGTGCGGGTTTTTCCCACCCAGCACCGCGTGTATGCGAATGAAATCCCGCTGAAATTCGAGGGCCTCGAGATAATGCGCCACCGCCATCAGATCGGCCTCGGGAGGAAGCCGGTATGCAGGATGGCCCCAATAGCCGCTGGTGAATAGGCTCAGCTGGCGGCTCTCGACAAGTCTTTTCACGCGGTCCTGCACACCTTTGAAATACACGGTGCTCGACTTTGGCCATTCCGAGATCGATTGCGCCAGCTGACTGGTCTTCGCCGGATCGGCTTTCAGAGCGCCGGTCACGTCCACCCAATCGAGCGCATGCAAATGGTAGAAGTGCACCACATGGTCCTGAATGTATTGGCTGGCGGCAATGATGTTGCGCACCAGACGCGCGTTATTGGGCACTTCGATATCGAGCGCATTTTCCACCGCGCGCACCGACGCGAGCGCATGCACCATCGTGCATACCGCGCAAATCCGCTGCGTCCACAGCCACACTTCGCGCGGATCGCGATTGCGAACGATCAGCTCGATGCCGCGAAACATCGTTCCCGAGCTCCAGGCATCGGATACTTTCCCGCCGTCCACCTGCGCCTCGATGCGCAAGTGCCCTTCAATCCGTGTAACCGGATCCACTACGACGCGTGCCATCGCAACCTCCTGCGAAATTCGTTAGGCCTGGTCATCGTCCTTGGGCGGTTCTTCCTTTGGACGCAGCGCGCTTCCCACTGCATGCGCCGCAGTCAGCACTGCAACTCCACCCACCACGCCCCATCCAATCTCTTCCGCGTCCACATCCACTCCAAATCCGGGAACCTTCGGCAGCGGCTTATAAAAGGGAGACATCACGTCCCAGAAGCGGTGCGAAGCGCAGGCAATGCAGCCGTGTCCCGATTTCACCGGCCAGCTTGTGCCGCTGTTCCATCGCACCGTCGGACAGTTATAGGTAGCGTCCGGGCCTTTGCAGCCCATCTTGTAAAGGCACCAACCCTTGCGGCTTCCTTCGTCGCCCCATTCTTCGACGAACTCGCCCGCGTCGTAATGCGCGCGCCGTTCGCACTGGTCATGAATCAGTTCGCCGTAGGCAAATAACGGCCGATTATATTGATCGAGCGGCGGCATCTCGTGGAAAGTCAGGTAGTGCACCAGCACCGCTGCCGTGTTGGCCACGTTGTGCGGGCATCCTCCCAAATTCACCACCTTGATTCCCGGCACGACCTCCTGCAATCCCACCGCTCCCGTCGGATTCGGATTGGCGCGGACCAGGCCGCCGTCCCACGCGCACGCGCCCACGGCGATCGTCGCGGCCGCATGAGTACACACTTCTCGCGCGATATCGAGCGCCGTGCGTCCGCCAATCGTGCAATAAACGCCGTCATCCGCCGTGGGAATCGCGCCCTCGACCACGGCGATGTATTTTCCGGCGTTTTCCGCCACTACGCGCTTCAGCACCGCTTCTGCCTGCTTGCCCGCGCCGGCCATAATCGTCTCGTGGTACTCCCATGACAGCAGCTCCAGCAACACGTCTGCCACGGGCGGATCGGCGGAACGCAGCATGGACTCGGTATTTCCTGCGCAGTCTTGGAATTCCAGCCAAACGAGGACGGGTTTTTCTGTGCTCTCCAGCGCCTTCATCACCGCGCCGAGATACCGATCCGGCAACGCAAGCGCCGCGACCATGGCGGTGCAGAACTCCACAAATTTTCTTCGGGAAATGCCTCTGGCTTCCAAGGCTTCAGGCAGCGGCTCGTTCAGGCTCATTCCTCACCTCTCGTTGCGAGTGTGGCCCAGCGGAAGATCGCCTTATCGTCCGCTACGTCTGGTTTTCGCTCGCGCGATTCCCCACGCTGCGCGAACCGTACTACACGCGCTGAACCCCTGCTGTGACTGCGGTCACATCGGCGCGTGTATTTGCTGGCACCGTTCCGAAGGGCGCTTCCCGCTTCTCGCCTGTGTTGTTACGTATCGGCGCAGGTGTAAGATCGTTGCGATCTGCCGTTGCAAGCGGTTCAGTTTCTCGGCGAGAGGAGATTCTCGAGCATGACAAACCTCGGATTCGTGGGACTCGGCGCGATGGGTAGCCACATTACCGAACGGCTGCTGCAGAAGGGCCACACGGTCACTGGCTACAACCGCACGCGTTCCAAGGCCGAATGGCTCGTAAACAAGGGTATGCATTGGGCGGATTCGCCGCGTGCCGCGGCCGAAGCGGCTGACATCGTTTTCACGATGGTGACCAACAACGCCGCGCTCTCGGCTGTCACCGAAGGTTCCGATGGCTTGCTCGCCGGCTTTCGTCCCGGGAAAACTCTGGTGGATATGAGCACGGTGAGCCCGGCGGTCAGCCGTTCGCTCGCTGCACGTGTTCGCGAAGCGGGCGGCGAAATGCTGGACGCGCCCGTTTCCGGCAGCGTGATCACGGTTCAGCAGGGAAAATTATCGGTGATGGTTGGGGGCCGCGCGGAAACGTTCCAACGCGTTCTCCCTCTGCTGCTCGATATCGGCCCCAAAGTCACGCATGTGGGCGACAACGGCCTGGCACTCTCCATGAAGATCGCCACCAACTTGAATCTCGCCGTGCAAATGCTGGCCTTCAGCGAAAGCGTGTTGCTGGCCGAAAAAAGCGGCATCTCGCGCGAAACGGCTGTCGACGTCCTCACCCACAGCGCCGTCGCCTCGCCGATGGTTCAGTATCGCGGCCCGTTCGTGCTGCGCTTGCCGGATGAAGCTTGGTTCAACGTGAACATGATGCAAAAAGACATGCTGCTGGCGCTCGAAGCAGGCCGCCAGCACGATCTGCCGCTGCCCACCTCCGCCGTAGCCAACGAATTTCTTACCGCCGCGCGCGCCATGGGCTTCGCAAAAGAAGACTTCGCCGTGATTTTTCAGGTGCTCGCAAAAATGGCCGGCCTGCCGCAATGAACGCGCCAGTTAATCCGGATCGCCCTCGGCCTATGCGCATCTGTTCGCTGCTGCCGAGCGCCACCGAAATCGTCTGCGCGCTCGGTGCGGAAGATCAGCTCGTCGGCGTCACGCACGAGTGCGATTTCCCGCCGTCGGTGACGTCGATCCCGAAGCTCACACGCAGCAACATTCCTTCCAATTTCACCAGCGCGGAAATCGATGTCGCCGTCAACGCAAGCCTCGAATCCTCGGGCTCGCTTTACGAACTCGATCTGCGCGCGCTCGAACAGTCTCAGCCCGATTTGATAATCACGCAGCGCCTTTGTGACGTTTGCGCCGTCGCCTACGACCACGTGCAGGAAGCCGCCGAAAATCTCAGTTCCCACCCGCGCGTGCTAAATCTCGAACCGAGCTCGCTCGCCGACATTCTCGATTCCATTCGGCTCGTCGGAGACGCCATCGGCCGGCGCGCCTCAGCCGATGCTCTGGTCCTTTCGCTGCAGCAACGCATCGACGCTGTTCGCTCCAAGACGCAAATCGTTGCGCGTCCCCCTCGCGTCTTCTGCATGGAATGGGTCGATCCGCCCTTCTGCGGCGGCCACTGGATGAAAGAACTCGTCGACCTCGCCGGAGGGCGCGACGACCTGGCCGCCGATCGCCGCCCGTCGCGCCGCATTGATTGGCAGCGCGTCCTCGACTTTTCGCCCGAAGTGATCGTCCTCACTTGCTGCGGCTTCGATCTGCATCGCTGCGCGGCCGAAGCCGATATTCTCGCCACGTTCGAACGCGTCGACGCATTACCCGCCGCGAAATCGGGCCGAATTTTCGCCACGGATGGCTCGGCCTACTTCAGCCGCCCCGGCCCACGCATCGTCGACAGTCTCGAAATCCTTGCCCACTTGCTTCATCCCGCAATTTTCGCCGCTCCGGACTTGCCGCACGCGTTCTCTGCCGTTTCACTCTCACGCGCCACCGCGAAGCACGCCTAAACTTCCCTGCGCATCGCTGTTCCACGGGCCAGCCGCCGTCGTGCGGAACTGGGCCTATTGGCCACTGCACCAAAACTGTCCCTCGGGACAGTTACGCGGGACTCGATCCGCGTGCTAGTTTTCAGGCTGGGGAGGCTCCGGCCGGATGCGCGCAGACCGTGGTTTTTCGCTTTGCTCGTGTTCCGCGAGCGATATAATGCGGATGGTTCCTCGAAGGTCTCATGAGGCGACCTGCAAGCCGCCTCTTGAGTTGGCGCTTCCCAGCCCAAGCCGGGGTCGTAGTGCCATGGTAGTGCCAGGGCGCTCACGGTCGCGGAGGTTTCGGCCGCCATCTCATTCAACTCAGCCTTCCGGGTGTAACTCGCGCCCACTCGCTCAAGAGCGGTTGCTTGGCGCCGATTACTTTTACGTTCGCTCCTCGGAGTGAGCTACGGGAGAACGTGATGATCGAAGTACAAAAATACCTCGAAGGCCAGGTCGTCGAAGGACGCTATTCTCTTATTGAACTCCTCGGAGCCACACAGCACAGCTCTGTTTTTCGCACGGAATGTGAACAAGCCCCCAACCACCAAGCCGCCATCAAACTAATTCCCGCGCCCGCTTCCACTTCCGGAGCTCAGCTGACGCGCTGGCGCCTGGCCGCACGCTTTTCGCATCCCGGGCTGCTGCGCATTTTCAACATGGGGCGCTGCGAATTTGACGGCCGCCCCATGCTCTACGTGGTCATGGAATTGGCCGAGGAAAATTTAGCAGACATTCTTCCCCTACGCTGCCTTTCTCCCGGCGAAACGGACGCGATGCTCGGCCCCGCTCTGGACGCGCTCAGCTATCTTCACGGAAAAGGCTTTGTCCATGGCCATCTTCGGCCATCGAACATTCTCGCCATCGGCGAACAGGTGAAGCTTTCCAGCGACTCGATCGCACGCATCGGCGAAGCTGCGGATTCTCGCGATCCAAGTGATCCCTACGTCGCGCCAGAAGTGGACCTCTCCGCGGCGACGGATATTTGGTCGCTCGGCGTCACGCTCGCGCAATGCCTCACCGGACGCGTGCCCGAGCGGGCGGCTGATGGGCGCCACTCGGTTTTGGTTCCGGCGGAAGTTCCCGCGCCATTTCTGGAATTGGCGCGCCACTGCGTCAATCCTGTTCCGCACCGCCGCTGGAGCGTCGCCCAAATCCGCGCTGCTCTTGCGCCCGGCCCGTCGGTCGTACCTCCCGCGCCCGCGCCAGAGCCAGTGGCCGATTCCGCTGCGGATACGTCGAACCTGGCCAGCTCTGCTTTCGTTAAGCCGGACGCCGTCGCTCCGATTCGCCGCACTTTCCAGCTGAAACGAAAATACCGCCTGGCGCTCGCGGGCCTCGCGGCAGCCACTGCGGCTTTCGTATTCGGCATCGTCATATCCGGGGGGGGCCCCAACAACATCGTCACTGCCTCGGCGTCGGTTACTCCTGCCGTCGCACAGTTGCGCCCAAGCGATTCCGCGAGAGATGCGCGCCCGACCTCCAAACTCAACACACGCATAGACGAGCGAAAAAATGTCGCAAAGGATTCGCGCGATTTAATTTCCCGCGATTTGAAAACCGCCTCGCGCGACAAATCGTCGCGCAAGGAATTTGCGCGCGCTGACTCCGGACCCGCGGTGATTATCTCCAACGCTGCGCCCACTGCTCCGTCGCAAACCGCTTCGTCAACCTCAGGCGATGTCGTCTCCGGAGCGGTTGCCCGTCGCGCTCTTCCTCGTGTTCCGGTGAGCGCCAGTAACACAATCTCGGGCACCGTTAGGGTCGGTGTAGTGGTTGACGTCGATCCGCGAGGACGAGTGGTGCAGGCCAAACTCGATGCCCCCGGTCCCAGCCGCTATTTTGCGCGCTTATCCATGGCCGCCGCGCCGGACTGGAAATTCACGCCGCCGCGAGTCAACGGCCAAATCGTCCCCAGCGAGTGGGTCATCAACTTCGGCTACTCGAAATCCGATACCACAGCCTCTGCCAACGAACGCCACCCGTAACGCGTGCGTTTGGTGGGCCCTCGATTTCTCGTGGTGGCCATGTTCGATTCTTGAGCACGGTTTTTCGGCTCTGGCGAGGTTTACGTTGGCTCTGCAATAATCGAGCCATGGAAATTTCCGCCTGGAACGAACGCTATCGCTCCGGCGCGCACGCCGCGTCCGATTTCAACACCGAGCCTTCCCCGCTACTCGTCGCTACCGTCTCGAATTTGCCGCCCGGCAACGCGCTCGATCTCGCCTCCGGCGCGGGACGCAACGCCCTCTGGCTCGCCGAGCACGGCTGGAAAGTCACCGCCGTTGACGGCTCCTCCGCAGCAATCGAAGCACTGCGCAATCGCGCCGATCAGGCGCATCTCGCAATCAACACTCACGTCGCTGATCTCGAACGCCACGAATTCGCGATTGCGCCTTCCGCGTGGGACCTCATCGCCATCGGTTATTACTTGCAGCGCGATCTATTCGAGCCTGCCAAGGCGGGAGTCGTTCCGGGCGGCGTGCTGATCTCCATCGTCCACATCACCGAACCCGGCGAAGAGCCCACCGGCCATCGCTTGCGCCCCAGCGAACTCGTGAAATATTTCGATGGATGGGAAGTGTTGCACTACGCGGAAGGCAAACCCAACGATCCCGTTCACAAACGCGCCTGCGCTGAAATCGTCGCGCGCCGCATGCGCTAGCTCGTCAACAAGCCCGCGCGCGAGATCCCGCCAAGTGAAACGACGCTCTACGCCACATGCCTTTTGGTCCGCCACGCAGCTTCGATTTCTTCGAGAGTGCGTCCTTTGGTCTCCGGCACCAGCGCGTACGAAAATACCCACGCAGCCAAGGCCAGCGCGGCGTACAGCCAAAACGTCCGGCTAGCTCCGATCACCTGGAGAAGAGTCAAAAACGTGAGAGTAACCACGAAATTCGCTGCCCAGTTTGATGCCGCCGCCACTCCTTCGGCGCTGCCGCGAATCTTCAATGGATAAATTTCCGCAATCAGCAGCCAGAAAATCGGCCCAAGGCTGATTGCAAACGACGCGACGTAGGCCATCAGCGTCACAACCGCGATCTCGGCAACACTGCCGCTGCGGCTCGGCGCATAGAACGCATACCCCAGCACTCCGAGGCTCACGATCATTCCGGCGATTCCCACCAGCAGCAACGGCCGCCGCCCCACGCGGTCGATCAGCCACATCGACACCACCGTCATCACCACGTTTACCAGGCCGATTCCCGCCGTGGCCAAAATCGCACCCGATGCCGACGAAATCCCCGCGGATTGAATAATTTTCGGCGCGTAGTAAATCACGGTGTTGATGCCGGTGACCTGCTGAAAGATCGCCAGCCCGATTCCGATCACCATCGCCATACGTACCTCCGGCAGCCACAAGTCCGACAGCCGGCCGTGCTCGTGCGCCTGGTGCAGCGTCGCTTCGATCTCCCGCATCTCGGCATCAACATCCTGCGTGCCGCGAATTTTCACCAGCACGCTGCGCGCTTTCTCCACGTTCCCTCGCTGCGCACTCCAGCGTGGACTCTCCGGCACAATCAGCATTCCGAGTCCCAGCGCCGCTCCGGGCACCACCGCCAGCCCCAGCATCCATCGCCAGTTTTCCGACGCCGCAAACGCGTAATCCACCAGGTACGCGGCCAAAATTCCCACTGTAATCGCGAACTGAAACAGCGATACCTGCCAGCCGCGCGCACTTGCGGGCGAAACCTCGGAGATGTACAGCGGCACCGTGGAGCTCGCCAGCCCGATGCCCAACCCTACGATCGACCTCCCGACGATCAGCATCATCACGTTCTGCGCCATGGCGCACGCAATCGCGCCGGCGATGAAAATGATTGCTGTGAAGATCAGCATATGCCGCCGGCCAAATCGATCCGCCAGACGCCCGCCGCTCAACGCGCCAACGCACGCTCCGACCAGCACCACGCTGACCACCAGCTCTTGATTGAAAGTGGAAAGTGAAAATGTTTTCTGGATGAAAATCAGGGCGCCGGAGATTACTCCCGTGTCGTAACCGAAAAGCAGCCCGCCTAGCGCCGCGAACGCCGCCGCCACGTAAACAAACTTTTGGTTGGGCGCTCGCCCTGCAACCGCACCACCCTGCGTGGGGCCCGATTGTTCCGCGGTCATTCGATCTGCCTCATCGCGCCCACCTTATCGCCCCATGGCGTTCAGTCGTTCCAGAAATTTGTGCACTTCCCCCGGAGATCGCAACCAGTAACGCGCCGCCGTCTTGCTTTTCTTTCCCACCGCGACGGAAATTCCCTTCATGCGCGCGAACACGCGCTCGTCGGTGGCGTCATCGCCAATAAAAATCAGCAGCCAGCGCCCGTCAGAGTACCTCTGCTGCTCGCGCTCCATGATGAACTTGACCGCGCCCCACTTGTCGCTGGTCGCATCCGGCAGCAACCCCCAGACTTTCTTGCTGGCCAGCAGGCACAGATTCGGATCGCTCTCCATCGCCCTCGCCACCGCGTCGCGCGCAATGCGCTGGCTGGCCGGCGGCGCTCCGCGATAATGCAGCGCTACTGTCGCAACCTTTCTTTCAATGCGCAATCCCCGCGCCCCGCGAATGTGCTTCTCCAGCAAACGAATCGCCGCCCGTATGTGCGCTTTGTGTTCTGGCCGCGCAAGCGAAAACGACCGATTCTCCGGGTCGCGCAGAAACATTCCATGCGCCCCCGCATACCAAATGCGCTTCACCTGCACGCGCTTGCGCACGTCTGCCACTTTGCGCCCGCTCACCACGCCCACCATCATTCCGGACGCCGCAAGCTCGATGAGTGCTTCGCGCACCTGCGGCGGAAGATCCACCGCCCCTGGGTCCCTGCGAATGCGTGTCAGCGTGCCGTCGAAATCGGTGAACAGCGCCACGTGCTGCGCGCGCCGGATCTGCCCGGTAACCTCGCCCCAGCATTCGAATAGATGTTTGGGAGCGCCTTTTGTAACCCGGTGCCGCGCCCTGGTTTTCTTCTTTCTTCGCCGTGAAGTCATCTGCCCAGCATTTTACTTGGACTTCCCGCTCCGGTCGCGTTTCTTTGTTCGTCTGCCGCGCCGCAGCCGCAGCTCAGTGGAAATCGTGCGACTCCGGCTCGGCGCGCGTCACCGCCAGCGGCTCGATGCGCTCCGCCTTAATCGAAATCACGTTGTCGAGATTCTGCAGCCTGCCCTCGATCAGCAAAAATGGATGATGCACCACCACCGTATGGTCCCGCTCGAAAAGCTGCGGCGTGACGATCGCATTGGCGATGCCCGTTTCGTCCTCCAGGCTTAAAAATACGAACCCTTTCGCCGTTCCCGGCCGCTGCCGGCACACCACCGCTCCCGCATATCGCACGCGCGTGCCATCCGGCAATTTCGCCAGCTCCGCCGCCGCTCGAATACCCTGCCGCTTCATCTCCGCACGGCGGTACGCCATCGGATGCGGCCCCACGGTCATCCCCGTGCCGCGAAAATCCGCCACCAGCCGCTCTTCGTCGGTCATCGGCAGCAAAGGCGAGTCGCCGTGCTTCGCAACGGCAGCTTTTATCGACCCGGCCGCCGCGCCATTCGCATCCGCGCCGCGCGCTTGCATGTCTGCTTCCGCTGCGCCAGATTCCACCGCAGCCGCAGCTTCTTCGCGCTCCTCCAGCAGCGGCCCGGGACGCCTCGCAGCCCGCTCCACCTGCCACAACGCATCGCGCCTGTGAAATCCACGCTTCTCTCCGACAAAATTCAGCGCCCCAATTTCCGCCAGCGCCGCCAGCTCCGATTTCTGCGCGCCGGGCACGCGCCGCTTCATATCTTCAATTGACGCAAACTTCCGCAGCCCGCGCTGCCGCACGATTTCGAGCGCCACTTCCTTGCGCAGCCCCTTCACGTACCGCATCCCCAGCCGCACCGCGAACCTTGCCGTAATCGGTTCGAGCGTGCACTTCCAATCCGAACGCGTCGCGTCGATGGGCCTGCACTTCAGCCCGTGCCGCTGCGCATCCTTCACCAGCGTGGCTGGCGAATAAAATCCCATCGGCTGATTGTTCAGCATCGCCGCCGTGAACGCCGCCAGGTAATGGCACTTCAAATACGCGCTGGCGTAGGCGATCAACGCGAAACTCGCCGCGTGCGATTCAGGAAATCCATACAGCGCGAACGACGTGATCGACTGCACGATTTTGTCCTGCGTTTCGCCGGTGATTCCCTTCGCCGCCATTCCGCGCCGCAGTTTCACCTCGATTTCCCGCATGCGCGTCTCGGAACGCTTGAAGCCCATCGCCCGCCGCAATTCCTCCGCTTCGCCGCCCGTGAATCCCGCCGCGATCATGGCCATGCGCAGCAGTTGCTCCTGGAACAGCGGCACTCCCAGCGTGCGCGCCAGCACTGGTTCCAGATCCGGATGTAAATATTCCGGCGCTTCCCGTCCCTGCCGCCGCTGCAAATACGGATGCACCATTTTCCCCACGATCGGCCCCGGCCGAATGATGGCCACCTGCACCACAATGTCGTAAAAACATTTCGGATGCAGCCGTGGCAGGCACGACATCTGCGCCCTGCTTTCCACCTGGAACATTCCCACCGTGTCCGCCTTTTGCAGCGCGGAATAAATGGCCGGATCGTCCTGCGGCAATCGCCCCAGATCGATTTCTTCGCCATCATGCTCGCGGATCAATTGCAGAGATTCTTCTAGGACCGCCATCATTCCCAATCCCAGCAAATCGACCTTCACGATGCCCATATCCGCGCAGTCTTCTTTGTCCCATTGGACCACCACGCGCCCCGGCATCGTGGCCGGCTCCAACGGCACCACCGAATCGAGCTGTCCCTGGCACACCGCCATGCCGCCCGAATGCTGCCCCAGATGACGTGGCAAATCCTGCACCGCCTGGCACAACTCGAAAAATTTCCGCACCTGCGGATGGCTCCTGTCCAAGCCAGCATCCTTGAATTCCCGCGCGAATTTTTCTCCCGAATCCTGAAATTCCCACGAGCCCATCAGCGCCGTCAGCTTCCCGACCGTCTCCGCATCAAACGCCAGCGCCTTGCCGATCTCCCGCGCCGCCGATCGCCCGCGATACGTAATCACGTTGGCGGTCATCGCCGCGCCCAATTTTCCATAGCGTTCGTAAACATACTGAATCGCGCGCTCGCGCTGATCTCCACTTGGCAAATCGAGATCGATGTCCGGCCATTCGCCGCGCTCCTCGGACAAAAACCGCTCGAACAGCAAATCCATTCCCACAGGATCGACCGCCGTGATCCCCAGCGAATAGCACACCGCACTGTTCGCCGCCGATCCGCGCCCCTGCACCAGGATTCCCTTCTCGCGGCAAAAGCGCACGATGTCCCACACGATCAGAAAATATCCCGACAGGTCGAGCTTCTCGATTAACGCCAGTTCGCGCTCGATCTGCCACCGCGCCCTTTCGTCATTCGCGCCGTAACGCCATACCATTCCATCCAGTGTCCGCTGCCGCAGAAATTCCATCTGCGATCCGCCGCCGGGCACCGGATATTTTGGAAATTCGTAGCCCAGGTCGTTGAGCGTAAATTTCAGCCGTGACGAAAGCCTTTCCGTGTTGGCGATCGCGTCGGGAAGATCGGCGAAAAGTTTTTCCATCTCCGCGTGCGTCTTGCAATAACGCTCCGTGTTGCGGCTCAGCAGACGCCCGGCGGTTTCCAGCGTGCGGTGATGCCGGATGCAGGTGAACACGTCCAGCGCCTCGCGCCGCTCCGGCCGCGCGTAGGAAACTCCGTTGGTAGCCAGCAGCGGCAGATTGAGGCTGCGCGCGATTGCCACCGCCGCCTGATTGCGCGCCTCTTCCCTCCGCGAATAATGCCGCTGCAATTCCACGTACACGTTGTCGCGCCCAAACGCGCGGCAAAGCTCCTGCACGCGTTCCATCGCCGCCGCCATTCCGCCTCGCTCCAGCGCATGCGCCAACGGGCCTTCCTCGCCGCCGGTCAGGCAAATCAGCCCGCCGCTCATCTGCGCAATTTCTTCCGGTGCGGCGCTTCCCTCGCCTTTCGCCGCGCGCATCTTCATGCGCGTGATCAGCCGGCACAAATTCTGGTACCCCGCGCGCGACTCCGCCAGCACCGTGTACCGCCATCCGCTCGAAGCGCCCGCAATCAGATTGTTTTCCGGGTGCCGCATCCTTTGCGGTGTGTGCAAAGGATGCGGATTCTGCTCAAATTCAGCCTGCATCACACCATCCACCGCCGCAGTCACCTCCGCGCCAATGTGCGCGCGAATCTTCCGCTTCGTCATCGCCAGATGAAATCGCGGCGCGCCGTACACTCCGTCGCGGTCCGCCAGCGCCATCGCCGCCATTCCGTGCTCCGCGCACGCTTCCGCCAATTCCTCCGGCGCCGATGCGCCTTCGAGAAAACTAAACGCCGACCGCGCATGTAATTCCACGTACATCGCTTCCGCTCAATCAAAAACGCCGCGCACAAACCACCCGCGCTTCTCCGCGTCGTAGTACACGCGATACACTCCACTCTTTCCACACGCAATCTGCGTCTCAGCCGAAATCGCCGAGCCCTCCGCACGAACCGGGGTCCCCAGCACGTGCCGGCTTTGCACGTGTTGGGGTGGTCGAAATTTCACTTCCAAGTCCCATTCCTCCTGGCGCCACGAATCCTCGCGCCACCAATTTCCCGACGTGCGCCACGGACCCGACGCCGCCCTCACTTCTCCCCGCGCGCCCTGAAAATTCACCGCCATGGGACGCCCTCCCTGCAATTCCATACGCGCCGGGATCTCCGGACGAAACGCCCGAAAACTCTGCGTCACTTTTCGATGGGCATCCTCGCCGTCAACATCGCCCGCATCTCCCGCACCGTTCGCACTCGCATTTTTCTCGTCTCGCGCGTCTGGTCTGCGTACGCTGCCTTCGCGAACCCCCTCCGCTCCGTCGCTCGCCGCTCGAAACTTCCCCATCTGAAACGTTCCCGGCCGGTGCGAATCCACAATCTCCGGCGATCCCACGTTCGCCTCGCCCACCACATTCGCGATCCGCGCGATGGTCAGCTCCAGCTTTTCCGGATCGGGAAAGCTCGGCAGAAAAAGCCCGCCCTGCATGGCCCGCGGACGCGCCGCTTCCGCTCTCATCACAATTTTCTGAACCGGCGCGCCCGGCGGATGCGCCTGCAACCGCAGACGCAATAATTTCAGCAGCATCTTCGCGTCCCGCGCCGGAACCGGCAGCCGCAGTTCCGTCTCGTACTCGCCCGGAGGATTTTTCTGCCGCACCACTTCCTTGCGCCGGTCGCACGCGTTTTCGAAATGCGGCTGCAGCTCGAATCGCACGCGAATCAATGAGGCCGCCAGCGCCCGCGCCCCGAGACGCGCGCAAAGCTGATCCAGCAGCCGCCCCAGCAGAAACGACAGCGGGTCGAGTTCCTCCACCGCGTCGTCCAATTCCATTTCTTCCTCGAAAAAATCCACCGCCGCAGCCAGCGTCAGCGAACGCACGCTCGCTCCGCGCGCCAGCGCGTGCAGACGCACGCCTTCCTGCCCCAGCCGCTCCGAAAGCTGCCCCACCGGCAATGCCGCTAGCGCTCCGCACGTGTGCATGCCCCAGCGCCGCAGCGTCTCCGCCGTTTCTTCCGCCGGCCCCAGCACGCGCATCGGCAACCCGCTCAAGCGCGCCGCTTCCTCTCCGCGTGGAATTACCGTCACGCCTCCGCATCCACGCGCGGCAATCGACGCCGCATCAATATTCCCGGCGATCGCCACATGCGCTTCGAGCCCGCACGCGAACGCGCGCCGTTCGAGTTCTCCGCCGATTTCCGCTTCGCCGCCGAAAAGCGAGCCCAGGCCCGCTATGTCGATCACAATTCCGTCTTCGCCTGCATCCTCAATGCGCGGCGAAACCGACCAGCCCGCATCCAGCAGCGCCGCGTGCGCCGATTTTTCCAGCGCAGCCGAACGCGCCCGGATCTCCAGTCCCGCGAACTGCTCGGCGTTGGTTTTCGTCATGCCGGTCTCGACGCCCATTCGCGCGGCGCGTTCGTTCACCGCCACCACGTTGCAAAGCGGAGGCGCGCCATCCACCAGCGCCAGCGCCCGCCCGCGCAACTCCGGCTCCACGCGCACTACCGCCTGCACCCGGAAATTCGGAACGAATATCGAAGCGAATGCCATCTCCCTCTACCGCGGTCGCCAATGAGCTGCACCACAACACGCGAAAAATTTGGCTCACCGTTTACCGGCCCCTCCTTCCGCATTCCGCTCGCCCAAAATCTCGCGCGCGTTGTTCCACGCCGCTCTCGTCTCAAACTCCGCGCCTTCCGCTTTCTCTTCCCGCCACGCCAACCGGTCGCCTTCCCTCTTCGCCCGCGAACGAATCATCTCCACAAAATTCCGCGCGCCTTCGAAAAGACATCCCTGCGCCTGCGGCAAAAATATCCGCCCATCTCGCTCCCGCGTGCCGCTTTCGATCAATGCCACGCTTGTGACCGTGGACTTGGCTTTTTCGGGTGCCCCATGCTCGGTGTTCGAGCGTGGGGTTCTTCTCTCCAATTCCTCACTGGGTGACCTGCGCTCGTTTTCAGAGCGCGGAGCTTTTCCCTCCAACTCAATCACTTCGCTCGTCTGCCTCCACCGCGCCTCGCGCGCGCCCATCCTCAGCACCAACGACGCGCACGTCTTCGCATTCGACTCCAGCTCCAGCGCCACCAAGATCGTCGGCGTGTGCTCGACGGCCCGCCGCATCCGAAACCACACCGGCAGCGGAATCGCGCGCGCCACTCGCGCCGGCGTGTCTCCCAAATCGAGCGCGATCAGCCCGAACCCTCCGCCCTGAATCAGCAAATCCGCCGCCCGCAACGCCTGATCGACTCCCCGGCAGCGCACCCACAGCAACTGCCCCAGCCGCACGCCCGCCTCCGCCGCCGATTGCGGATCGAACGCATCCCGCGCATCCACCAGCGCGCACACTTCCGCCGCTTCCGTCCGCGCCGCCATCGCCGCCACCAGCAAGCTGGTCCTCCCCGACGCCGGCGGGCCGCAAATTTCCGTCAGCCCGCCGCGCGGCAGCCCTCCCGTCAGTCGGTCGATTTCCGGCACGCCCACCGGCGCAGTCTCCACCACCCGCCGGTCGCGGTACTCGAACGGGCTGGCCACTCGCCCGGCCAGCGCCGTTTCCACCTGCAATCGCAATGCGTTCGCTCGCGCGCTCATGGCACCGTTGGGCGAAAAGAAGGGGGTTCCGCAGTAAAATGGTCAGCAGGTTCCGCAGCAATCGAGCATCGTTTGGAGCATATCGTTTTCGCTTTTTATTCGCCTAAGCAGAATTCTAGGCCCGCCTATTGCGCCTGTCAAGCTCACACCCGTCCCCACTAATTCGGCGTCTTGCCGTTCGTTTTGTAAGAAATTCCGGGATAAACTCTCAGGAAGGGTTCCCAACGATCAAACGTCATCCGGCTTCGGCAATTGTCCGAACTCTTCCGGGTGCCGAGTTACAAAAGCGAAGAGCAAATCAGTTAAATTGTCAGGATACGCAAAAAATTGCTGATCAAGCTCGCCTAGCCTGCTTAATTCATGAGAGCTGATTTTTGTCATTCACCGTTTGAATTTTCGGCGTTCGGGTTTTCGCGAGGGCACGGGAGCCTGCCGGGGGGCGGGAAGTTTCTCTCGCCAGGGAGGGAAACAGTTTTCCGAG
>DATLSB010000128.1:0-4037 GCA_035534415.1 Candidatus Dormiibacterota bacterium | reverse complement strand
GCCGTGCCGGAAGCGAAATTCGGCTATCCCGAGGTGAAGCTCGGCTTCATGCCCGCGCTAGTCGCCGTTTTTCTGCGTCGCCAGATCGCGGAAAAGCACGCCCGCGATCTGCTGCTCACTGGCCGCATCATCGATGCTGCCGAAGCTTTTCGCATCGGCCTGATCGCCGAAATCGTTCCGCTGGAAAACCTGATGGACCGCGCACACGAAATCGCCGCCGCGCTGATCGGCGCCAGCCCCACAGCCGTTGCGCGCACAAAAAAGTTTCTGCTCGATTTCGACGACGCTGCCATCCGTTCCGAGCTCGAAGCCGCCATCGACGCCAACGCCACCATCCGCTCCACGCCCGATTTTCACGAAGGCGTCGCCGCGTTCCTCGAAAAGCGCGCGCCGAAATGGTCCGGAGAGTAGCGCTCGATGATCCCACACGCCGACGCCACCATTCGCGTGCGCTACGCGGAAACCGATCAGATGGGCGTGGTTTACTATGGAAACTATTTCACGTGGTTCGAAATCGGCCGCTCCGAGTTTTGCCGCCAGCTCGGCTTCGATTACAAGCGAATGGAAATCGATGACGATAGCTTCATCGTGGTGGTCGAAGCGAGTTGCCGCTATCGCCGCCCCGCTCGCTACGACGATCTGCTTATCGTCCGCACGCGCCTGATCGAATCGCGCCGCCGCACCATCCGCTTCTCCTACGAACTTTTCCATCAGGATTCCAGCGAGCAGCTCGCCACCGGCGAAACCAACCACGTCATCTGCGACCGCCTGGGCCAGCCCAAATCGCTCCCCGAAAAATATCGCAAGTTATTCACCGTGCCATCGCGCGAGCCCGCCGAGCACAATGCCCATGTCCACAAATCCGCAAAGCGCTAATCTTCGAGAGCGATGACGACCATCTCCATCGACGGCAACACGCTCAGCCTGGAAAATCTCTACGGTCTCGTTTTCGACCACCCCCAATGCCAAGCCGAAATTCCCACCGCCTCCCGCGAACGCATGTCTGCCTCGCGCGCGGTCATCGATCGTCTCGCCGAATCCGACGCCGCCGTCTACGGCGTCAACACCGGCTTCGGCAAGCTCGCCACCACGCGCATCTCGCATGACGAGATTCGCCATCTCCAGCTCAATCTCGTTCGCAGCCACGCCTGCGGCGTCGGCGAACCGCTCACTGCGCCCGCCACGCGCGCCATGCTCGCGCTGCGCGCCAACGCTCTCGCGAAAGGTTTCTCTGGCGTGCGGCCGATTGTCGCGGATACGCTGCTTGCGATGCTCAATCGCAATGTGCTGCCGGTAATTCCGTCGCAAGGTTCCGTGGGAGCTTCCGGCGATCTCGCGCCGCTAGCGCATCTCGCGCTCGCCGCAATCGGCGAAGGCGAAGCTATTTTCGAAGGCCGCCGCATGACTGGAGCCGAGGCACTGAAAGCCGCGGGAATTTCTCCGCTCGTGCTGCAAGCCAAGGAAGGACTCGCGCTGCTGAACGGCACGCAAGCCATGCTTGCGCTTCTGGCGCTGGCTCTGCGTGAAGCTGAAATTGCGGCTGATACCGCCGACGTCGCCGCGTCGCTCTCGCTCGACGCGCTGCGCGGCAGCCCCGCTGCCTTCGACGCGCGTATCGCCGACGCGCGCCCGCATCCCGGCCACGCCCTCGTGGCGCGCAATCTGGAACGCCTCAACCGCGGCAGCGAAATCCGCGAATCGCACCGTTCGTCGCAAAAAGATCCGCGCGTGCAAGATCCGTACAGCCTGCGCTGCATTCCGCAAGTTCACGGCGCCGCACGCGACGCCCTCGCGTACGTTCGCGCCACGCTTTCGATCGAACTCAACAGCGCCACCGATAATCCGCTTGTCTTCGCCGATTCCGGCGACGTTCTTAGCGGCGGAAATTTTCACGGTCAGCCGCTGGCCATGGCCGCCGACCACCTCGCCATCGCGCTCGCCACTCTCGGAGGCATCTCCGAGCGCCGCATCGAGCAGATGACCAATCCTCAATCAAGCCAATTGCCCGCTTTTCTGGTGCGCCACGCAGGACTCAACTCCGGATTCATGATTCTGCAGGTCGCCGCCGCCGCGCTCGCCAGCGAAATGAAGGCGCTCGCCGCGCCGCACTCCGTCGATTCGATTCCCACTTCCGCCAATCAGGAAGATTACGTCTCGATGGGCATGGGCGCCGCGCGCCGGCTTGCGCCGATGCTTGCAAATTTGCGCAATATCCTAGCGATCGAGCTGCTCGCCGCCGCGCAGGGCATCGACTTCCTCTCGCCTTTGCGCCCCGGCATCGAATCTGGCCGCGCCTACGAGATCGTCCGCTCGCTCTCGAAACCGCTCGACGCGGACCGTAGCCTTTCGTCCGATATCGCCGCCGTCGCCGCCGCTATGTCCAACTCCGGCTTGGCTACCCTGCTCCGCTAAGAAGCCCGCGGCGATTCGGACCTGCGGTCCGAATCGCCGGGCGAATCGCTGCAAATTCCTTCAGCACAAACGTGCTACCAAAAAACGAAGCAGCGCAGCACGGCGAATCCGCCTCGCCGTGTGCGCCGAAAAACTTTCCAAGTGCCGCTGGGACTGCGCGAGACTAGCTTCCGTCGTGATCGGCGTCAGTGGTAGCTTTCGACGTTTGCGGAGCCTGCTGAGCCGCTTGGCTGGCGGCTTTGCCCGCGGCACTGAGCGTTACCATATCTTGCGGCGCTGCCGTCTGGTTCACGGGCTTGCCGATCGTTTTGGTCTTGGTGGTCTGATTGATCGGCTCGGTCTGCTGCACCTGGTACCCGCCACTAATCGGGTTGGCCATGGATACCTCCAACCAACTTATCGGCTCGCTGCCCTCGCGCTCTAGCCAGCCTCGCCGCTCGCGTAACTCTTTCTAGGCCAGCGCATTCGCCAGAAATTTCCCGAAACGGTACCCGGCCACATGCTTGAACGGCGTCACTCCCAGCGAGTAATGCCCGCACGGCAGCCGCAGGCTTGCAAACTTAATCCCTTCCCGACGCATATTGGCGAAGAGCTCGTCGGTAAATTCAGGCCAGAACGTCGGATCGTATTTCCCGGTAATCAGCAGAGTTTTAAGATCGCGCCCCGGCAGCTTGTTCAAATACGGCAGCGGACTGATCGGCGCCCAATATCGCCGCAGCTCCTCGGGGGTCACGTGCTCGGCCATTTGCTCCCACACATTGACGGTGGTCAGCCCATTTGCCACCACGTCGCCAAAATACATGGAAGCGTGCAAAAACGCTCCCGCCCGCACCGCCGGTTCGTGGCACATGGTGATGAATCCGATGCACGATCCAATGCTGGTGCCCAAAATTCCCAAACGGTCGTAGCCCTGCTGCTCAAGCCAACGCAGCGTGGCGCGAACGTCCACCACTGCCTGGCGGTTGGCATGCAGCGTCAGCCCAATATTCGGCGACACCAGATGATCCGCGCGCCGGTGACCCGGAATGGCCCTGCGGTCGTGATACGGCAGGCTCATTTTCACCGCCGTAATGCCCAATTTATTGAGCCACCGGCAGACGCCTTGCTGCTCGTCCCACCGCGCGTTCCATTGCGCCAGCACCACAACCGCGCGACCCTTGTTTTTTGCCGCACGCGCGCCGTTGCCGTTTGTCCGCTGAATGGCGGGGAAAAACTGCCCGTAGACGCGATTGTTTTCCGCCCAAGGAGACTCGATCGCGCTGGTGAACGTCAGCACGTTGCCATCGAGCTTGTAATCCTGCGCCGGACGGGATGCATACCACGCATCGCTCTCGGCGACCGTTTCCTCGACGAATCGTTCGAGATAGCCGCGCGGATCGCGCTCCTGCGCGTCTCCGCCGATATGCTCCAAGCCCCATTCAAATGGCAGCTTGGCGCGGATCGGCTCCTGATCGAAGCGCATCTTCTCGTACGCGTGCACCCGATCTTTGATCCACTTTTTCATCGTCACAAGAAATATAACACCCCGTGATTCGTGATTGGTGATTCGTGACTCGTGTCCGGTACCGCAGAGAGACCGCGCGCGCGGGACTCCGGCTCTTGGCCGGAGCCGGAAAGTGGTGAGC
>DATLSB010000127.1:0-5643 GCA_035534415.1 Candidatus Dormiibacterota bacterium | reverse complement strand
TCAAGCTGGACAAGAAAGCAGCCATCGCAGATACGCACGTGGAGCGGGTAGAACGGTTCCATCTGGTCGAGCTGTTGGGCGGTAAGATACGCGTTCGAGAGCGGCGACATGCCCAGATCGACCAACGTGTGCCGCAGCTTCTTCCCGCAGAAGCGGCAGGAAGGGGCCGTCGGGCTCAAACCGTCAGAAGCTCGAGCATCTTCTGGTACGAATGAATTTGTTCCAGAACAAGTGGCCGCGTCTCTTGACCCGATTGATAGGTCTTGTACCACGTTACCGTTGCCTCCAAAGCGCGATCCAGATTCCAGCGAGGCTGCCATCGGAGTTGCTCCCTGGCTTTCGCAGAATCGAGTCGCAAATAGCGGGCTTCGTGGGGGTGTTCCCCGCGATCCACGTTCCATCGGACGTCAGCGCCCCACAATTGCGCGAGGCGCTCTACCACCCACGAGACTGGCCTGGCTTCCTCCTCGTTGGGGCCGAAATTCCAGCTCTGCGCGTAGAGCACGCCGTGTTCGTAGAGTTTTTGGGCAAGGAGCAGATAGCCTCCCAGCGGTTCGAGCACATGCTGCCAGGGACGAACAGCTTCTGGGTTACGAATCGTTGCTTCCCGATGGTCAAGCGCTGCCCGCATCAGATCGGGAATAAGCCGGTCGTGGGCCCAATCGCCTCCGCCGATCACGTTGCCCGATCGCGCCGTGGCGACGGCCACTCCAGATCGTTCGTTCGCGTGGGAGAAAAATGAGTTTCGATACGCGGCCGTCACCAACTCGGCGCAACCTTTACTGCTCGAGTACGGATCGAAACCACCCAAGGGATCGGATTCGCGATACGGCCGGAGCACTTCGCGGTTTTCGTAGCATTTGTCGCTGGTCACAATGACCACGGCGCGCACGCCGTCGGTGCGCCGAACCGCTTCCAGCAAGTGGGCGGTTCCCAGGACATTCGTCGCGTACGTGCCCAGCGGATCGTGGTACGACTGCCGGACCAGCGCTTGCGCGGCCAAATGAATCACGATGCTGGGCCGTTGAGTTTGAATCACGCGTTCGAGATGCGCGAACTCGCGGATGTCTCCCGCCACCGATTGCATGTGCTCGCTGACTCGCGCAAGCTCAAAAAGATTCGGCTGAGTTGGAGGAGCCAGCGAGTATCCGGTCACTTCAGCTCCGAGGTTGTGGAGCCACAAGGCCAGCCAGCTTCCTTTGAAGCCGGTGTGTCCCGTGAGCAAAATTCTCTTGTGTAACCAGAATTCGGGATTCACTTCCAAACCTTCCACGGAGCCTTCCCTTCGCTCCAGAGAGACTCGAGCTGATTTTTGTCGCGCAACGTGTCCATGGGATGCCAAAAGCCTTCGTGGGGATAGGCGGCCAATTGTCCCTCTCGGGCTAACCGTTCCAGCGGATCACTCTCCCAAATAGTCTGATCTCCCTCGATGTAATCAATCACACGCGGCGAGAGCACGAAAAAGCCCCCATTAATCCAGCCACTGCCTTCCGGTTTTTCGCGGAAGCTGAGCACCTTGGTTCCGGCGGTAACTAGCGCGCCAAATCGTCCCGCGGGGCGGACCGCGGTTACGGTCGCCAAAGTTTTCTGCTGCCGATGGAACTCAATTAGCTGGGTCAGATTGATGTCGGCGACCCCGTCGCCATACGTAAGACAGAAATTCTCTTCATCGAGGTATCGCCGCGCGCGTTTGAGGCGTCCTCCGGTCATCGTTTCCAATCCCGTATCCACTACCGTGACCTTCCACGGTTCGGCGCCATTCTGAAGCAATTGCATTTTATTGTTGGCGATGTCAAATGCAACGTCCGAAACGTGCAAGAAGTAGTTCGCGAAGTAATCCTTGATGACATACCCTTTGTACCCGCAACAGATTACGAAGTCCCGAATTCCATGCGTGGAATAGATCTTCATGATGTGCCAGAGAATGGGTTTTCCGCCGATCTCAATCATCGGCTTGGGCTTTAGGCTGCTTTCCTCGCTGATGCGAGTCCCCACGCCGCCAGCCAGTATCACCGCTTTCATCAGGCCTTCATCTCCTTCTGAGCTTTCGCAGGCAGCGAAGTCGAAGTGTTGCCCTCTCGCCCACTGGCCAACCCATCTTCGGAGAACAACGCTGGCAGCGCCCGCCAAAGCATCGCGTAGGCTCCAAGCGTTGCTCGCATCTCTTGCATCGATCCTCGCCATGCCGCCCAAGCCAGCCGGGCAAATGGCTCGACGAGCAGAGTGCCCGCAAGCAGGCCCGTCGCGGATGCCCACCCGAAATGCTTATAGCTATAGAGAATTCGGCTGCGGAGCGAATAAAAAAGCCGAGCCGCTTTTGCCCCTTCGGAACAGCCGCCTCCCTTGTGATACGCCTGCGCAGTGGCGAGGTAGTGGGATTGCCAGCCAGCTTCGAAGGCGCGGTAGGAAAGGTCCAAGTCCTCGAAGTAAACGAAAAAACGCTCGTCAAAACCACCTAAGCGATCGAAAAGCGTGCGGCGTATTAACAAGAAAGCACCCATCACCTGATCTACTTCCCTTGACTGACCGTGATCTGATGTTTCAAGAAAGTGCCCTGGAAATAGATTGGGAAACAATCGGTCGAGGCCGAGCATTCGAGAAAAGTACGTGAAGGCCGTGGGAAACCGGGAACAAGTGCGACTGACTTGCCCCTGTTCATCGAGGAGCTGTATTCCGCAAATGCCCACTTTCGCGTTTTCCGGTTTCTCCATGAAGGCTACAGGCTCGCTAAGAGAATTCGAAATCAGGCGAACATCCGGGTTGAGAAACAAGAGATAGTCTGCCTGGCTCGTCTTTGCTCCGCAATTGCACGCGGCCGCAAAACCGTGATTCTCCGTATTCCGAATCAGAGTGAGCGGCAAGGCTCCGTCGTGCAAGTCATCAGCTGATCCGTCGCACGAAGCGTTGTCCACAACCACAACCCGCGTAAAGTCAAAGTTCTGGCGGTTTGCGGCTTGGATGGATGCCAGACACGCACGAAGCTGCCCTCCGGAATTCCAGTTGACGATTATAATGTCGAGAGAGGGACTCATGAGCCGTCTAAGAATCGAGCAGGCCGTTTTTTGCAATTCACAAAAATTTGCGACGTAGTTTCAAATGGGCGATGCTCTTCTCGCCGGGATGATCTTTGGAGAACCCACTACTATCCTCTGGGCGTGAAAGTAAAGATATCCAGCCAGAAAATACCTCAGCCAAAGAAGTATGGACGCAAAGTACGCGTCCGAGAACGCACTCAGGAGGAGCGGAAACAACAGTATAGAGTAAAAGTAAATATGCATTCGACTCCCGGCCATGGCCTTAGCATAGGAATTGGCCGAGGCTGCACCAATGATAATGAAGGTTACAATGACCCCGAGAATGCCATAGTCCTCGTAAACCGGCCGAATCGCAGTGTAAACGTTAGTAGGAAAAGGTACCGTCGTAAACTCCTCGATCGCCGAAGGAGGCTCGCGCCCTGCGAATATATCCAGGAGTCTCCGGAAACTGATGAACGTACTTCGTCCATATGTCAACGGAGCATGGTCCTGCACCACTTCATCGAACGCCGGAAGGGCGCCAAAGGAATATTGAAGCAGAGATTCTCCGATCGCCGGGAGATTCTCGGACCAGGACGCGTCTGGGTCGGCACCCTTGCCAAGTATGGTCGCGAAAGCTCCAAAACACATGAGGAATGCCAGCACAACAAGCACGAGTTTTCTAGCATTCATTTGGCGCTTCATCATGGCAATTCCCGTGAGCGCAGCCAAAAGGAGTAGGATGGCGGTCCGCCCCGTGCTAAAAACTGCAAAAACAAAAGAGAACAACAGGGAAACGGTATATTGCATTTTCTCTCGCTTGTTGCTCACCCCTTCAAGAGCATAAACGAATGTCGTGAAGAAACTGACGACCATGGCATTGGCGATGAATCCGTATCCCGGAGAATCGGGAAGGGAAGATTCGGCCCGCAGGGCACCGAAGAAGCTATAGACATCTGATTGACCGACCAACCATATGGCTTTCCAAATATAGACGGGCAGCAAAAACGCGGATAGCCATAGCAAAAATATTCTAAACCTCGGATGGGCTGAACCCGGTTTTGTTAAATGTGGCCGCTTCGCTAAAGCCTTCATGGTGGGGCGCAAACCGCGCAAAGAAAACAGCCCGCCGAGAGTAAAGGACGCCACAGTAACCACAAAAATAATCGCTGTAGCTACGCTAATCCTGTCAATCGAGAAGGGCGCAAAATAGTATGCGATTAGGGTCGCGAGCCACAGGGCGCTCATAATGAACGGTGGATATCGCAGGTCATGACAAGCCTTATAGTTAATGAAGGTGAGTATCCCTAAGCCAGTGAGAACGATTGTAGGCGCCATATACCAATCCCAGGTCAGCAAAAGGAGCAAATTGTCGTCATTTACTCGTCGCGACGGGTCGGCACATAAAGTGCCGTTCCGCAAACACCTTAAAATCTACACAAGCTCGGTTCGGCCGACCACTGGAGCGCTATTTGGCAAGAACCACCTTGCCATTCCAAATAAGACAAGGGCGTCAACGAACACGCGCGCCGTCCAAGCCATTGCTGCGCCCTCGATGCCGTCCGCATGAATGAGCCACCAAAGAACCAGCAAGTACGCGGGCAGTTCGGCGAGATGCAACTTGGCAGTAAGGTCAGGCCTGCCGACGCCCTGCAGAAGAGAATAGGGAATCTGGGCCAAGCCGTTAATAAACACGCCCACAGCGAGCCATTGGAGTACGCGAGTGCTGTGCTGCGCGAAGTCCGCGCCAAGCCAGAGCTTCAAACCGTCCCCCGCAAAGACAAAAATCAGCAGGATGATCGGAAACAGGGCGAGAAGAACGTATTTCACGCACCGGCCGTACAGAAAGGCTGTTCGATTGCGATCTTGCACAAAGCTCGCGGAAAAGGCTGGAAACATCACACCCACCACGGCGCCCGGGATTAGCAGAAGCCGCGTGACTACCTCGAAGGGCGTGGCGTAGTAAGCGACTGCGGTCACGGAAAGCAGCGCGCTGATCAGGAAACGGTCGAGCGCAACCATGAGCGGTGAAACGATGTTGGTCACAGTGAGCCAGCCGCCGAAGCTGAGCAACGGGCCTACCGAGGGGCGATGCCAGACGATATGATGACGCAGAGCGGGCATCACGCGCAGGCAAAGCAGCAAATGCGCAGCCCAGCCGACGACTCGTCCGCCCACGAGCACGGCCACCACGGGAAACAAGCTGTGCGAAAACGGCAGCACCAGCAAAGGTCCGGCAAAAACGAACACGCTCAATGGAATTCGCAGAGCGTTGACGAGGTCGAAGCGCTGATGCGCTTCCAGAAAGCCGCGCAGCCCCGCCGTGGTGATCACGATGGGTAATGAAGCTCCGAGCAGATAAAAGGAGTATAGCGTTTCGCGCTGCAGCGCCGCGGGTATGTGCAGCGCTCGGTGGACCAGCCAGGGCGAAATCAGCGCGACGACGGCCCCGCCCACGATCCCCAGCAGGAGCATCAGTGCAAGCGATGTCCAGACCAGCGGCGGAACGTCGCGATCCTCTCCGGCGCCGAGTTTTTTCGCGACAAATTGAGTGAGTGCGCGTCCCACACCCAAATCGAAAAAACCCGCATATCCGATGATCACCCACGCCAACGCCAGTATGCCGAAG
>DATLSB010000126.1:0-5939 GCA_035534415.1 Candidatus Dormiibacterota bacterium | reverse complement strand
CGGTGATTCGAAAAAACGGCTGGAGCTCGTAGCCTGGAAGGCGGCTGTCGAGCAAGTGCAGCAAGAGTATGCCTTCAGCCAGCGGCGGGCGTGCGGCTTGATGGCCTTGGCGGTATCGAGCTATCGCTATCAGACCAGGCGGTCGGATGAACCGCTACGCACGAAGCTGGTGGAGTTGGCGCGGGAGAAGCCGGCCTCGATAGTTTTGCCAAGGCCGACTTCGTCTGCCAGGATCGCGCCCTTTGAGAATAGGCTTCGGAAAGCGAAAAGGGCAGCCTCGACCTGGTGCGGATTCAAATCAACTTGCGCGTCAGCAAGTACAGACGCAAGTTTTTCGACACTGTCAGAGGCACAGCGCTTCGTGAGTTCGTTCGCAAAATACTTTGCATGGAAATCCGTCAGTTGCACGGTTTAGCCAGACCTCTGCCTCGCTGGGAGGACGAGCGCACGCTCTGCGCTGGCTTTACTGGACAAAGAAGAATATATCTGGCGCCTTACAAAAAGGGAACAAAGACGGGCTCCGCCGTAGCCCAACTGCAATCAAGCGACGCCCCCTAAAAGGGAGCGTCGCTGGCGCAATCGTTCGAAGGTTTCCCGCCCTGGCTTGAGCCGGAAGCGAGTGCTTCCGGCTCCTTCTCCCCGCGGTTCAGCTTGCGGGTCGAGTCGGCGCGAATCTGCCAGACCGTGTGCTTCACGGTCGTGGCCTTCTTGCCTTTGCCGTATTCGCGTTCGTAGCTGCTGCTGACGAGCGTGCCTTCGACCAAAATGTGATCGCCCTGGTGAAGCGATGCCGCAACGCGCTCGCCCAAGCTGTTCCAGGCGACCACGCGATGCCACTCGGTTTTGGAGGCCCACTCATCGTCCGCGTTCTTCCACGACCGCTGCGTGGCGACCGAAAGAACGGTAAACGCTGCGCCGTTGCTGCGCGCTTGGCGTCGCTCCGGGTCTTTGCCGATGAAACCGATGATCTGAATTGAATTGAGGTACATTTTCGAAAAATCTCCTTTTCTGCCCTTGTGACTCGGGGCACTGAAAAGCGAGAGGGCGCTGCTCCCAAAGCGAGCCGACGCTTTTTCGGAGGGGCACGAAAAATCTCGGCGAACCTTCAGAGATTTTTTGGGAGGAGCCGAACAAAGCAGAGTCGGCGAAGCTGCCGGGCGCAGGAATTGCCCCGAAGCTGTGCCCGAGGAACAGCGTGGCAGGAAAGGAGGAATGTACCGCGTCGGTTCAATCGGTTGAGGCGAAGGCCAACCGACGCAGTGACAGGGAAGCGGTGACCTGCAACCTTTCCTTCCGCAGCGCGTCGTGGTTGAATGTGGGCCTCGGAATGGCATCCGTCGGAGGGCATTTCCTATGGTGATCTGCGACCGTTTGCGAATGTTGCGCGAAGAAAAGAAGCTGTCACAGGGCGACATTGAGAAGCGCACCGGCCTGCTACGCTGCTACATATCGCGCGTGGAAAACGGCCACACGGTTCCCACAGTGGAGATGCTGGAGAAGATGGCGCGGGCGTTGGAAGTGCCGCTGTACAGACTCTTCTACGATGGAGAGGCTCCGCCGAAACTTGAGAACCTTCCCAAGCGCAAAACAGCGGATGAGATTGCCTGGGGAAGCTCTGGCAAGGACGCGCGGTTCCTGTCGAATTTCCGAAGGCTCTTGGGCCGGATCGAAGAGAAGGATAGAAAACTCCTGATGGCTTTCGCTCAGAAAGTGGCATCGAGACCGAATGGACGGAAGTCCATTGCGGCTTGAATTGACCTTAGAGCACCAGCACGGCATCGAGAACGGCTGCTGCTCCCGGCAATATTGCAGTGGCTCCAGGAAAGCTGCAATCGCGGGTCATGTTGTTTGGAATCACCAGACAACGGATGCCAGCGGCACGGGCCGCAGCTAGTCCGCGCTCCGAGTCCTCAACGGCGACGCACCTTTCGGCTCTCATCCTCAGTCGTTCCAATGCGAGCAGGTAAGGCTCTGGATTTGGTTTTGCCTTCCTGTAGTCCTCCCGCGCGAGGACGAATTCGAAATACGCGGCTAAACCGATGTTGGCATGTAGTGCCTCGAAATGTTGGCGCTGCGAGCTGGTTACCACTGCCATACGCATTCGGCCATGCAGTGCTCTTAAAGTTTCCGGTACACCGGGGAGCACGCGCCCCTGCCTTCGTAACATTTCGGAATAGAGGCGATCACGTTCGTGTTTCAAATCGGCGATTTGTTGCCCTTTCCAGCCGCGCGCAGCCGCAAGATCAAACGCGCTGCGGCCCTGTCGCATCGACAACTCTAAGAATTGTTGCAAGCGCAGTTCAATGCCGATTCTGGCCAATGTTCTGCGAGTGCTTTGAAAGAAGAGGCCCTCGGTGTCAACGAGCACACCATCGTTGTCCCACAAAATCGCGTCTACCATTGTTTTCCAGCAGACTGCCGCATCAGTCCTTAAGCAACCAATGGGATAGGCGTAATGTCGCCGCTTCTTCGGGAAGGCGGGGCCAGCATTCTTGTGTGTTTGCGAACGTAGAAATCAATGCTCAGTACACTCCTCGTCGGCAACGCTCAGGACACTATCGAATCTGAGAAAAACGCGTTCGACTGTCAGGTCAGGAAACGTGTTCTTTATGACCTCAGAAGCGCGGCACAGCTCAGCGCCGTGGTGTGCCATCTCACGTGCATGGTCGCCATCGAATTTGGCCAAGCCGCCGTAAGTAGCGCAATCGGAATGACTCATGAGGATAACGCGTCGCGCCCGATGTAATCGAGCAGCGAGTTGCACTTGTTCGAGAACGAATGGGCGATCAAATTCGGTTCGAGGAGACGAGAGCGCCAGACCGCCGCCCGCAATTACCACCATGTCGGGATTCACGATGTCGTAGCGGCGCAAGAATTCGCCTACAATCAGGCGCGTTCGCGCATCAAAGCAGCAGATTACGACGGCATCAGCAGTATAGGGCTGCCCATTGGAATGAAAATCGAAGAGTATTCTCATCATCGCCGATCTTGTCCAGAGGTGGCTCTAGCTCCGAGATTTTTGCGGTGCTTCATTTGGGCGTAGCCGTTGAGTATCACGTTGCGTGCGGAATTTGTCTAGCGGGCCCGCAGGCCCGATGCAATGGCGGTGTCGCCATCCGCCAGCTACAATCTCTTCTCCGGCCATGCGAACGATTCGTTTATCCGCGAACGGGGAGGCTTCGATTGAGCACGCAGCGGGGATCATTCGCTGTGGCGGGCTGGTCGCCTTTCCCACTGAGACGGTCTACGGTCTTGGTGCGAACGCGCTCGACGGCACAGCGGCGAAGAAAATCTTCATGGCAAAGGATCGACCAGTGTGGGATCCATTGATCGTGCATGTGCATTCGCGTGAGATGCTGGAGTCCGTAGTGCCAAGTCTGCCCGCGCGATTTGATGATCTGTTTTCCGCATTTATGCCGGGACCATTGACCCTGGTGATTCGGAAAAGTGCCGCAGTACCGGACGTAGTGACTGCCGGACGGGAGACTGTGGCCGTGCGTTTTCCAGCGCACTCGGTGGCGCAACGCTTAATTGCCGCGAGCAACGTGCCAATCGCGGCACCGAGCGCCAACCGCTTCGGGTGTGTCAGTCCGACAACGGCAGACCATGTGCTGGCGGACCTGGACGGACGGATCGAAGCGGTCTTGGATGGTGGGCAATGCGATATCGGCGTGGAGTCCACCGTATTGGATTTAACCGCGACGAAGCCTCTCATCCTCCGTCATGGTGCTGTGACGCGGGAGCAGCTCCAGCGGGTTCTGGGTGACGTCGATGTGCCCGATCCTGGGACTCTTTCGCCACCGCAGACGGGACTGCTGTCTCCCGGGATGATGCCTCGCCACTATGCGCCGCGCACGAAGTTACTGTTGAGCAGCTGGTGCGAGAGTGCCCTCGCGAGCGCAGTAGAGGAAAGGCTGGAAAAAAAAGTAGGCGCATTGGTGCCGACGGGGTGGAACATTTCTGCTGCGGCGAAGTTCGATTGGGGCAG
This sequence comes from Candidatus Dormiibacterota bacterium, assembly GCA_035534415.1. Classification (GTDB taxonomy): domain Bacteria; phylum Acidobacteriota; class Terriglobia; order Acidiferrales; family UBA7541; genus Palsa-295. The sequence continues at coordinate 1,951 of DATLSB010000126.1, read as the reverse complement.
GTGGGGAGACTTGGTCACCCTGGCTTCGCGGCTCTACGCCGGGCTGCGCTGGCTGGACGAACAGAAGCTCGATGTCATCATCGCGCCTTTACCCGGCGAGGAAGAGTTGGGCGGCGCAATCAGAGAAAGACTCTTGAAGGCTTCTGGCGGAGCGATGTGCCCGCCGTTAGGCGGCCGGCGCGGATGATTCGTCCGCGCCGATTGTGTTGAGGATTTGGGTTGCGGTCCGCTGAATGTATTCGAGACTCTCGCCGAGCAACTTCGCGTCGCCGCCGTACAAGCCGATGTAATCTTGAGCGGCTGATCCCGTTTGAAGGCCGATTGCGCTGCAAACGACAAACGCGACGGCCTCGGCTTCGGTTTCGCGGATGCGCTTCGACGTGCTGCTCCGACGCTCGCTCCGGTGCATGAGTTCGTGCCCGACCTCGTGTGCCAGAGTCGCAAACTCCTCAGCCGGAGACTGGCCGGGAAGCAACGTGATCTTGCCGCCTGACGAAATGTCGCGTGCCGGCGCGATGTCGTCGGAGTATTCGAGTGCGATGCCGTGCTCGGCGACGAACTTCGCAAGCCGCTCGCGATACTGGCACGGATCTCCGTTCACGCTGCCGATTTCGGGGAACGGCTGGCCGTCCGTCTGGCTAATGTCGAACACGTAGGCCGCGCGGAATCCGATTGCTGTTGAGGATTCGTCCGGCTCGCTTTCGGGGTTGTTCTCGGCCTTCTTCCGAATGATCGGGGCGAGAATCAGAATGCCTTTCTCGCCCTTCTTCACGAAGCGGCCCAGCTTGTGCCAAGCGTGGAAGCCCGCCACGTGCGTCGCGTTCGGCTTCTGCGAAGCGATAAGCATCACGTTGTGCCACGAATAGCGCCGGAAGCGCGCCATCGCCGCGAGATATTCCTTGAGCCGCTCGCTGTGGCCCGCTTCGAGAGCCTGCCGGAGTTGCTCGATTGCGTTGCTTGCGATTTGTTTTGCTTGTTCGACTTTCATTTTTCCTGTCCTCCTGTTTCGGGGAGTCCTCGCTCCCTTCACCCACAGCCGGGGGAGCGAGGACGCGAAACAGGAGAGAGAAGCGCAGAGATTGGCGAGTCCAGGTCGGAACGGGCCGCACGCGTGAGTGACACTGCTTCTCGGTGGCGCGAAGCGTGCTAGTGGAGACCGTAGGCGGACGAAGCACCCGCCGCGACGCGACAATCTCGCAGCGGGAGAACAAGGAACAAGTGAGCACGGCGAAGCGAAGCGCACGGTCGGGCAGCGTGTCTTGCCTCGTCGGTAGCGAGGGTTAGTCAGACTGAAAAGTTGAGCGTGGTACGTGCGGACGGCTTGGCGTGGCTAGAGCGTGTGGGCAGATAGAATGGGACAGTTCGGATACACGAGATCAAGAATCAAGACGTGCTTGATTGCGCGCGTGATTGCCACGCGCAGGATTTTTCGACTGCGGGGATAGGGGCTTTGGTCGCCACGCCAGATTAAGGAGGAAGACCATCCGCTTGCACCGCGTTGGCCTTCGCGCAGAATTATGACACCGTCAAACTGCTTTCCCTTTGAACGGTGAATCGTCATCACATGAATTCCAGTCAATTCCTCCATACCGGAAATAATTTGATCTTCCGCCAGGGCGGAGTCGAGTGCCGGCCTCGCGGAAATATAAGAGCCGTTGTCAGACCACATGCGAGAGAGACTCGTGGAAATTCGTTTTCCGCGATTGAAAGTGACCGGACCGAGTTTTTGTACCACGGCGAATGAGAGAGTTTATATCACAGCCATGGGCTGCGAACTTGAATTGAGCGGTCTCAGGGGGCTACAGGCCGCCGGCGCCGGCGGCGTTCGCGCCGCAAATGGCGGCTCTCCGGTCGCCTACGGCTCCCTGCGAGCCGCCATTTGCACCGTTGCCCGATGAGGTTGTGATGTAGACTCTCTCATTCGCCGTGGTACAAAAACTCGGGCTGGTCA
>DATLSB010000125.1:0-5771 GCA_035534415.1 Candidatus Dormiibacterota bacterium | reverse complement strand
CGAGTATCGGTTGATTCGACGCAAGGCTCGGCCCAACGAAGGCGTGATCGATTGGCTGTTGTCATGTCCGGAGAAGGGGTTCTTCGTGCCGATTGAATCCGACTCGACCGATACACTATGAAGTTCCTGGTCGACGCAAATATCTTGAGTGAACCCACTGAGCCTGCTCCGAATCCCCGCGTGGTCGAGTGGCTCCGGGCGAATGAGCCTGATATCGCGGTGGACCCCATCATTCTCGGAGAGATTCGGTTCGGCATCCTCCTGGTTCCCAAGGGAAAGCGACGCGTCAGGCTCGAGCAATGGTTCGCGGCGGGTGTTCAGCAACTTCAGTGTCTGGCGTGGGAAGCGCAAACGGGCCTGCGATGGGCTGCGCTGCTTGCTGGCCTCCGTGTACCCGGCCGCTCCATGCCGATCAAGGACAGCCTGATTGCTGCGACCGCCCTGGTTCACGAGCTCGTCGTGGCCACCCGCAACCGCGCGGATTTCGAGACCGCCGGTGTCAACGTCATCGATCCGTTTTCGGGATCATGAAAGCCAAATCATGAGCTCGCGCCGAAACGCACACATTCTGCGCACAATTAGTCCATCGAGCAAGTGGTAATTCAAGCCGCGCTGCGAGTTACGCGTCGACAGGAGAACATGGACTCTCTTGCAAACCTATGAGCTTTTGCATGATGTCTGAGCCAATTTTTGTTGTCGGCAAACAGGAAGTAATTCGGATACTTCCGGATGGCACTCCTTTACAATTACGATGCTTCCTCAGGAAAGGCTGCCGCGTTGCTGGGTGACCTCAGGCGGCCACTGTCTCCTCGGGATTGTAAGTTATCGTCCCGCGCTCATCCCTGCACCCTAACATTACTTCTGCTTACCCATGAGCGCACGGATTTCCGCCGGAAAATTCAGGGTTACGGCAATCTGCGGCGAAACCTGTGCAGGGCCGCTCGGCTGGAGAAAAACAAATCTCTGGCAGTCTGCCGAAGCGTCGTAATTCACCACCGGATTGGTTTGCATGGCGGAGTATTCGGCGGCAGAGAGGTTGAAGAGCGGGCGAGCTGGGCCGGCGTGAAACGCCGGCTTCAAATCGATCTCGACGTCCATCAGCCGATTGCGCGGCTGGTCGTAATACACCATTTCGTGGCCACCATTGCACCACTTGGGAAGGGCCCCGCCATCCTCCTGCGAAACCTGCCACTGCCCCGTCGCGCTCGGAAATGTGTTCACAAATATCTGATAAACGCCCGACTGGTATGACGAGTACGCAATATAATTCCCATCCGGGGAAAATTCCGCGCCTCCAGCGTCCTTCTTAAAAAGCTGGGGCCTCGCTTTCTCGCCGAGCGCGAAAGTCCATAGCTCGCCTTCCGCGCCGCCAGGAAACGTAAGCGCCATGATCTTCCCGTTCGGTGACACCGTGTCTGGATCTGACGGCTTTTCTCCCTTCAGGACGAGCTGCTCCCCGCCGGTTCCGTCGATGCGCCTCGCGTACACGCTGCCGTCTCCTCCCCGAGTCGAATCATAGAAAATTGTTGAGCCGTCCGCCGACCATACGGGATAGTCGTTGCTACCCTCAAACGTCAGCCGGCTCATGTTTCCCGTTCCAAAGTCATAGGTCCACAGGTCTCCTTCGCCGCTGACAATGCTGTTGTCTTTGTCGTTGACGGTCAGTACGAGGCGTTTGCCATCGGGCGAGAAGCGCGGAATGGAATACCCGCGCGGCGGCACCGGCAGAACGTGCGCCTCGCCTTTGCGATCTGTAATCACTACCACGCGGCCCGTCGAGAGGGAACTCCCCCGCAGATACGTCATTGTGCCGTTTGCCGCCACTGCAAAATAGGCCGCTCCGCTCGTTGGATCATTGTCCACGGCGTCCGAGAGTTGTACCGCGCTCCCCGTAATTTCCATGCGGCTTTCGTTGAAAGGCACCGCCGAGAGCGTGCCCGCGCGCGTGTAGAGCAAGTATCCCTGCGGAGAATAGCGCGCCATCCCTCCGTGCGCCAAAACTCGGGTTTTCCTGTCCGCAAATGAATAGACCGCAATTTTGGCATCATCGTAACTCGCCGCACTAGTGGACATGCCAATCGTGAAGATCACGCCTTTGCCGTTGGGCAACACATCCGGCCAGCGGTATGTGCGCTCGCCCTTGGACTGATCCGGCAAGGCCACCTGCTCCGGTCGTCCGCCGGTTTCCGAAATTCGCATCAGCCCGGAGGTATAGTCGGGAGAAAAAATAATCGTGCCATCGGGCGTCCAGCTTCCGCCGCGGGGATTCGGAGCATCGGCCAACGCCTGTGCCGTGCCTCCGGCGGCAGGTACTTTCTTAAGTTTGCCGTCGGCAAAAAAACCGATCCATTTGCCATCGGGAGAAAAAAATGGACCCGCGCCGTCCTCTGTTCCGGCCATCGGCTCCGCTTCCGTTTCATCCGCCGAACGGCTATAGAGTTGGTGGACGTCGCCCTTTGTGCCCATGAAGACAACCTGCCTGCCGTCCGGCGATATGGCCAGGTTCGTTGAATCCCGTGTGATGAGGCTCACTCCATCCGGCAGGGAGATATCCAGCTTCGTGACCGAGCCTGTGCTTCCCGAGCGGGACGCGAAATACCCATAGCCAATCGCAGCAATAAGCAGCGCGAGAGCGACGGTCGCAACTGTCCACGGTAACGCGTTGCGCCAAAAAGGCGCGGGAGCCGCGAATAGGGACGGCTTTATGCCGCCCTCTGCTGGTGCTGTTTCGTATTGCGTCGGAGCACCGGAGAGAACTTCTTCCAGCGCGATGCGCGCATCACCGATAGATTGCAGGCGTTGGCGCGGATCCTTTTTCAGGCTGCGCTGCAACAGTTCACGAATGCGCGCCGGCGTATTTGCAGGCAACGCGCCCCACTCCGGTTCGCTCTTGATCACCGCCGCCAGCGTGTCCGTCGCCGTCTCGCCGCTGAACGCCATCTTCCCCGTCAGCATCTCGTACAGCACGCACCCAAACGCCCAAATATCTGTGCGCCGGTCCACCGATTTGCCTTTGGCCTGCTCCGGCGACATATACGCTGCAGTGCCCAAAATAATTCCCGCCTGCGTCGCCATTCGCGTGATCGTCGGTGAACTCGAAATATCCATCGCCGCCGGACCGGCTTCCAGCGCCTTCGCCAAACCGAAATCCAGAATCTTTACCGTCTCGTTTCCGGCAATCGTGATGTTGGCCGGCTTCAGATCGCGGTGAACGACGCCGCGCTCGTGCGCGTACTCGAAAGCTTCGCAAATCTGCTTCGCAATCGGCAGCGCTTCCTCCATCGCAATCGCGCCAACCTTGATTTTTTCCCCAAGCGTTGGCCCTTCCACCAGTTCCATCACCAACGCGTGCGTCGCGCCCGAATCTTCGAATCCGTAAATCGCAGCGATATGGGGATGATTGAGGGAAGCAAGAAGTTGGGCTTCGCGACGAAAACGGGCCATACGTTCCGCGTCGGCGGAAAATGCGACGGGCAAGACCTTCAGCGCCACTTCGCGTCCGAGCTTGGTATCGCGCGCGCGATAGACCTCACCCATACCACCCGCGCCGATGGGCGCGACGATCGCGTAGGAACCAAGTTTTGTACCATTCGTCAAGCCCATGAGCAGCAGGGATTATAGGCCTGTTAGAACGGTGCCCGCAAAATAAACGCGCAGCATGCGGAAACATTTTCCGTTTTCACCTTTGTGGGCGACGCAAGAAAGCGAGCGCGTTCCGGACGTATGGTCCGCCACTCGGAAGTAACCGGAGCCTGGGACAAAACCCTTTCCTTTCGGCTCTGCGATGTTATACCGGCGAAGTGAAGTCTGCTCTCTTGCTTAGACCGTGCGAGAAGGTCTTAGGACCCATTTCGGAACATTAGGAGCGATTCGCGGCTCACCTTGACCGGGATCTTGAGAGATCGTTCACGGTCGGTGATGAATTTGTGTGGGTTCGCAGGGCGCGCATACATACACGATAGTGGATGCGCCGCATCGCGCGGCGGGTCAGAGCGAAAATTCCTCACTATAGATGCGGTCCGGCGCGATTTGGAGGGCTTTGAGATCCGCGATGACGGCTTCCATCATCGCCGGCGGTCCGCAAACATAGCAGGCAGCTCCGCGTTCCTTTTCCATGAACCGGCCCAAGAATTCACGCGATATCCTTCCGCGTTCTCCCCGCCAATCCGCGGAAGGCCGCGACAGTACGTGAATGACGCGTAAGTCGATCTCTTTCTGCATTTCCTCCAGTTCATCTCGGAAAATAATGTCCGCTTCTGTCTGATTCGCGTAGATCAGCCGAATCGGTCTGGGATCTCGCGTATCCCGCAGGAAACGCATCATGCTCATCATCGGAGTGATACCGACGCCGCCCGCAACGAAGACCAGCCGTTCCGCAGGAGGATTGAGGAGATAACTGAATTTTCCATGTGGGCCGTCGACGAGAAAATGCTCGCCGTTCCGCCAGTGCGCCACGTGCGCCGTAAAATCTCCCACGGACTTGATCGTGGCCGTGAGAATGCCCCTCTGTGCCGGACTCGAGGAAATGGTAAACGGATGTTCCTCGGGGGGAAAATTAGCATCGAGCGGCGTCAGAAACATGAACTGGCCAGGCAGGTAACGAAACCGCTCGCCCGTTTCGGGAGCCAGCACGAGCGTTGTCGTGTTGTGGGTTTCAGGGATAAGTTCCGTGATCCTGTGCCGGTTCTGGCGCAGGCCGCGAGGTTTAAGAAAATACGCGTAAAACGCCAAAAGCCCGGCCCCGATCAGGAGCACGACCCACAGGGCCTGCATGGGGTGCCGCTTCAAATCATTTCCCTCCGCGAAACCGTGAACAAAAGCCAGGGCAAAGATCAGAAAGGCGGCGCGGTGAATCCGCCGCCACACCACAAAGTCAATGCTGAACGTCGTTCGGAACACGGCCAAAACGCTGTGAAGGATTAGCAAAACGAGCGCGGCTTGCCCTACACGAACGCCCCATGGCGCCCGGAATGGGTTGAGTAACTTCGGTTTTCCGTGGCCAATCGTGACCAGAAGCGGATGCGCCAGCAATAGCGCAAGCACCAGGACACCTATGACGCGGTGCAACCCAAGAAGCTCTCCCAGCCCAATGGGATCGCAGACCAGTCTCAGCCTCGAGCCGATCACGATTTGGAGGGCCATCAACCCAAAGGCGAGGAGCCCTAAAGCTATACCTATCCGAACCGCGAGAGGATCATGCGATCTGGCAAGGTGAGGGACGGCGAGGGCCAGAGGCAGGAGTGCGACCAGGGCAAAAATCGAGATCGCAGCGGCGGCAGCCCACCATGAGTGAAGGGCAGCGGCGGCGCCCTCCGTAAATGCGTGATACCGCTTCTGCATCCTGTATTCTCGCGGAAGCCGCGAACTCGTTCCGCCATCGCGACAGATCGTCGGCGTGCTTTCCTGTTACGGCTAGATGTGAATTCAGGGCAACCTGCCCGGGCTCTGCTACGGCGAAGGGATGACCGGGCTTTAATCACCCAACCCTGGGTTCGCTCAGCCTCGAACCATAGCTACGAAACACCGAGTTAACCCCGAGCGAAGTTCCCGAGAAATCGCGTTGTGTCGACAGAAAATAGCGAATGGGTCATTGGACCCGTAACACTACACGTAGAAGGACCTTCGCGCCCGGCTCACCTCGCTGTTGGGAATTCTACGCCAAGCGGACTGCTCGCACAAAGTAGATCACGCCTCGTCAAGCGCCGCAGCCGGACTGCGTTCCGGACAGGCGATACGACTCGCAAGGCCGACATTACCTCCCAAAGCTCCTG
>DATLSB010000124.1:0-3557 GCA_035534415.1 Candidatus Dormiibacterota bacterium | reverse complement strand
GTCTGCGCGAAGCTCGCGGACGCGAATGCGAGCGCCAGCACAGCAGCGAGAATTGAAAACCGCTTATTGAGTCTCATACATCCCCCTTCGCCAAACGCGGCACGATTGCTGATCGCGCGGAACTCAGCGCGAACCGGCTGCAGAGCTGCGAGCATGGCCCCCAAACCGCCGCGATTCTACTCCCATTTCGCCGCGGCGAACCGGCGAATCTTCTAACGCTAGGACTCCTTTTGGCCTGGTTATTTCGCTGGTTTGGCTTTCCTGCCGAAACGGTAATAAAAGCCGACACCCAGAATGATGGCGGCAATCAGAGAAACCGCCGCGGCAATCGGCGCCGCGCCCATCACCATCGCGCCGCCGCTCGCCGGGGAGGCTTCAACCGCCTGGGAGCCATATCGCAAGGCGAAGTACCAAACGGGCGCCGCGGTCAAGATCATGAAACCGAGCAGAAAGGCCACAAAACCTATGCCGATGCTGGCGATGGCTCTTCCCGCGTTGACCATAAATTAGTTTTCTCTCGTTCCCCGACGAAGCTTAGCTTCTCTTGACGAGCAGCTCCTGCGGGCGCTTGCGCACCACGCGCTTGCCGTCATGGCCCGGGAAGCGCTTGAGCACGTCGCCGTCCCAAAGTCTGATAATGCGCTGCTGGAAAAGCCAGCGGCCTCCGGATTTGACGAGCTTGTCTTCGTAATAGCCGGCAAAGCGGATCACGTACGGGGGCTCGCCGCGGCATTCGCTGACCAGTGCGAACGAGCGAGCGGAGCAACGCTCGGTGTCGCCTTCGACGAGCAACTGCGAAACATGATGCTGGCGGCCGGGAAAATTCGGGACGGTGCGGAAATGTTCGCCGAGGCGGCGAATACCGTCGGCGCCTTCCCAGCGATCGGGCTCTTCGAAAACTTCCTCGATCACCACGGCTGTGGGCGTGAAGCAGCCGACGAAACTTTCCACGTCTCCGGTATCGAGAGCCCAGGCGTAACGCGCGATCAAATCGTTGATGGCGATGCGGTCTTCAGTCGTAAGCGGCGCGGCCATTTTTAAAGCTCCTTGCGGCAATTTTGTTGCGAGCGATTGAAAGGCAGATTCGCGGCTAATAGCCGATGGTGAAGCGGTCGCGATGATGCTTCGGATGCTCGAGTTCGTCGATCATGGCGACGGCGTAGTCGTCCACGGAGATTCGGCTCGCGCCCTTTTCGTCGGCCACCACGTGGTAATGGCCGAGGCGATATTTTCCGGTGCGCACGCCGGGGACGATCATGATCGCCGGAGAAAAAAACACCCAATCGAGCTGGGGCTCGTTCTTCAGCATGTAATAAAGTTCGCGCACGCCGCGCATGGCCGGCTTGCCAGGTTCGAACGTCTTTGGCAGCTGCGGAGAATCGATTAGCTCGATGCCTTCGGGAGTTTTCAGGCTGGCCGCACCGCCAACTGCCAGCAATCGCCTCACTCCGGATTTGTTCACGGCCGCAATGATGGAGCGATTTCCCTCGACATAACGGTTATAGACCCACGGCCCGTTGATGCCGCGCGCGGCATTCCACGAAGCGATCACCGCGTCATGGCCTTTCAGGATGTGGGCGAGCTTGTCTCGCCAGAGCACGTCCGCTTTCACCGCGGTGAGGTTGCGATGGTGCGGCACGCGGTTGGGATGGCGAACGATGGCCGTAACCTTGTGATCGTGGCGCAGCGCCTCCTGCAAAATTTTCGAGCCGATGAAACCGCTTGCTCCGATGATGGCCACTTTCATGGTGTCGCTCTCCGCTGCGAACCTTCGCGGCCGCAGCTAGCCCACGCGCGGAATTGTATCACTGGGCAGTTCAGACAGCCCGCAGCGCCTCGACGTTTTCGAGAAACACGTCGCGCAGCGAACGCGCCCGGCGGCCGGTGAGTAATTCCACGTGGTGCGAGCAGATCGAAAAGTAGCCTTGGCGAATGGCGCGTTCGTAGGAAACCATTTCTTCGCTGCCCCAGATGCCCGTGCCGTCGGAATTTGTTTCGCCCTCCCCATAGACGCGCGGGATGCCCGCTGCGTCGAACACCGCGAGCTTTTCTTCGTGGCTTACCGAGACGTATTCCACCGGGCGTCCGCCGATTTCGGCGGCGAGCTCCGCAGCGTAGCGAAACGTGTAGATCTCCGGGCCGGTGATTTCGTAGAACGCGCCTTCGTGACCGGGAGTCGTGAGCGCGGCGGCGGCGGAGGCGACGCAGTCTTTCTTCGAGACGAAGGCCATGCAGCCTTCGCCCGTGCTCATGATCCATTTCCCGGCCTGCAGCGCCATGGGCGCGAGCATGGTTGAGAGGACCTCCGCGTATTGGCTATCGCGGAGGACGGTGAATGCGGTGCCGCAATTTCGCAGAACTTCTTCGGTGAGCAAATGATCGGCGGCAGCGAATGATGGATTTTTTGGATGAATGCCCACACTCGACGTGTAGACGATGTGCCTTACTCCGGTTTTGAGCGCGGCGTCGATGGCGGCGCGGTGCTGGCGCTGACGGCGTTTGCCGACGTCAAGAGTGCTGATCAGCAACATTTTTTCGGCGCCGGCGAACGCGCCCGCGAGCGTTTCGGGCTTGTCGAAGTCTCCGGCCCGAACTTGGGCGCCGCGAGCGCCGAGATCAGCGAGCGCCGCGGGATTGCGCGTCACCAGAATCAGTTCCGATGGCGGCAGCTTTTGCAGCAGTAGTTCGGCGGCCTGGCGGCCGAAGCTGCCCGAAGCGCCTGTGACGAGGATGCTCATTAGGTATCCTTGCGAATGGCCGTTACAAACGCCGGATATTATCACGCTCCGCTTCACGGCGAGAAATGAACGTATGTCAGGTAGTGGGGAGATTCTTGACATCGGGTGAACGCGCGGCCAATATCGTCGGCGGTTTTAATCGTGTGTAGCCGCGAACCTGTGCGCGCTAGAGTTCCTGTCAACAAAACTTCAAACGCCAAAGCCGAAAGCGAGACTGCCATGACCGAAACCACTCCGCTCGGATTTCCCGCTTCTACACTCGAAGCGCCCAGACTCGATTTCGCCTTCGAGGTGCGCATCTGGTTCACGCGTGTGCATACGATTCCGAATATGCCCAGCGGCGCGGCACGAGGCGCAGTCTTGATCGACCGCGGCGAATTTTCCGGGCCGAGGCTGCGCGGAAAAGTGTTGCCGGATAGCGGCGGGGACTACGCGCTGTTTCGTCCGGACAACACCGTGGCTTTCGACGCGCGCTACTTGCTGCAAGAGGAAGACGGCACACTCATCATGCTGCGCAACCAGGGCTACCTGTGGGGCTACGAGCCCGATACGATGCAGCGCCTGCGGGAGATGATTTTCGCCGGCGGACCGGCAGTAAGCCCTTCTGAATACTACCTGCGCGCCTGCCCGTCGTTCGAAGTCGAAACCGGCAAGCACGACTGGCTCACGCGCCATGTATTCGTCGGAATTGGCGAGCGCAAGCCGGACGGCAATTTGATCCGATATTACGTGCTCTCCTAGCCGCGCTGTCTGAGGGCGGCGCCAAAGTAAGACCCCTGAACCCCCGAGCGTTCCCGATGCATCGATATACAGTGCTAG
>DATLSB010000123.1:0-20050 GCA_035534415.1 Candidatus Dormiibacterota bacterium | reverse complement strand
CGCGCGGGCGAGCCGATCCGTCCGGTGCTGATCGCGCGGAAAAGCTCGCTTTCAATGCCGGGAATGTTCGGCGTGTACGTGCTCGAACGAGTGTTCGACATGGCGGCCGCCGCGCTGATCGCTGGTCTCGCGCTTTTGCTTTTCAAATCATGGCACATGGCCGGGCGCGGAGGTGATTTGGTGACGCTGGCGCGCTCGGCCGGCGTGCTGTTGCTGATAGGGCTGGCGGTCGCCATCGGGTTCCTGATCTACTTCCGCTATCACGGAGCGGCCTGGCTCGCGCGCAAATTGCAGCATGAATCGTGGCGGCACGGCTGGCGTGAGAAAGTCGCGGTGCTGCTCGAAGGATTTAGCGACGGACTGCGCGGAATCCGCACGGCCGGTGATCTGGGCGTTCTGGCGTTCTATACCATCGCGCACTGGACGCTGGTTTGGGCGGCTTACCTTTGGACCATCCATGCGTTTCCCGGCTCGCTCGCGGCGATTAGCCTCGGCGGAATCGTGCTGGTTCTCGCGTTTTCACTCTTCGGCTCGGCAGTGCAGCTTCCCGCCGTAGGCGGCGGCGCGCAGGCGGCCACGTTTATTGTGCTTACGCTTATTTTTGGAGTAGAAAAGGAGCCTGCGGCGGTGGCTTCCATCGTGGTTTGGCTGCTGGGATTCGCCGGCTGCTGTATTGTGGGACTTCCGCTACTTTTCCGAGAGGGCTGGTCGATGGGCGAACTGCGAAAAATCGCGCGCGATAGCGAACGGGCCGGCGAAGCCGCGCTGCTGGCCGAAGCAGAGCAGAACCCGGTTTCCGGCGCCTCGGTCACTCCGCCCACGATCCCGCAAAAGGAACGCGCGCAGTGAAGTGCCCATTTTGCGGGCATCTGGACGACAAAGTAGTCGATTCGCGCGAGGCGCGCGTAGGCGATCTGATTCGCCGACGCCGCGAATGTCTGCAATGCAATCGCCGCTTTACCACCTACGAACGCATCGACGAAATTCCCTACATGGTGATCAAGAAGGATGGGCGCCGCGAGAAATTCGACCGGCAAAAGCTTTTACAGGGCCTGCTAAAGGCGTGCGAAAAACGGCCCGTTGCGGTGAACAAGCTCGAAGCTCTCGTGGATGAAGCCGAAGCGTTCGTGAGCGAGGCGCCCGACCGCGAGCGCACCACGTCGCAAATTGGCGAGCTGCTGATGAATCATCTGAAAAAGCTCGACAAGGTTGCATACGTCCGCTTCGCCAGCGTCTACCTCGATTTCAAGGACGTGAAAGAATTCATGGACGAGCTGAAGGGCCTGCTGAAAGACCGCGCCAAGAAGTAGCTAGGCTTGCCAGACGCCGGCGGCGAAGGTTTTCACGGTCCGGAAGCCGAGGCGTTCGTAAAGTTCGACTGCGCCGCGATTGCTGGCGGTGACGGTGAGCGAAAGCGATTCGTAACCTCGTTGCCGCAGCGCTTCGATCGAGCGCTCCATCAGCAGGCGCCCGATGCCACAATGCTGATAGCCGGGCATCACGCAAACTTGCGTGGTGTGGCCCACGCCTTCGGCGACCGTGGACGTCAGAACCATCCCGACCGGTTTGTCGCCGGTAGCCGGCCGCGCCAGGAACGAAGCTTCCGGCAGGAATTGTCCGCAGCCGGGAAGCAGCACGATATTGCGGAGAAACTTCAAGCTGCCGGCTTCGGTGCGGTACTGATCGTTGATCTGACTATCCACGTGATTGGCGTAGGCCAGTTGGATCAGCCTGGCCGCCGACTCGATCGCGCGATCTTTCCACGGCTCAATGCGCAATCCCGGCGACGCGAGCTTGCTGCTAACTTGCGCGCGATCGAGCGGCAACAGCATGAACTGCCGCGTGTGCAGGCAGAAATATTGCGCGAGGAAATTCGGATCAAGCGCGCTGCCGAAGGGCATCAGCTGCGCTTCGATGCGTTCCAAGCGAGGCGTGGCGCGCAGCGTGGCCAGCATTTCGCTAAGGAGGCGTTCGGTAATCGCTTCCTGCTGGTTCTGTGGCGACACGTAGAGGCCGCCGATCAATCCCTTGTGATCTTCGAGGACGTAAAAGCCGTAGCCGGTGAGGCGGCCGTTGTCGGAAGCTGCATAGCCTCCGAGCGCGCGAGAATCAATGAACTTACGCACTAGATCGATCGAGGGACGGTAGTCCCAGCGCAACTCTTCCAGCCAATGCCGCGCTTCTTCCTGGAAAAGTCCTTCCAGAGAGCGAGATTGCAGCTGTCTTAGGTCCACGATCTGCATGGGACGATTGAATTCCTTTGCTGCATTATAACTGCGGGCGCTTGCCAGCCCAATTGTACGATTGAGAAACAGGCTGCGCACCGGCCCGGCGCGCGTGCGTGGATATGCTAACATTTCGTGCGCTGGGTAACAGAATGGAAACCTGGCGAGGGCAGGGGGCTTCCTCTCACACATGCGCTTTATAACGGCGCGGGCCGGAAAACTTGCGTCTTTCCTCATCGCCGTCATCCTTTTTGTGGTGGTATCGGTTTCGGCGATCTCCGGCTTTCTGGTCTATCAGATCGTTCATCCGCAGAGGACGCCTGGGACGTTTGACCTGGGCGTGATGATGGGGCATCCCAGCACTTTTTCCTTTCCGGTGGAAAATGGGGTGATGCGGGAGGGATGGTTTTTCCCCGGACTGCGCGGCGCGCCGACGATCGTGGTGTGCCACGGGTATGATTCGCAGCGCGGAGACGTGCTGACCCTGGTCACAACGTTGCAGGACCATCAATACAACGTGTTTCTCTTCGATTTTTCGGGGCACGGCACGAGCCCCGGAACAACCTCATTGGGTTATAAGGAAAAGGGCGAACTGGAATCCGCCGTGAACACGCTGGCGGGCCGGGACGATGTGGACAAGCAGCATTTCGGTCTATGGGGCACGGACATGGGCGCTTACGCCGTGCTGGAAGTGGCGGAGAGCGATCCGCGAATCGCGGCGTTCGCGGTGACGGATGTCTACGGGGATCCGCAAGACATGCTGCGCATTCAGGTGCAGCAGTCCGGGCTCACGGCGCTGCCATACATTGCGGGCTCGTCGGATTTCATTTTCCGGATGCTGAACTATTCCTACCGGCTAACGCCGCCGGCTTCCGCAAATATTGGGCGCACCCACGGGATTCCGAAACTGTTCGTTACCTCGGATGACCAGCCGGAATTGGCCAACGACACGCTGCTGCTATACAGCCAGGCTCCCGATCCAAAGCAAGTATTGCGCGATCGGGTGCGCTATCGAGACATGTCCGATGAAGACCGAAAGAATTACGAGAACGCGATCGTCAGCTTTTTCCTGCAGAATGTGCCGCCCGTGCCGCGATAAAGCGACTCGCCGCTAGCGCGGCGCCATTTCCGCCGGCACGTACAGAATCCCCCTATCAGGTTCGTCAAGTTCGCCGCGGAAGCGGCCCATGGCGGTTATTTTTGTAAGGCCCGCGGGAGTGGTGAGAACCAGCGCAGGGCGTGGGTCGTTTGATTGCCACTCCGGCAACTGACGGTGAAAGTAGAAAGCCAGGCCGTAATTCCACGAACGCGCCAGCTGATAGGTGAAGATCCGATCAGGATATAAATCGTGGCTCATGAATTGCGCGTGATAACGCGCGGAATACAGCGGATCGATCGATGGAAGAAGCTGGAAGTTCGCAATTTCGAGAGCGAGCACAACCGCTAGCGCAGACAGGCCGGCGACCATACCTATTCTTTTGCCGAGTCCAAAAAACAGCAGCACGAGCGTGAAGAGAACCGCGGCTGCGACGGCGACCAATCCCCCAATTGTTACGTCGTGCGCCGAGTAATTCGGGAATGCGGCATTCCACGAAATTTTTCGCGCGAAAACCCAGCTGGCGATGGCCAATCCAATCCAGGTGAGGCCAATGCCGCCGGCGATCTCGATCGAAAGCGCGCGACTTTCCTGAAACGCACGGACCGAGGCAATGGCGCACATCAGCGCCAGCGGCGGAATCGCGGGAAGGATATAGCTCGGCAGCTTTGAATCCGAAAAGCTGAAGAATGCGACCGGGAAAATCGCCCAGCAAGCGAAAAAAACTCCGGGAGAGTACGTCCAGGATTTTTCGCGCCAGACGCGTAAGCCCTCGCGCGCTACCGGCCATAGCAAGATAGTCCACGGGACGAGCGCAAGAAGCACGACCGGGCCGAAAAACCAGAAGGGCTGCGGATGGTGAAACATCGGAGTGAGATAGCGTTCGAAATTGTGCTGCCAGATGAAAACGTGCAGGAAGTCGGGATTGCGCAAGGCGCAAACGATGTACCAGGGCAGCGCGACAACGCAGAACGCCGCGATCGCGACCGGATGGGCCGCGCGAAATGCGGCGCGCCACTGCTTGGTAGCAAGCGCCCAGATAAAAATCGCCCCGCCGGCCATGATTACCGCCGCTGGGCCCTTCGCGAGCACACCGAGCCCCAGGAATGCGCCGAAGAGCAGCAGCGGAATGTAATCGCTCTGTGAGTGACCAAGCTGGGTGCTCGTTGCGCCGCGCAGCACGCCAGAGTGGCGATACACAGTGGCGATAGCGGCCATCGCCAGCGCTATCGAAGCGCTGAAGAGCATATCGGGAGTGGCTGCGCGCGCGAATCCGATACCCGCAACACTTGAGGCAAAAATTAGCGGCGCCAAAAGCACGGGACTGCGAAGCGAGCTTGCGTTTCCGCCATAGTGCTTCGCAGCGACCCAGCCGATGCCTATTGCAGCTGCGAGAGCAGCAAACGCGGAGGGCAGTCGCGCTGCCCACTCAGCGGACAAGTGCAGCTTGAATCCGAGAGCGGCGGCCCAGTAGTAGAGAATCGGCTTTTCGAACCATGGCTGGCCATAGAGGCGCGGCGTGACCCAATCGCCCGTTTGCGCCATGGCGCGGGCGATCCATGCGTAGCGCGGCTCGTCCGGGCCGGTGAGGCCGATTGCTCCCAGTTGGCCGAACAGACAGAGGAAGATTCCGGCAGCCACCAGCCACGCCGTGAATCCCTGTTCATGGCGCCCATTTTTTTCGTTATTCAAGACCTTTTAGTCTAGCACCGCGCGATGGGTTTGAGCCGCGGAAGACGATCTCTAAAATATTGCAGACTCGTTGCGCTAATCAGACACACTGGATATGGATTCTGATAAGGGGCGTTGGCCGCAATGCTAGCGCGAAAGAGTAGGGTCGCGCATAATGGCGCGCTATGCGCGAATGGATTGAATACGCCGGGGCGTGGCTGGGGATCAAGGCGCTTGGCCTATTCCCGCGACGTGTGGCGCGATTCGTCGGCGCGAAGTTTGCGAGCGTCGCGTTCACGCTGCGCACGCCGCTGCGGCGGGCGGCGGAATTTAATTTGCGGCTGGCGTTTCCTGATTGGTCCGATGCGCAGCGGTCGCAAGCGATTCGCGGCATGATTCGCCAGGTGGGGTGGATGGCCGGAGAGTTTTCTCAATTTCCGAAATACACGCGCGAAAACATTGAAAACATTGAAAACATTGTGGTGATCGAAGGGGCCGATAATTTCGAAGCGGCTCGTGCTCGCGGCAAGGGCGTGCTGTTCTTGACTGGGCATATGAGCGCGTGGGAGCTGGCGCCTTTCGCGCACGCGCTGTACGGGCATCCGCTGCATTTTCTGGTGCGGCCGGTGGCGAATCGCCGCGTGGACGCGCTGATCAACGGCTACCGCTGCCTTTCGGGAAATGCTCCGATCGGAAAGAATCGCGCCGCGCGCGCCATCCTGAAAGTGCTGGACGAAGGCGGCACGGTGGGAATTCTTGCCGATCACAACACGGTGATCGAGGAAGGCGTGTTTATCGATTTCTTTGGCGTGCCGGCTTCGACGACTTCAGGGCTGGCGCGCATCGCGCTGCGAACGGATGCCGCCGTGGTCCCCGGTTTTCTTCGCTGGGACGAGGAGAGCCGAAAATATCGCCTGGGCTTTGGCCCCGCCGTCGAGCTTACACGCACGGGAGACGAAGAGCGCGACGTGGTTGACAACACGGCGCGCTTCACGAAAGTGATCGAATGCTTTGTGCGCGCGCATCCGGACCAATGGCTTTGGGTGCATAAGCGATGGAAGACGCGCCCGGCTGGAGAAAAGCCGATCTATCCGTTCTAACTTCGCATCTGGTAACTCGCCGAACGCAGCGCATCGCTTCGGACAGCGGTTGCGTTTGCAAGGAGACTTCACTATGAGTCGCACCGTTAGTGAACTGGCAAAATATCTCGCCGCCAAGATGGAAGGCGACCCGCAGGCGAAAATTTCGGGTGTGGCCAGCGCGGAGCGCGCCGGCGCTGAAGACCTGATCTACGCCAGCTCGGAAAAGAATTACACGCAAGCTGCCGCGTCGGCCGCGCGCTGCGTGATCGCAAGTCCGGGCGCGCGCATTCCCGGCAAAACAATTCTCGAAGCTGATGATCCCAAGCTCGCGTTTGCCAAAGCAGCTGCTTGGATAGTGCCGAAAGCCGTTCACGTGCCGGGAATTCATGCAACCGCTGTGGTCGCCCCCAGCGCGAGCATCGCTCCGAGCGCGTCGGTGGGGGCTTACGTTGTAATTGAGGATGACGCGATAATCGGCGCACATTCGCGGCTTGAGGCGTTTTGTTTTGTGGGGCGAGGGTCGCGCGTGGGTGCCGAATGTGTCTTGCATCCGCGCGTGACGCTTTATGCCGGGACGCAGCTTGGCGATCGCGTGGAAATCCATTCCGGGGCGGTGATCGGCGCGGACGGATTTGGCTACGTTTTTGGCGAGGGGCGGCACTGGAAATTTCCGCAGATTGGGCGGGTGCGCATCGGCGACGACGTCGAAATCGGCGCAAATACGACGATCGATCGCGGATCGCTCGAGGACACCGAGATCGCGCGCGAGGTAAAGATCGACAATCTGGTGCAGATCGCGCACAACGTTCGGGTCGGTGAGCACTCGGTCCTGGCGGCGCAAGTGGGAATCTCAGGGAGCAGCACGATTGGCGATCGGGTCATGATGGGCGGACAAGCCGGCGTCGGCGACCACTGCACGATTGAGGACGACGTTCGCGTGGGCGGGCAGGGAGGGGTTCTGAACGGCAAAACGATTCGCGAAGGGCAGACCGTGTGGGGCACACCGGCGCGTCCGCTGGGGAGATTCAAGGAGCAGTATGCTTGGTTGGCGCGACTGCCGGAACTTGCCGCTCGTCTACGGACGCTAGAGCGCGGCGACGAATAAGAAGCCCAGGCTATTTCTCGATACATCACCTGGTTTCCGCGGGTGCTGTATCAACACCCGGAGCACTTCGGCCAGCCCCTTTTTCAATTGGTACATCTCGACGGTATTCCGAGGCATCGCGCCCGGGCAGCTGTGCATCGAAGTTGCCAGTATGACCGAGCGTGTTTTTGGTTGACCCTAGACAAATTCCGCTCGATAATAATGGTGAGGGCTCTGTAAGTAGCTGTAATTGCGGGAGATTGGGTGAAGCCCGGCTTACGAGACGCTCTGGAATTACCTATGGATCTGCCGATCCAGGGTCCGTATCGCAGGCCGCGAACTCATCGGGTGTTTGTATTAATACCAGCAGGGGTGCAGTCGATGAGGCTTACCGTAGTTGCACTACACGCAGATATCTGAGGGGCTGATGACGCCAGAAGCGAGTCTGCGCTTGGACAAAAGGTTTTCCGGTCCGGGCGCCGCAGCAGTACCGCAGCGACAGCACGAATCACCAGTGGAGCGAGCCGTTTCGCGTGCCGTGCGCTGGCTGCTTTCTGCTCAGCATGCGGATGGCTTCTGGTGGGGCGAACTGGAAGCTGATACCACGCTTGAATCCGATTACATCTATTTTCTGCACATAACTGGCCAGATGGACTCGCCGAAAGTGGCGAAGCTGGCGGGCTATATCCGCGCGCGGCAACTTTCCGATGGTGGCTGGAATATCTTCCAGGGCGGACCTTCAGAGCTGAACGCGACCGTAAAAGCATGGGTCGCGCTGCGCATCGCGGGCGATCCTGCGTCTGCTCCCCACATGCAGCTTGCGCGGAAGAGAGTTCATGAGTTGGGCGGGCTGGAGTCCACCAACTCTTACGTACGTTTGTATCTGGCGATGGCAGGCGCGATCGATGGCAGCATGGCTCCGGCGATTCCGCCGGAAATGATGCTGATGCCTGCGTGGTTTCCGCTGAACATTTTTGAAATGTCGTCATGGACGCGCGGCATTGTGATTCCGCTTTCGATCGTCTACGCGCTGCGGCCGGATTGGCGTCTGCCGGCGGGAGTTACTGTGGACGAGCTTTTCACGCGTCCCGGCGCGAAACCGCGCTCGCTCTCGTGGGATGCGCGGGGCGTGTCTTGGAAGAACGTTTTCCTGGCGCTCGACCGCGGGCTGAAGTTGTACGAACGGTCGCCGTGGAAGCCGTTCCGTCGCACGGCGCTCGATCGAGCGCACAAGTGGACCATGGAGCGGCTGGAACGGAGCGAGGGGCTGGCGACGATTTTCCCGGCCATGACCAACTCGATTTTCGCGATGCTCGCCGAAGGCTCCGATACCACCGACCCGCTGCTGGCGCGCGAGCTGCGATACCTGGAGAGCTACGAGATCGAGGGCGAAGATGGGATTCGTATGCAGCCGTGCATTTCGCCGGTATGGGACACGGCGATCGCCATGGTTTCGCTGGAGGAAGCGGGAATTGATCCGGCACATTCTGCGCTGGTGAAAGCTTCGCGCTGGCTGGTGGAAAAGCAAATCCTGGGGCCGGGCGATTGGCAGGTGAAGAATCGCAAGGGACCTCCGGGCGGGTGGGCGTTCGAGTTTCGAAACGACTGGTATCCGGATGTGGACGACACGGCGTTTGTGTTGATGGCGCTCTGGCGCGTGGCCGATCCACAACCTGAGCCGTTGCGCGGCGCGATTCGCAGCGGGCTGGCGTGGCTTGTCAGCATGCAGAATTCCGATGGCGGGTGGGGAGCGTTCGACCACGAAAACAATCGCCAATTCCTGAATCATATCCCGTTCGCCGACCACAACGCGATGCTCGATCCTTCCACTTCGGATGTGACGGCGCGCGCTCTGGAGTGCCTTG
The DNA here is from genome assembly GCA_035534415.1 of Candidatus Dormiibacterota bacterium. GTDB lineage: Bacteria > Acidobacteriota > Terriglobia > Acidiferrales > UBA7541 > Palsa-295. The sequence continues at coordinate 11,027 of DATLSB010000123.1, read as the reverse complement.
GGCAAATGGGCTGGCCTGCGTCGCATCCTCGGATTCAGAGAGGGCGCCAGTTTTTGCTGCGTGAGCAGACGAGCGAGGGCGCATGGTACGGGCGCTGGGGCGTGAACTATCTTTATGGCACCAGCGGCGTGCTGCGGGCGATGGAAGCCGTGGGATTGAACGGGCAGCCGGAATGCCGGCGCGCCGCTGAGTGGCTGCGATCCGTTCAAAACCAGGACGGCGGTTTCGGCGAATCGATCCTTTCCTATTACGATGAATCGCTGAAGGGGCGCGGCGAGAGCACGGCTTCGCAGACGGCCTGGGCGCTGATCGGACTGCTGGCGACGATTGGTCCGAATGACCCGGCGACCGAGCGCGCCGTCGCTTGGCTCGTAGCGCATCAGAACGAAGACGGCAGCTGGGACGAGGACGAATTCACCGGCACGGGTTTTCCGTGCGTGTTCTACTTGAAGTATCACCTGTACCGGAATTGTTTCCCGCTCTACGCACTAGGGCGCTACGATAACTTGAAGAAGGGCCGCGCGCGCTTTTCTGGCGTGCGTGTAGGGGCGGACGAGATCCGCCAAGGTTCCGGATCCCTCCTGTAGCAGATGAAAAAGAAAACATGCACGCGAAAGCACGGCGCGCAGTGTGCTCCCTCCGGAATGACGCGCCTACTGGACCGCTCCGGAAGAATAGGGCCCATGGAATCGCATGACCACGCTCGTCACGGGCGCTAGCGGATTCGTAGGCAGCCATGTGGCCCGCCAGCTCGTTGCTGCCGGCGACCAGGTGCGGGTATTGGTGCGTTCCACCAGCCGCCTGGAATTTCTTGATGGCTTGCCGCTGGAACGCGTGGAAGGAGACCTGCGCGATGCGGATTCGATCACTCGCGCGATGAAGGGCGCGCGGCGCGTGTTTCACGTTGCTGCGGACTACCGCTTGTGGGCGCGCAATCCCGACGAAATTTACGACAGTAACGTGGGTGGCACGCGGCGGGTGCTGGAAGCCGCAGCCCGCGAGGGCGTTTCGCGCATCGTATATACCAGCACCGTGGCGACCATAGCGGTGTCGCAGCCAACTGGGCCGCATGAGGCTTTGCCGGATGAGTCCGCGCCGGCCACAGTCGATCAGATGATCGGTCACTACAAGCGTTCGAAATTTCTAGCCGAAGAGGAAGCTAAGAAAGCTGCGGCTGCTGGACTGCCCGTGGTGATCGTGAACCCGACGACTCCCGTGGGGCCGGGCGATTGGAAGCCCACGCCGACGGGGCGCATTATCGTTGATTTTCTAAATGGCAAAATGCCCGCGTACGTGGATACGGGATTGAATTTGGTGGCCGTGGAAGATGTGGCCGCGGGGCATTTGCTTGCCGCCGTAAAAGGCCGCCCCGGCGAGCGCTACCTGCTCGGAGGGCGGAATATGACTCTGAAGCAGATTCTGGAGGCACTGGCGAAGTTAACCGGGCGTAGCGCTCCGCGGGTGCGGCTGCCACATGCCGTGGCGCTCGCCGCTGGATATGCGGACGAGTGGTTTTCGCGGCTGGTGGGACGCGATCCGCGCATTCCGATTGAGGGCGTGAAAATGTCGCGCCACCGAATGTTCGTGGCCACGGGAAAAGCGGAAAGGGAACTGGGTTTCGCTGCAGGGCCGGTGGAATCGGCGCTTGGGCGCGCGGTGGATTGGTATCGAGAACACGGCTACACGCGCAATGGTACGTTGGCGAAATCGAAGGTTCACGCGGAGGCTGCCTAGCGGCGATTGTGCGAATCCTGGTCACATTTGCGATTGAGAACGAGTTCGAGCCATGGCGAGACCGGCGCGGATTTCGACCGGTGCCGCCCGACCCGACGCAGATTGCGGCGCCGGAAAGTTACGCGGCCGAAATCGCCGGAGCGCAGGTAACAGTGGTGCTCACCGGGGCCGGACCAAGGCCATCTGCCGCGGCGATCTCGCTGGCGCTGCAACCGACTCCGGAGACGATGGATTTTTGCATTTCATCCGGGCTGGCTGGCGCGCTCAAGCCTAGCTATCGGATCGGGCAGGTGCTGGCGGCGCGGGAAGTTCGCTCAGGGGACATTGATGCCGCGGATCCGGGCGCCTTGCTGCAGAGCAGCGAAGCTTTGTATTCGTTTGCCGCGGAGTGCGGAGCTACGCCGGTGGAGCGATTTCATACGGCAGGGCGCGTGATTGGAAAAGCCATCGAGAAAAAGCACCTGGGCGCGGGCGCCGACGCGGTTGATATGGAGAGCTTTGTGATTTTAGCTGAGGCGAGCCGCCGCGGAGTGCCGGCGATTGCGGTTCGCGCCATCAGCGATTTGGCGGACGAGGAGTTGCCGTTCGATATGACCGGCGTTTTTACTGAAGAAGGGCGCATCAGCATGCCGCTGGTGCTGGCGCAGGTGGCGAAGCATCCGCAGTCGATTGGGGCGGTAATGAAGCTGGGGCAATCGGCGAAAGCCGCGGCTACGGAGCTCGCTTCGTTTCTCGATCGATACGTTGAGAAGCTCGCCGCTGCCGGTACGGGGCTGGAGGGAAGAGCCGCTTCACAGCGTTGATAAAAAAAGAGGTTCACGTACAGGAATGTCGCACACCATCGCACAAGTGGAATCGCACGAAGCCGCTCACCAACCCAGGCGCATGAAGGCGGGAGTGTATCGTGGGGAAGGCCGCGTGATCGTCGAAGAAGTGCCGATTCCGCAAATCGGTCCGGGCGAGGTGCTTTTCCGCGTGGCGGCGTGCGGAATTTGCGGCACGGACACAAAGAAAATCCATCACGGTTTTGTGAAGCCGCCGCAGATTTTCGGGCATGAGCTGGCGGGAACCGTTGTGGATGTTGGCCGCGGCGTTACGAAGTTTAAGCCCGGCGACCGCGTGGTCAGCTTTCATCACATTCCTTGCGGCAACTGCTTCTATTGCGGGCACAAGTTTTTCTCTCAATGCGCGGGATACAAGAAAACGGGCCTCACTGCTGGATTTGATCCTAGCGGCGGAGGCTTCGCGCAATACGTTCGCTCCATGCCGTGGATTGTGGAACGCGGGATGATGGCGCTGCCTCCCGACGTCACGTTTGAGGAAGCAACGTTCGTGGAGCCGGTAAACACCGCGTTGAAAGCGGTGCGCAAGGCGCGCGTGGCCGGGGGCGAAACGGTGCTGGTGATTGGCCAGGGGCCGATTGGGATGCTGGTCGGAATGCTTGCGACGCTGGAAGGCGCGAAGGTTTACACCAGCGATCCGATGGATTTTCGCCGGGCCGCCAGCGTGCGCTTCGGAGCGATCGAAGCGTTTGATCCGCGCAGCACCGACTTGACCGAAGAAATGCGCAGCCGCACGGACGGCCGCGGCGCGGATGTGGTAATTCTTGCCGCACCGAATCCGTCGCTCGTTCCTGAAGCGCTGGCGATTTCCCGTCCGGGAGGGCGCGTGCTGCTTTTTGCGCACAACGATCCCGTGCTGCAGCTTGGGTTCCCGGCCGCCGCGATTGGCGTGGAAGAACGGGAAATTCTAGGAAGTTATAGCGCTTCCGTGGATGACCAGGCCGAATCCGCAACGCTCGTTTTCGAGCGACGCTTGCCGGTCCGCGACACGATCTCACACCGTTTTCCGCTTGAACGCATCTCCGAGGCGCTGGACTTGGCGGCGCATCCGAAGGGCGATACCCTGAAAATTGTGATCATTCACGAATGAGCAAATCGAATACGAACGGGCACATGAGGGCGGCGGTTCTCTACGGCCGCGAAGACGTAAAAGTTGAAAACGTCGATATCCCCAAATTAGGTGAAGACGACGTGCTGGTACGCGTGCACGTGGCGCTCACCTGCGGCACCGATCTGAAGGTGTGGAAGCAGGGCTTTCACGAACGGATGATCCAGCCGCCGGCGCTTTTTGGCCACGAACTCGCGGGAGTGATCGAAGAGACCGGCAGCGCCGTGAATGGAGGCGTGCGCAAGGGCATGCGCGTAGTGCCGTCGAATTCCGCGCCGTGCGAAACGTGCTTTTATTGCCGCAAGGGACAGCCGAACCTGTGCGAGGATCTGCTATTCAACAACGGCGCGTACGCGGAATATATCCGCATTCCCGGACGCATCGTTCGCCGCAACTTGTTGGAAATTCCCGATAACGTTTCATTCGTGGATGCGGCGCTGGTGGAGCCGCTGGCCTGCGTGCTGCGTGGCATCCATGAAACGAGCATCCATCCGGGCGACACGGTTGTGGTGATTGGCTGCGGCCCTATTGGCCTGGGCTTCATTCGCATGCTTTCGGTTCGCGGAGCGCGCGTGATCGCGGTGGGAAAACGGCCGAGCCAGATGCGCGCCGCAGAACGGCTGGGAGCGATCGCCACGTTCGACGTGGCGGAGATTGAGAACCCCATCACTCTGGTGAAGCAACTGACCGAGGGCGGTCACGGCGCGGACGCCGTGATCGAAGCGGTTGGACGGGCGGAAACCTGGCAGTGGGCGCTAGCGATGGTGCGCAAGGGCGGGGCAGTGCAGCTCTTTGGCGGATGCCCGCGCGGCACGGAAGTGAAGATCGACCCCACGGCACTGCATTATTCTGAGGTGACTATCAAGTCGAGCTTTCATCACACGCCGCGGTTCATTCGCGAGGCGCTCGACGCGATTGTACGCGGAGAGGTTCGCGCGGCCGACTTCGTCACCGGGGAAGCGCCGCTCGCGGAACTGCCAAACGTATTCCAGCAGATGAAGAATCGCAATGGCGAGCTGAAGACGGCTGTGATTCCTTAACCGGCGACTTTCATCGGTCCGCGCTTGAGCGATCGTTTCGATCGATACGAAGCGGAAGCTCGCTTCACATTTAGAATGCTAGCGACTCCTGAGCTCGAGATCGCCAAAAATCTGCCGCCGCAAGGATGCAGCGCGGCGAAAGCGCAGCGCTATACGCGCTGGCTGGCGACGCATCACTACGAGAATTTCAATGTGGTCTCGTGGCTGTTGCCGCGCGAGCTGCACCAGCATTTTTACAACGTGTATTCGTACTGCCGCTGGTCGGATGATCTGGGCGATGAAGTGCCGGATCACACGCGCTCGCTCGCGCTGCTGGATGCGTGGGAAGAGGATTTGCGGAAGATTTACGAGCCGGAGTGCACGCCTTCGCATCCGGTGTTGATCGCGCTCGGCGAAACGATTCGCGCGAAAGATATTCCGGTGCAGCCGTTCGTGGATTTGCTGCGCGCGTTTCGGCAGGATCAGACCGTTTCGCGCTACGCCACGTGGGACGACGTGCTCGATTATTGCGTCTACTCCGCGAATCCCGTGGGACGGCTGGTGTTGTATCTCTGCGGCTATCGCGACGAGGAGCGGCAGCGTCTTTCGGACTATACGTGCACGGCGTTACAGCTGGCGAATTTCTGGCAGGACGTGTCGCGCGATCTGGAAAAGGGCCGGGTTTATATTCCGATCGAAGCGCTTACGGCGCACGGGCTGACGGATCGCGAGATTGTCGAGCGCCGGTTTGACCAGCGCTATGTGGCGCTGATGAAGGAACTGATCGCGCGAGCGCGCGGGATGTTCGTGGCCGGATTACCGCTGGCGCGGGTGGTTGACGCGAATCTGCGAATTGATATCGAACTGTTTAGTCGCGGTGGAATGGCGATTCTCGATGCCATCGAGAAATCTGGCTACAACACCCTGCAGCATCGACCTGCCCTGACAAAGGCTGCGAAGGTGCGGTTGCTGGTTGGGGCTCTTGGCGCGAAGCTGATTCCACGAAGAAAAGAACGGCCGCGCCATCGAGCGGAAATGGGCGTGACTGGCGCCGCCACGAACCTGGTCCCGCGAGTCTCTGATCCGCAAGCGCTTGCCGAATCATACGCCGAGTGCAATCGTATCGCGCGGGCGGCGCACAGCAACTTTTATCTGGCATTTTACGGATTGAAGCGGGATAAGCGCAATGCGCTGTGCGCGCTCTACGCGTTCATGCGCCTGGTAGACGATGTTTCCGATGAAGCTGGCGACCTGGAATCGAAGCGGCGCGGATTGGCGCGCTGGCGTGCGCTACTCGACGAAGCGGCCGCAGGACGCACCGAGGGGCACGCGATTCTGCCGGCGCTTGCTGACACGATGTCGCGCTTCGAAATGCCGGCGCGCTACTTTCACGATTTGATTCTGGGCGCGGAGATGGATTTGACCATCGTGCGCTACGCCACGTTCGATCGGCTTGCGGAATATTGCTACCGGGTAGCGGGAACGGTCGGGCTTACCTGCCTGCACGTTTTCGGTTTCCGCGATCCGCATGCACCGGATTTGGCCGAGCGGCTGGGACTGGCGTTCCAGATGACCAACATCATCCGCGACGTGAAGAGCGATTACGAAATGGGGCGCGTCTATTTGCCGCAGAAGGATCTGGCGAAGTTCGGGTTGCGCGACGAGAATCTGCGCGGGCCGATGACCGCGCAGCTGCGGAATTTGCTGGAATTCGAAGCGGATCGCGCGTGGCGCTTGTACCAGGAAGGCGCTCCGCTGGTGCGGCAGGTGGATTCCGATAGCCGCGCGACTTTGTGGGCTCTGGTTCGGACGTATAGCACGCTGCTGGCGCGCATCGAAGAGCGCGGCTTTGACGTATTCTCCGGGCGCGTGTCGCTATCGAGCGCGGAAAAACTGCAATATTTACTGACGGCAGGAATGAGCAACTGGTGGAAAAAGGATGCCCTCGCAAAGCGTTCTAGTGATCGGCGGCGGACTGGCGGGACTGTCCTGCGCCGCCGCGCTGGCTGACGCGGGCCTCCAGGTCCGCTTGTTCGAGAAGCGTCCCCACCTGGGCGGGCGCGCCACATCCTATACGCTGCCCGATGGCAGCGAAGTGGACAATTGCCAACACGTGACGCTGGGCTGCTGCACAAATCTGGCCGATTTTTACAGGCGCGCCGGAGCGGAATCGAAGATCCGCTTTTACGACCGGCTGTATTTCGTCGACAAGCAGGGACGGCGCTCCACGATGGAAGCCTCTGCTTTTCTGCCGCCGCCGCTGCATATGGCCACGTCGTTTTTGTTTTTCGGGGCCTTATCATTCGCGGACAAGCGTGGCATAGCCAACGCTTTGCTGGCGATTGCGCGCTCGGGCGGTTCGCCTCCGGATATCGAGGGCATCTCGATGCTCGCCTGGCTCCAGCGCATGAAGCAGACGCGTGGAGCGATCGAGCGATTCTGGCGGGTGGTGTTGGTGAGCGCGCTCGATGAAGAGCTGGATCGCACGGACGCTCGCTACGGGATCGAGGTTTTCTGGAAGGCGTTCCTTGGCAGCCGGGGCGGCTATCGCGTGGGCATCCCGTCCGTGCCGCTTGCCGACTTATACGAGGGCTGCCGAGCCGCCATTGAACGGCGAGGCGGGGAAGTGAAACTCCGCGCCGGAGTTCGCGAGATTCGCCTGTGCGAGGGACGGTTCGAATGCGCTGTGATGGAAGACGGGTCGGAAGTGGCAGCGGATGCGTGCATCGCCGCGGTGCCTCACGACGCGCTGCAGGGGATAGTCCCCAGAGAACTAAGCGAGGCGAGCGGGCCGCTCAGCGGGATTTGCCGGATCAAAACTGCGCCCATCACCGGAGTGCATTTCTGGTTCGATCGTGAGGTAATGAAGGAGCCGTTCTTGACGTTGCTCGATCATACGACCCAATGGATTTTTAATAAGTCAATGCTGTATCGAAGTGAATCAAACGGCTCGGGTCGCGCGTCCCATTCAACAGAAGGCCGCGAAACGCAATACTTGCAATCGGTGATCAGCGCCTCGTATGATCTGGTGCCTCGTTCGAGACAAGACATTATCGACCTATGCCGCCGCGAATTACTGGAGGTGCTGCCGGCCGCGCGTGACGCTCAGCTTGTGAAAGCCACCGTGATTAAGGAAGTTCATGCGACGTTTTCTCCCGAGCCGGGTGTGGACCGCTGGCGGCCCGCGCAAGATATCGGCGTGAAGAATTTTTATTTGGCGGGCGACTGGACGCGCACCGGCTGGCCGGCCACGATGGAGGGCGCTGTACGGAGCGGCTACCTGGCCGCTGAGAGCGCCGTGGCTGGTTTCGGACAACCGCAAAAATTTTTGCAACCGGATTTGAGTTTGGAAGGTCTCTCAAAACACTGGGCCCATCGATCAGAGGCCGCCCGGAGCTAAGCGAAAGCAAATTGAATCGGGAAGAGATTTGCAGCCGTGTGCTGCTAGCACACAGTTGTGAAGGTACGAGTGAATTGTAAGGATTTAGGGGTATGATGGAACATCCCCCAGGAGGTGTCCATGGAGCGGAAGTATAAGCAGAGGGGTTACCGCGACCGTGATCCCGAAGACAAGAAGCGGAACCGCGCGGATCGCCCCAACGAGCCAGCGCCGCGTCCGAAGCAGGATTTGCTCGGGCCGCGGACGCCGCGGATGGTTGCCACGGTGATGAGGGCGCGTTGCTCGAGTTGCGGCGCGGCGCTTGCGCCGGGATTCGATGCCAATGGCAAATGCCCGCGGTGCCAAGCCGAGATGCATAGCTGCAAGCAATGCGTGCATTTCGACACGGGCAGGCAGTTCGAGTGCACGCAGCCAATCCCGGAGCGGATCACGAAGAAAGACGCCAAGAATAACTGCAAGTTCTTCGAGTTCCGCGTGACGGTTGAAAAGGATACGTCGCCAGTCACCTACGCGGCGGTGAGAACTGCGGTTCCGGCCACGATCTCAGCGTCCAGGCCCACCGATGCGCGGCAGGCGTTCGAAAACCTCTTCAAGAAGTAGCTAAATCCGACAACGAAATCGAGGGTAGCGCCGAGACCTCGCGGAAGTGCGCCCAATTTTTCGCTCTGCCTGGGCTGCTGCCTCGCGGCGGGGAAAATAGCCTGTGTGTGCAGGAAAATCAAGGCGGAGGCAGCGGGAAAAGCGTTGGCTCGGCGGAAGGCTCGTTGGCGATGGCTTCGAGCTGCGGATAGCGATGGCGCAGCGTCTCCGGAACTTTCACTTTCTCGCCGCTCAGCATATTGATCAGTTGCAGGGCATTGACCACGCCTTTGGCTTCGAAGTGATTGTTGGCCACCACGAATGTTGTCTCCGTCCCTGCCGAAACATGGCGAATGCGTTTCACCCACGGTTCGAGCTCCTGCTGCGAATACAAATAGTTGTAGCGCTCGTGACTCGGGAGATCGGGATCGTCGCTAAACCACGTGTCGTAGCGGCGGCCGTGGAGCCGCACGTATCCGAGAGCTGAAGTCACGCGCTCCCCCGGTTTCACAGAGCGCCCGATCAGAGGTTGATCGATATTGCAGAAGCCGACGCGGCGTTCGTGCAGGAAGTGAAAAAAGTCGGGAACGACCCATGACGAGTGGCGCACTTCCACGACTAGCGAATAGTCACTGAAAATTTTCAGCGTGAGCTTCAGGCGATCGAGATTTTCGGGTGTGTGGTGGAATGAAAACGGATACTGCAGCAGAACGGCACCGAGGCGGTTCGCGCCGCGCAGCACGTCAAAGCCGGCGCGGACGGCTGCTTCGTCCTGAACGGTTGCGCCGGTTTCATGTGTGAAGCGCTGCCACAATTTGGCGGTGAAAAGAAAATTTGGATTGCCGGCGACGCGCTCGATCCACTGCGCGGCGAATTCTGGGCGCAGCGGATTGTAGAACGATGTGTTGATCTCGATGGTGTCGAAAAACTGCGCGAGATATGTGGCTTCGTGAAAGCCGCGCGGGCGATGCGTTGGATAGAGTATTCCGTTCCAATCGGGATACGACCAGCCGGCCGGGCCTACGAGAATGCGGTGTGTTGTTTCGGCGTTGGAGTGGGATTGTGCGGGCATTCCGGTGAAATGGCTACGCGTTAGTTTGAGCGCGGCGAAGCGTTGCCTCAGCGCTACGAGCGTTTCGTCTGCAGATGATGATACCCGAGTTCCTTGCGCGCTTCATCGAGGCGCTTTCCGGCGCGGATGCTTTGGCGGATGGCTTCTTCTTTGGCGAAAATGTCCTCGGCAGCAGCGAGAACTTCGGTTTCGTGCTGGCGAGGAATCACGATGACGCCATCCGCATCGCCGCGCAGAATGTCTCCAGGAGCGACGCGCGCGTCGCCGATATTGACGATCACATCGGTGCCTTCGAGCTGCACGCGATCTTTTCCCGTACGCATGGAATAGCTGCGGCTGAAGACGGGATAGCCGAGCTCGAGGCAGAGAGCCGTATCGCGGCAAGCGCCATCGATCACCGTGCCGGCGATGCCGCGGCGATGGGCGATCTCGGTGAGGATATCGCCCCAGACGGTGGCGTTTTCGCGTCCGCCATTATCAATCGCGATGACCGCGCCGGGAGGGACGTCGTCAACGAAGTCGCCGACGGTGCCAGCCGGCTTGCCGATCGGACCGTACAGCAGCGTGAAGGCGCGTCCGGTGAGGCGAAAGCGCGGATCGCGCGGTTTGATGCCAAGGCACTGTCCGGCGATGCCGAGGCGGTCGAGCGCGTCGCTTATGTTGGTGGTGTCGAGCTTGCTGGCGCGTTCAACGGCGCTATCGGGATTGGGCAAGAGAATTTCCTTAACGGCGGTGTTCAGCGCCGCAGCATATTTTCGTAATTTGCGCCCATCACTTTGGTGATCGGTTCGCCATCGAGCAAGGCTTTGGCTATGGCGGCTTCGCGGGCGGCGATGTTTTCGGCTGCTGCGATTACGCGTTCGGCTTCTTCGGCGGCGATGAAAACCACGCCGCTCGAATCGGCGATGGCGTAATCGCCGGGCTTTACGTTGACATCGCCGACGACAATGGGCTGATTGTTGGCAAGTTCGACGATGCGGCCGCGGGCGGTGCAGCAGGTTGCGCCTCGTCCATACACTGGGTAATCAACTTCGCGAGCTTCGTCCACGTCGCGCACCGGACCTTCGGCTATGGTTCCGGCGATGCCGCGGAGTTTCGCGCCGCGCGACAAGATTCCGCCCCACGCCGCGGCGTTCAAGCCGCTGCGCTGCTCAACCACGATGATGTCGCCGGGCTGCGCGGCCTCAATCGCGGTGGTGCCGATATGGCGCGGAACGCCTGGCGGCGGCTCTCCCACGCCAAGCCGGATGGTGAGCACTTTTCCCGCGATGCG